>NZ_QUGP01000039.1:0-843 GCF_003479125.1 Eubacterium sp. AF19-12LB | reverse complement strand
ACAGAAAAACTTTACACCTGACAAGATTGACGGAAGTTTAATAACACATTTGAATTTTGCATTTATGGATGCAGATGCAAATGGAGACTTAATCACAACAGACACATGGGCAGATTATCAGAATCCAAACGTTGGATACTCAGTTGGAAGCGATAACAAGTACGCAGGTGTATTGGGAGCAATGGTACTCTTAAGACAGAAATATCCAAACATGAAAATAGGTATTTCAGTTGGAGGATGGACAAGATCAGGAGATTTCCCAAAACTTGCAGCATCAGACAAGACAAGAAAGAATTTCGCAAACAATGTGGCAAAGTTTGTTCACTGCTATGGATATGACTTTGTAGACATCGACTGGGAATACCCAACAGCAGACAGAGATCCTGATCCTGAAGGAAACGGAGTGGCAATAGACAAGGGATGCAAAGGCTCAGCAGCAGACACAAAGAATTTCACATTACTGTTACAGGAAATCAGGAATTCATTGGACAGCTACGGAAAGACAGATGGAAAGCATTATGAATTATCAGTGGCAATGTCAGCATCACCAACAATGATGTCAGCAATCGAATACGACAAGGTGTTAAACATAGTTGATTTTGCAAATATGATGACATATGACTTAAATGGTGCATGGGGTGGATTCACGGCTCATCAGACAGCACTTTATACAAACCCTGCATATGACGGAGGGGATGCAGCACTTTCTGTAGATTCATGTATTAAATATTTGGAAAATAAATATGGAGATGGCATTGATTATTCAAAGATTGTAGTTGGTGTTGCACCATATACAAGAGGCTGGAAGGAAGTAAAGAAGGACACCGGAAGAGATCCAAAGAA
>NZ_QUGP01000038.1:0-1015 GCF_003479125.1 Eubacterium sp. AF19-12LB | reverse complement strand
AAATCAATCTTAGTTATTGATTAACTTGTCTTCTTCATTATTCCAGCTGTAAAGTTTTCTGATTTCCTGTCCAACTTTTTCTGATGGATGTTCTGAAGCTAACTTTCTCATAGCCTTGAAGTGTACCTGACGTCCTGCCGGTGACATATCAAGTAAGAATTCTTTTGCGAATGTTCCGTCCTGAATGTCGCTAAGTACTTTCTTCATTGCTTTCTTTGTTTCTGCTGTAACAATCTTTGGTCCTGTTACATAATCACCATATTCTGCTGTATTTGATATTGAATATCTCATTCCTGCAAATCCTGACTGGTAAATTAAGTCTACGATAAGCTTCATTTCATGGATACATTCAAAGTATGCGTTTCTTGGATCATATCCTGCTTCGCATAATGTTTCAAATCCTGCCTGCATTAATGCACAAACACCACCGCAAAGTACTGCCTGTTCTCCGAATAAGTCTGTCTCTGTTTCTGTTCTGAATGTTGTTTCAAGAACTCCGGCTCTTGCTCCACCAATTCCTAATGCATATGCTAAAGCCATATCTAATGCCTTACCTGTTGCATCCTGTTCTACTGCTACTAAACATGGTGTTCCTTTTCCTGCCTGATATTCTGAACGTACTGTATGTCCCGGTGCCTTAGGAGCGATCATTGTAACATCTACATCCTTAGGTGGTACGATACATCCGTAATGAATGTTGAATCCGTGTGCAAACATAAGCATGTTTCCTGCTTCAAGGTTTGGTTCGATGTCTTTCTTGTACATATCAGCCTGTAATTCATCATTAATAAGAATCATGATGATGTCAGCTTTCTTTGCTGCTTCTGCTGCTGTATATACCTTAAATCCCTGTTTTTCAGCCTTAGCCCATGACTTGCTTCCTTCATATAAACCAATGATGACATCGCATCCTGATTCCTTTAAGTTTAATGCATGTGCATGTCCCTGGCTACCATAACCGATGATTGCGATTGTCTTTCCATCTAATAATGAAAGGTTACAATCTTCCTGATAA
>NZ_QUGP01000037.1:0-1068 GCF_003479125.1 Eubacterium sp. AF19-12LB | reverse complement strand
ATTATGACAAGCGCATTCGAAATGACAATATTCGTTTTGGAATGCGTTTGTTGTAAAGATGAGAATATACGGAGAGTGTTAAGGATGGAAGAATTGAGATTGAATAATGAGTTTGAATCATTATTAAATGATAAAGAATGTGTTATAAAAAATATAAGAGATAAAATTATATTATATAATTGCAAGCAAATATATCCGGAAGATCATATTGAAATAAAAAAAGCAAATGTTAATAATAAATATGATGTTTTGGATGTACATAGAGATGAGAAAAAATTAGTGATTGAAGCGGATATAGAGACCGCAATAATATATGCGGCGGTTTTATACAAAAAAGCATATGATCCTATGGATGAATCGAAAAGAAAATATATTTGCAATTATGCAGAAAAAAATAAATTTGATGAAGTAATATGCAGTATTAGATTATGGTTTAGTGACGATATTTATTCTATAGGAATTGAGGACATTAAAAAAATCTCAATTTTAAACAACAATGAAAATATAGATGTAAAATTTGGAGGCAAATATATAGTGAAAAATGTATCAAAAATAAGCGGATATATTGTTTTTTACAATTATTGTGAGCAATTAAGAAATATAAAGTTGTTTTATGAAAAAATAAAAGCAAATTTTAAAAGTGATATTGAATTTCATAAAATTGCTAAAGTGTATATTTTATAAATTATAAAAACTATAACTGCGTATTATTTTAAAAGTATGGAGGTGACCTTGCAAGAATAATCAGCAATCTGGAGCCGACAGAAGCTAAAGAAGGAAGCCTTATAAACAGTAACTGAAGATCCGCCTTTTACCGGAAATGGGTTTACAAAGGCAGAAAATGGAGAGATAATACCGGAATTTAGATTGAAGAAATATTTAGATATTATGGATGGTGCTAAATTATTCGAGATAAAAAGAGACGGAACTGAAATACTTAAGGCTATATATAGTAAGGCAGATAATAAATTTATACCAGTTAAATAAAGAAAGAGTGAGGTGACTATATTGATGAAAGATGGAGAATTTGCAATTTATTTAGGAAAAGAATATTCGGCAGGGAAAATT
>NZ_QUGP01000036.1:0-1274 GCF_003479125.1 Eubacterium sp. AF19-12LB | reverse complement strand
GGATTGTCTCCGCAATAAATGTAACCGTTCTGGGTTAGGGTTTCATATACATTTCCTGCACCTATTACCTAAAATATAATCATTAATATATGTACATATGTAAGTTCATAAACAATAAACTATCGCTGAACCATTTTATTATTTCTTATGCCTATTATCATACAAATTCATTATACTCATAAGAAATACTTTTTAAAATATTCAGATTCCGAAATACAATGTTCAAATCTTGGACAATTAATCTTTACTATTTCATCTGCAAGACCTTTAACGTTTTTTTCTCTAGCTGTTGGCAAAATAATCAATCCATTTTCTCCAGTTATCTTCTTAAAAAATCTAAATACTGAAGAATTAATCATACAATCATAAAAATATAATGAATCCATCCAGGGAAAGCAATAAATTTGTTTTCCCTGAGCATATCCTATTGCAATAGACGCTCTCCATCTCTCCCAAACATCCATATTTGATAAACAATATTTTATTCTATGACGTGACAAATGAAATTCTTCAAGAATTGTGTCAATATTTTCATACCGTTTATTTTTTTTAATAGCTAACTCTAATGCTTTTTGAACACTTAATTCTCTTTCAAATAATCCACCTGTTCTGACACCTTTTCCAACATGCCATGCCAAATCATAAATGGAATCAATTTTTATTCCATCAATAAAAATTGTTGTCTTATCATCAAATAATTTATTTGTAATAATTTGTGATAACACTTCTCCTCCAGCACCTTGTTCGCATATGATTCCATATATCTTGCCAAATTTAAAATAATATTCTCCTTTCGATATGTAATCATGTACATTTTCACCATATACATTTATATAATCCAACATATAATCTTCATTAATTGATACCTTTATTTCTTCCAAAATTGCCACCACTCTTTCTTATATCCAACCCTCTTAACATTATATACAGATATTGGAACTTTCTGTCCATCTGTCGTTTGAACAACAATATTTGCAATAGATTTTCCTTTATTCCCTGCATCTAATTCAAATGACGCATTTGTTTCAAACTGTAATACAGTATTATACCCCTTTCCAATACCTGCAATGTTCGCTTGTTTTTTTGTTGGTTGCTCTGTCCATGCAAACACCCTGTTCTCCCATACATTTCCTTTTTTTCCAAGTTGTCCAGATTCAATTATACTTTTTGCTGCTTCTTCATTTGTAACATGATAAAATCTTCTAGTAGAACTTTTACCACCCTCATACGACACACTTCCTGCTTCATCTGCCATAAACCCTGCTAGTTTTCCA
>NZ_QUGP01000035.1:0-1310 GCF_003479125.1 Eubacterium sp. AF19-12LB | reverse complement strand
GGATGCAAAGGCTCAGCAGCAGACACAAAGAATTTCACATTACTGTTACAGGAAATCAGAAATTCATTGGACAGCTACGGAAAGACAGATGGAAAGCACTATGAATTATCAGTGGCAATGTCAGCATCACCAAAAATGATGTCAGCAATCGAATATGACAAGGTGTTAAACATAGTAGATTTTGCAAACATGATGACATATGACTTAAACGGTGCATGGGGAGGATTCACGGCTCACCAGACAGCATTATACACAAACCCTGCATATGACGAAGGGGATGCATCACTTTCAGTAGATTCATGCATAAAATATCTTGAAAATAAATATGGAGATGACATAGATTACTCAAAGATAGTAGTGGGAGTGGCACCATATACAAGAGGCTGGAAGGAAGTAAAGAAGGACACCGGAAGAGATCCAAAGAATCCGGGATTATATGCAGATGCAACAGGAGAAAACGGAGTAACATATGCATATGGAGACATAGATTCATTAATAAATCAGTATCAGTTAAAGAAATACTGGGATGATGTTGCAAAGGCAAACTACTTCTACAGTGAATCAACAGGAATGTTCTTCACATGTGACACGGAAGAATCAGTAGCAGAAAAAGGAAAATATGTAAGAGAGAAACATTTGGGCGGACTCATTTCATGGATGGCATCACTTGACAGCACAAACTCAATCACAAAGACAATGAAAGAATCTCTTTATGGATCAGAAGCATTACCAAAGCAGAATATAATAATTCCTGGAAATGACGGTGTTGAAACAACAGTAACAGCATCAGGAGATACATACACAATAACAGTAAAAAATACAAATCCAAAGATTACAATGCCTGGAGGAGCAAAGGACATATCAGTAATGCCATGGGCAGAATACTTTGGAAAGACATTAAGTTATCCGTCAATAGCGATAGAGACACAAAATGGAGAGACATTATCAGGAGACTGGAGTGCAGGCGGAACAATTACAAGTGAAGACGGAAAGACAGTAGTGACACCACCGGAATGGAGCTCAAAGACATTAGAACCGGGAGCATCATTAACATTTACATTAAAATCAGGAAAAGGAACAGCAAGTACAGGAAACATTAAAGGAATAGTATTAAGGCAGAGAGCTGTTTCAGGAGGAGAAATCCTTTCTACTAATTTAGTATATGGAAATGGTGTTTCAGAAGGAACAACAGTTCAGAATACAACAAAAGAACAGGATGTAACTACAACAAAGAAACAGGAGACAACAAAAGCTTCGGAAACAACAACTAAGAAACCGGAAACAACAAAGGCACCTGAGACAACAACTAA
>NZ_QUGP01000034.1:0-1317 GCF_003479125.1 Eubacterium sp. AF19-12LB | reverse complement strand
GAATTAAAGGACACGGTCATAAACGGAGCAGCAAACGGCTACATGTTTGCAGGAGCAGGGCTTGGAGTGGCAGGAATACGAAATGCTGCAAAGAGTGGAAAACTTGCAGGGGTTATGGCAGATGAAGCTGGTTCGGTTAAATTTGATGGCGGAAGTTGGAAGAAAAGTGGTAAATACTCAGGTACAGGAGAGTATGGAGATGTAGGTGGTCATCATGTTCATGCTAAAGCTGGTTTTAAAGGTGATATAAATTATGACCCTAAAAAAGGTTTTTCAATAAGTCAGGATTTTATGAAAGAAAATGGGTTAGACCACAATATTATGACTTCAAAACAGAGAGAACTATTTAAAGAGTTATATGAGAGTGGAAGATTAAATACTTTAGAAGAACATACACGAATTGCAAGAGAAGCCTTAAAAACTGGTGGAGCTAGTGATGCTATGATAGATGATTTAATTAATGCATCATTAAAAAATTTGAGTGAACAAGGTGTAACAGCACCTACAAGAATACCTTGGTATTCAAAATAAATATTAGGAGGAATGTAAGAATGGACAATTATTTAGAAGAATTTGGTGAGATTTTTATTAAGGAAGTGAGGGATAGAACTATTGATATATTTGATAGAAAAACGCAAGGTTTGATGAAAAGCAAAGAGTCTCAGTTATTATTTGAGAGAGTGACTAAATTGAATGATGAGCAAAGGTCTTTAATTAGTGATATTATTCCTCAAATTGTTGATTTGAGTATTCATAATATGTTATGCCTATTTGAAGAACATGATGAATTTCAGATTATTGTTGGCGGAGAGAACATTGCGGATATAAGTGATGGGTTATCTGGTGAATTGTACACATCGGATGGTTGGATTGAAAAATTTTCAGAGCAAAGATATTAAATGAAATATCGTTTTAATTATGTCTCCATTTAAGGTTAATAAATACTAAAATAGAATATTGTTTTTTCAAAGATCTAGAACGCATTGTTTTCATGTCACTTGTTGCTGTGAAGACAATGCGATTTTTATTACCCAGTGAAAATCTTCAAATTCTTTTCTGGATTGCTCATATGTGTCTACTCTCTTTGAATATCGTGTCTAAAGTGAGCCTTTTTGACATCTCACATGGAAAAAGTGCTCAGATGGTTCAAGAGATCATTGAATTATAAATCTTGATTCTGATGCAAGTTTTCTAGGGAATAAGCTCCATCCGTAAAGGAGGAATAAAAGAAACAATTAAAAGCAGAAATAAGAAAGCAGAAAAAGAGTATGTGTGGGACTACACGGAAAAATATCCCGTACTGCTTGAAGAAAAGGA
>NZ_QUGP01000032.1:0-1588 GCF_003479125.1 Eubacterium sp. AF19-12LB | reverse complement strand
GGAAAACTAGCAGGGTTTATGGCAGATGAAGCAGGAAGCGTGTCGTATGAGGGTGGTAGTGGAAGTAAACCATATACAAATAGTCGCCCATCTTATGGTAAAAATCAAGTAAATGAAGTTTGGGAGAATGCGAAAGACCCTATTACAGGAAAAGTTTATGACCCATCTGGCGTTGAAATTACATGGGATAAAACTAAACCGAGAAATGGTCAATGGGATATGGGGCATATTCCTGGTGAGAAATACTCTGAAATGCATCAATTATATATGGATGATGTGATTTCAAAAGATGAATTTTTAGAATGGTATCGTAATCCTAAAAATTACAGACCAGAATTACCTAGTACAAATAGAAGTCATAAATATGAGTGAGGAAATAAAAATGAATATTGAGAAAGCAGATTATGGGACAATTGTTAAATTTGGTACATTAAAAGATTTATATGAAAAAATAAAGTTAAAAGACGATAATGTATCTGATATCATTAATTGGGTAGATGATAGTGGAATGAGTATTCTTGAAAGAAGCTTAGTATCCAGAAAATTTGAAATATCAAAATTTTTACTTGATAACAATGCAAAAGTAAACATAGTGTCAAAAGAAGGGAATAATGAATTTCATTTTTTGGCTCCCAATATAAATTGTATCGAAGCAGTTGAAATCGGAAAATTATTGCTAAGTAAAGGTACTTCGGTAATGCAAAAAGATGTAAAGTATGGTAATACAGCCTTTTTCTCATTATGCATGGAAGCTTTTAAGGAACGTTCAGAGAGTACAATGAATTTTATTGAAGAATGTTTTGAACAAGTAACAGATGTTGATGAGAAAAACAAGAATGGATTTAGCATTCGCAAACTGATTATGGAAAGGGGAAGCGATGAACTAAAAAAAAGATTGGAGGAAAAATATGCATAGCACAATGAACTTAGGAGGTTCTGTTGTTTCAAAGAATATATTAGAAAAAAGAGGACGAGTAAAATGGTGTTTTAGAGAAGAGAGTGTAAATAATATTGATAATGGGTGGAGATTTCTTTCGGAAATAGATACAGATGAATTTTTGGCAGATTCAAAAAACATGGTCATCTGTGATTGGGGCACAATTTTTGAAATAGAGCCTGCAATTGCTCCAATTTTTGAATTACCAATTGGAACAGAATTGACCTTAGAGTATGATGGCTCACAAAAATATTTTGTAAATTCTGAAACCGGAGAGAAACTTATATTTTAATTAGGGTTATACTTTTGGACTTCCAATAACCTACAACTCTTGCACGTCTATTAATTAACCATCATGGCTGCTGCGAAGCAATTAAGAATCCATGATGTTAATTAATAGACACTAGCGAAATTTTGCGGAGTTGGGTATACGAAAGGACATTGCAAAATCAAGATAGAATATTTCGAAAGATACCTATCTGGATAAAAACTACGGGTGAAATAAAGAAACGAAAACATAATACAAATCGGTTTCAGGCACCGAAGTCAGTAAGAAAAAGAGTATGTGTGGGACTACACGGAAAAATATCCGGTACTGCTTGAAGAAAAGGAATCAGATGGTACAATTGTAAGGTACACATATGCAGGAAA
>NZ_QUGP01000031.1:0-1969 GCF_003479125.1 Eubacterium sp. AF19-12LB | reverse complement strand
AATGCTGCAAAGAGTGGAAAACTAGCAGGGTTTATGGCAGATGAAGCAGGAAGTGTGTCATATGAGGGTGGTAGTTTTTCTAAGATAGATTATGATTTAGTAAAAGATTATGTAAGAGATGTTGAGTCAAGAACTGGTATAAAATTATCAAAAAATCAAATAGAAGAATTAAAAAATGCTTTAAGGAATAAAGAATATACAAAGTTAACAGTAAAAGAAACAGCAAATCATAGAAATGAATTTAATAAAGTAAAAAATCAATTGATCAATCAGTGGGAAACTAATACTAGACAAAAATGGCCTAATTACACAGAAGATGTAATTTCTCCTAACACAGGAAAGGTAGTTAGAAAAGCTGGAGATATGTATGATGCGCATCATATAATTGAAAATTCTTATGGGGGAGAATATGAATGGTGGAATATACACCCTGCAAAGTTCCCAAATGAGCATCAATCAGGAATACATGGAGTTGTTTCTCCAGCAAATAAATTATTTTCAGGAGGAAATTAAAATATGAAGTTTGATTTTTTAAAAAAGAATGTTGAAAACAAATTTTTTCAAGTGAAAGAAGAAGAAATAAGTAAATTAGAGGATGAATTAAAAGTACATGTTCCAAAAGAATTAAAGGAGTTATTATTAGAGGTTGGATATGGATTTATCAATGGCTCAGAGAATAATGTGAATCGTATCATGGATATCGCGTCAATAAGGGATTTTAGATTAAGAAAAGGTGATTTTGAATTCTATCCTGATATTGAGATATACGATGATTACGAGGATGGAAAACTGATATTTTTTGAAGGAAGTGAATCAGCATTATTATCAATAGAATTAACAGAGCGTAGTACTAGTAGTATTTTTTACTATGATGTTAAAATAGCAGATTCATTAGTAGAATTCTTATTAAAAATTCAAGAAGATGATAAATTCTATTTGGAATTACTTGATTAAGAGTGTTGGGGATTACTTGATTAAGAGAGACTGTTTTATCAGCAGAAAGTGGTATTATAATAGAAATTTTGACTTAATAAGTATATGTTTGCTTTTTAAGATACATCTATTACTAAGTTTTCACTCAATATAATTTATCATAAACATAGACAGCTATTAAATAATTCGCTGGGGTCTCATCAATACCAACAATTTTGGTAATGATATGATATCCCCAGCGATTTTTGTATTTACTATATCTGATACAATCAAAATACCCCAATCTTAATCCACACATTCTAACATCACATTTCTGTTACAATTTATTCTGATTTTTCAAATATAAATTAAACAAATATCTCTCGAAACATGCTTAGCCACCGGTATTGTATAGTTTCATAGATCCACACAATATTTCGTTTTTCAAGGTATTTGAATTTTGGCATATGCTCGATTTTTTGCGTATATTCTGAAAAATAAAGTGTGCGACTAAGAATTAAGATGAACTACTGGTTGGGTTTTAAACTCCTTTTCTAAATATAACTTGCGGACTTTAAGAAATTTTGAAAACTACAGACTGTTTTCAGAATGGTGCATATAGCATAAGTTAACCAACAACAAAACTAGAGATGCAGTGTATGCAATAAGTTGCAATTGCTTTTTGCCTGTTTGCCAGGTGTATAATTTCGCAAGGTTATGTTCTGAAATGGTGTATCATTCTGTACTTTGTAACTGAACCTTATCTCGACATGAAAAATGGTAAGCAGTGGAGAATAGCTGTTGCCAAAGTCATAGTCAGCATGGTGGAGAGTGAGCAGGAAGCAAAGGGAATGATGGCACATAAAAAATATCCGATACTGCTTGAAGAAAAGGAATCAGATGGTACAATTGTAAGGTACACATATGCAGGAAACAGGGAGAGGGTACATGCAGATGTAACGGCAAAAGGCGACAATGCCAAAACACAGAGTTACAGTCTGTACACGGACAGACTCGGAAGCACAAGATGGGCACTGGATGAAAATGCAGAGGTTGC
>NZ_QUGP01000030.1:419-2174 GCF_003479125.1 Eubacterium sp. AF19-12LB | reverse complement strand
GGAAAACTAGCAGGGTTTATGGCAGATGAAGCAGGAAGCGTGTCGTATGAGGGTGGTAGAACATCAGGCAAAATAGATTATAAGAAAGTGTTTTTTAATGAAAATCCTGAATTAGAAGGTAAGGTAGTAGTTCACCATTCAGTTGAACAACAAGTATTAACTAAGCCACAAACAAAAGGTTTATTTACCTATGAAGAGATGCATGCACTAGAAAATTTGCGTGGAATACCTAAAGAAATTAATTCTGATATTCACTTATCGAAGATACGAAAAGAATGGAATAGATTTTATAAAGAAGTTCCAAATCCAACAAAACAACAACTGTTGGATAAAGCAGCAGAGATTGATTCTAAATTTGGACATTTGTTTAATCCACCACTAAATTAATAAAACGAGCAGGAGGTTGTATTTTATGAAGTACTACATGATTGAACCAGAAGTCGCAGGAGAAATTGGTGAGAACACTATATATGATAATTATGATGAGATTATTAATCAGAAAAAGAAACCCATAATATCTCATTTACATTATATTTTTGATGGATGGTTAGGAGATGAACTATTAGAAGTAACACCCTGTTTTTTGATTTCCGAGAGGTTAAAAAAAGAAATTGAGAATCATGGGTTCTCAGGATGTAGATTTGCAGATGTTGAAGTTTCATATAGCGATGAATTTTTAGAAATTTATCCTATTCGAAAAGTTCCCAAATTTTATAGAATGATACCATTGAAAACGGTATTTGTTGAAAATGATGGTTATATTAATCAAGATATGGATGATTTTATGTTGACTCAAAAATCATACTTGATTATTTCTGAAAATGTCAAAAATTTATTAAATAATATGAATTTTGCTGAGAATGCTGATTATATATTATTGGAAACGCGATAAATAAAATACAAATTTAGCTTCAAAAATGATAAATTGATTTATTAAATTTAATAGTAGAAACGGTGCATATACTTTGAAAAGCTTAGTATTTGTACCGCTTTCTAATATATAGTAACAATTAAGTTTTCATTTGATATAATTTATCATAACCATAGGCAGCTAGAATAGAATTTGCATAAAATTCAGTGGTATAGACAATTGCTTTTAGATTTTATGCTAATAGCTAAACAATGCCTATTTTAGGCAAAAATGAAGTATGGCATTAAAAATATTTATTAATTTAAACAAATATTTAATAATTTTCTCGTCGAATTTTAGAAAATTTAAAAACTACAGATTGTTTTCAGAATGACGAATATAGTCATAAGTTAACAAACAATGAAAAGGAAAATAGCAAGGCGGATGAAGTAACAACATATTCATATGATGGAAACAATAACCTTATATGTAAAACAAATGCACTGGGTAAAACTGAAAAATATGAATATGACCCGAATGGAAATCTCATAACGGTAAAAAATAACAGTGGAAAAGTCGTAACATCATACAGTTATGATGCCGTTAATAACTGTACTAAAAAAACAGTAGACGGAAAGACCACAACATATGAATATAATAAAAACGACTATCAGACAGCAATGTCAACGGCTAGTGGAACAATATCATATGTAAGGGATGAACTTGACAGAATAACAGAAACAGTTTATGAAAATGGAAAAACAGTAAAGTACAGTTATGACAATGACGGAAACAAGACAGGGATTACGTATACGGACGGCAAAAAGGTAAGCTACACATATGATGGAAACAAAAATGTGATAGAAGTTGCAGATGGTGACAAAAAGACCACATACACATATGAC
>NZ_QUGP01000030.1:0-409 GCF_003479125.1 Eubacterium sp. AF19-12LB | reverse complement strand
CTATCAGACAGCAATGTCAACGGCTAGTGGAACAATATCATATGTAAGGGATGAACTTGACAGAATAACAGAAACAGTTTATGAAAATGGAAAAACAGTAAAGTACAGTTATGACAATGACGGAAACAAGACAGGGATTACGTATACGGACGGCAAAAAGGTAAGCTACACATATGATGGAAACAAAAATGTGATAGAAGTTGCAGATGGTGACAAAAAGACCACATACACATATGACAGTGATAATAACAGAATAACAAAAACAGAAGGAAAAGAGACACAGGAAAGCACATATGACATATACGGTAATGTGCTTACGGTAAGTCAAAAAGAAGATGAAGATTCTAAATTAATAGAATCATATGAATATGACTTAAACGGAAATGTAACAAAACATTATGAAAGTGGA
>NZ_QUGP01000003.1:0-323553 GCF_003479125.1 Eubacterium sp. AF19-12LB | reverse complement strand
TTTTTATACAGGTATCTATTTTTTGTCAAAAACAAATCCATACAATTTTTGCCAATTATATACAATAAAAAATTACCCAATTTTTTCTCTTTTAGAATTTATTTCTTATATATAATCTTTCTCAACGCCGGGCCACAATACTCATGTGGAACAAGTTTAAATCCTTGTTTTATATAAAATTGTTCCTTTCCAACTTCTGCCAACAATTGTACACTTACACGACTTCCCTCACACATATTTTTTTCAATATACTCTAAAATTGAGTTCATGATTGTTGTACCTATCTTTCTACCCTGATATTCAGGTCTGACAACAACATCCACAATAATAAAATATATGCCGTCACCAACAACTCTTCCCATTCCTATTGCATTATCATTATAAAAAATTACAATTGAATAATATGAATTTTCCAAGGCTTTTTCCGCCTGTTCTTTACTCCAATTATTCCATCCTACTGATTTTCTAAGTGTATAATATGTTTCATAATTCAATTGATTTTCTTTTATTGTGTATTTCATAAATACTCCGTTATCTTATATTCCTTTACTCTCGTATGTTCACTACATAATATAATCAATTACAAATCTAGTTTTTTAACAATCTCCAACGTTCTGCTTGAGGCTAGCTCATTCCCATCCAATTTAAACATTGTTTCCTTGTCTACCCATTTGTAACCAATTGTTTCTCCTTCCTGTAAAACAATCGAGTCCTTTTCAAAATCCGCCTCACACAAATATACTACATAAAATGAATGGTGGTCATGACGAACAGCACGCCCAATCTCCTTCATTTCACCGCTTAAGCCGGTTTCTTCTTTTAATTCTCTAACTGCTGCTTCTAACTCATCCTCTCCTTGTAACGCGGAACCTCCTGCAGTCAATTTCCATTTTCCACCGTGATGTTTTCTAAAATCACGTTGCATTAGTAAATATGAGCCATCTGTATGCTTTACTACTATTTCACTTACAAGATGATACGCTCCATCAGGAATGGATTCGCCTCGAATCAATGTCTTATTTTCTATTTTATTAAAATTCTTATTGTATGCATCCCATAGTTCTGCCATTGTAGAACCTCCTTAATTTTAATTGTTTACATTACCCACTACAATTCAATAGGATATATTTCAATAACAAAATGTTCTTCCTCTATCTGTGTTTCAGGATGTGATTTTGCAATATCCAAATTGGAGTTCTACATATATTTGCTCTGCTCTTATAGATAACCTCTTTTCTTTGCTTCGCTAATTAACTTAGGTTGAATCAAAGGATATGTCCACTGACGTATTAAGTCATCGCTTAAAACTATCTTCTCGATTTCACTATGTATCTCCTCAAAAGAAAAAATCTCTGCTGCATAAAGCATTCCAAAAGATTCTTTTGCTGCATTTTCATTTACACGCGTTTTTCCTTTTACTGAATATACACAAACTGGTTTTATGTTAAAATCTACAGCTCCTGTTTCTTCTTTTAATTCTCTTACTGCAGTATCTTCAATTTTCTCACCGGTTTCTCTGTGTCCTCCCGGTACTTCAAATGTATCTCTTTCTTTATGCTTGCAAAATACCCATTTACCATTAGATTTTGAAATAATAACAGTAAATTCAAGTAAAGAATCATCTACTTCATCATAAAAATTTACTTCAGTCATCTCTTCCCTCTTTTCCATTTATAATCTTTTGCTACCAGAATAGATTTATTTTTTTTTACTGCTCTCAATTCTTCCAGCATCACAGGCACATATTCTTCTATAAATTGGTCTAGCATATTTTTCTCCATGTGATGCAATTAATAACAATCTATCGTCAAACAAATAATAGATTAAAGTTCTTTTCTCATAATACTATCTTCAATTTCAACATAACCATTCTTCGGATAAAACTTCCATGACTCAAACCATTGTTCTTTAGGTTTACCTAAGTGTACAAGCGTAGCATCTTTTCCATTTTTCTTAACGTATTCTTCTGCGGTAGTCAAAAGTTTAGTTCCTATGCCGTTGTGTTTTTGATTACATTTCACAAACAAACGATGAATATAACATTCATTGGAATTATCAATCATTCTCACACCCACACTTCCAATAACTCTGTCATTTTCATCTATGGCAATCCAAAACATTCCGCCCTTATCCATATAACTTTTTTGGATATCTAACAAATCTTCATTCAGTCCCGGAACTCTTCCCAATGCATCTTTTGCTTCCAATATCATAAAAATAAGGTCATCTCTATACTTTTCTTCAAATGTAATTATTTTCATACTAGCTAAAAACCTGCACTTTCTTAATTTTTTCATTTCAAATTGAAAATTATCCACCATGGTCATAATTTTATAATAAAACTCTAAAGTGACAAAATTATCTTTTTTATCTCATCAACCTTCTCATCTAATTCTTTCGTCCCATCTATCACATAATCAGATGCTGGCAAAACATCTTTTAACATTTGAATATACGCAACTCTGGCATATTTAAGATACGTATCCATGTCTTGTCGAATCTCGTCTCCTGTAGCATTTTTCATATCTCTCAAAACTCTTCTAGCCATCGCAATATCTAATGGCGTATCTATAAAAATTGCACAATCAATATATTCCCTTAAACCTTCGTGACAGTATGCAAAAGGATAATCTAATAACAAATAATCGCAGCCTGAATTTTTTATATCAATGACATCTTTAACCAACGGACTCAGATTCCACACATTATAATCCGCTCCCTGTTTCGTCCATTCATAATAATTATCAACTTCACCTTCAAAAGAATAATCGTCAAAATGCAAAACTTTAGTATTTGCGATTTGCTTTTTCAATTCGTTAACTATAGTTGTTTTTCCGCCTGCTGTCACAGCTGCAATTGCTATTGTTTTCATTTAATGATTTGCCTCCTTTAAACGCTTTCTTTTTTCTCTTTTTAGTATTTTCCTTATTCACCATTGAAAATGGAATATTCTTCTTTTGTTTTAACATTTGATCAAATACTATATGTTCTCTTTTCTTTTTTGCCATCTGAAACCTCCAAATTTATTATCTAGTTTTCAGATTTCCATTACTGATTACCTCCACTATACATTTTAATCTAACAACACTTTTATAAATACTCTATTTTTTATATAATTTCAAAATCGTCAATTTTCCCTTTTTTAACATAATCTATTATCTTCTCTACTTCCCCTATCGCTCTAACTCGTCCTTTTTCATTCGTAAACCAGGTTGTTCTTCTTGTAGAATTATCTTCACCAGGCAAAGAAACTATATTAACACCATCATCTCTAAAAACTCTTTCTGCTATCATAATACTTCGTCTCATATGAAAAGAAGATGTCACGATTGCAATGTTTGTACATTCGCCAAGCAAATTATTTTTAATCATCAATTCTCGCGATAATTTCATATTTTCCCAAGTAGTCATTGCCTTGTTTTCAACCAAAATATCCTTCTTTTTAATTCCAAACTCAATTGCTTTTTCTTTAAGATAGTCAGCCTCAACCATATTTGCATTTCCGATGTTGCGTCCACCTGACACTATTATCTTTGATACTAATCCATTTTTATAAACCTCTACCGCATATGGAAGTCTATATATATGTGCCTTGCTACTTCTGCCATTTCTCATATGCAGCATTGACTCAGCCTTTCATTACTTTCTAATCCACCGCCTGTAATAAACCACTGATTGGTATCTAATTTCTGATATGTTCCTATATATGCAAGAGCAAGTATGTCCTTCCAACCTTCTACTATTTCTTCCAACTCATAAGAAGTTCCTTTTCATTTGTATCATTATCAATACTTTCTGACTGAATCACAAAATCTTCTCTTTGATAAAATGAAATTGCTTTGTAATTTTTTTGGTACGCACTTAAATGCATTTCCTCTTTTAATTTCTTAACATAATTCAATAACTGTTTTCCTATACCTTTTGACCTCATATTCTTTTCAACAAAAATTCCTTCTATATAATCTTTGTTTAATCCTATAAAGCCACTTATTTTTCCTAAATTTTCATATACATATATTTCCGCCTGAGGAAGTATATCCTTAACCATTTCAAAATTATCCATCCAATATTTTTCTGGAATAAAGCTATGTACTTCTACATTTGAATCAAACCATATTTGCATAATTGATGGTAAATCATTTTCTCTGAATTTTCTAATCATATAAAGCCCTCATGTTTATAAAAGTATGTTTTTTATTTATGTCCCATTGCCACTCTTACTTCATATGTTTTTTCTTTACCTATTAACATTTATAATAATGTAAACGCCACCTTAGGCGCTGTTTGAGGACAATACGACGTTATAATATTTTCATCAACTACAACTGGATTATTTTCAACAATCACTCCATATTCAGCCAATTCAATTATATCCCTTATCTAGCCATATAAAATCACCTTCAAACTATATCTTTTCAATTATAGCTTGAAGGTGATTATTTTTAAAGTTACTATTAAATTTAATAGTGACTGTGATATCGGATGGAAAGGTGACCACATTGAAATCTGCCATATCGACAACTATGAAACTCTTAATGGAAATAAATTTGTTATTTAATTTCATTTTGCGGTTAAATAGTATTATTTTTTTGTCTTTACCTTTATCGTCTTGGACCAAATTCCACCAATTTTCTTATATCCTTTTAGAGTGGATACGTCAGTTGTAATACTATATCTTATGTAGTAAGTTGTGTTAGGCTTTAGCTTTTTAATTGCCCTAAGTCCACCACCCTTTTTATCCCATACAGTTTTAGCATTCTTAAATGATTTATTTGTTGAATATTGAACAATATCAACAGGTATCACCATTTTTTCAAAGGATATCTGTTTTTTCTTTATGTTAAGATGCTTCTTTTTCATCTTTGGTGGCCTGTTGTCCAACGAAAGAACTATCTGTGTAGCTTCGGTTGCTCCTGTTTTATAATTTGCTGCAATATTCACCAGAATAGTATTTCTGTTGTTTTTAAAATAAGATCTTTTGACAGTAATTGATGTTTTCTTATAATCGGTCTTTTTAAAGAAAGCTTTCGAGTTTTTCCCTATACCGGTATATGTAATGTTATAACCTGTACATCCAGAAGACTTCGACCATGACAATACATATTGATTATTTTTTACATTGCTTACTAAAAGATTTTTTACTTTAGTTTTATTTTCAACCAGCTCTACATCTGTCAGATATTGTGTTCTAACATAAGCTCTTTCACTGTTAAACCATACCGTGGTCCAATTTGAATCACTTTCATTTGGCAACGTTTCTATCTCTGCATCTGCCTGAAGGAGTCCTACAACATTGTCATCATTCGACTCATCCTTTGATTTTCTAACACCAATTTCCTTTAATGTTTTCAAGTTATAAACTTTTTTCATTACAGCGCCCTCTGGCACTTCTGTTCCATTTTTGTAAAGGTTTATGTACTTACTTTTTACATAATAGTAACCATATCCGTTCATTAAATAGTTGGTACTGTTGTCCCCCTGGAATATAACTTTGTAATACAAATCATCTGTATCTGATGTATTAGAATAAAGTCTTCTCGTAGTAACTATATATATTTTTTGATTTATTCCTACTCTATATACATCACCACTATCTGCTGTTCCCGGTATTGGACTAATCCCAATAAATCCACATGTTACCTTTCCGTCAGCAACCTTTGTAATGTTTGTGCCTTCCGGTATACGGTTATATTCTTTGTCAAGATCAATCCAGACATTGCTTCTGGATGTTCTATAAAATCCAGGTGGATGTGAAGCTTGTAATAAATACTGGGCACACATAACAGGTGCTCCTGTAAAACTTTTATATCCATTACTCCAAAAAGTAACAGTATTCTTATCATATTCTACTACCTGTAAATTAGCTGTTTCACTTTCCAGATACGCACCGTTAATCTATGTGAAATTTTGATATCCTATAACACTTGAATACAGCACCTTTAAATTTTCAATATTGTCCTGTGGCAGATACTTAGGATCTACTGTTTTACCCTGAATCTTTGTTCCTGCAGGTACTACATCCATGGCAATATGATTTTTCCAATGTGCCACATTGTCAGGACCAACCAGATATGCCCTACCTATTACTTTTATATTTGGACATGCCTGATTAATAAATTCTGTATGATATCTTGACACATCTCCCAGTGCATAGACAGACTCTCTCATACATCTCATTCCAATAAGAAAAACTGCAAAAAACAGAAAGCCACCAATCATCATCTTAAAATGCCTTTTGATTTTGCTCATACACATCTCCTTTCTCTATTTTATTTTTGTGTTCCGTTCACTAATGTCTTACATCTCATAATGCATAAACATTGTCTCCTTGTCTAATAACTATTAGATCACTTTTATGCTACTTTTTCATTAATATTTTCTACATCAGGAATGCTATCTTTTGTGGTTTCAATAATTTTACAAAAATTGTCCATTAAATGTGACAGCCATTTATCTTCATATCGTGCTTCTGTAATATCATTTGTTTCTATATTAATAAATATCCTTATAAACTGGAATTTTCAAATTAGTCTTTGCAAATAACCTTTGAACCTTCACCATCAATTACAATTCCCTGCCGGTTGTTAATTGGGCATAGATTCAAATCCGAAAACTCAGTCATTATTTTCTCGGTAACTTTCTTAAATGGTGCTGTAAGATAATGCGGAAGAACATAGAAATCAATCAAATCAAGCCCTGCATCATCTTCTTGGGAGTAGTCCTCCGGCTTTTCATCCATTTGCTCGATATATTGGATGCTTGGAGCGCATATAATCGCACCTGCCGATTCACCAATCATCAGTTTTTCCTTTGCCAATTCTTTCTTCAACAGCTCATCCGTTCCCGTTTTACGGAGCTGGTCTATAAGGAAAAAAGAATTTCCGCCGGTAAAATATATCACATCCGAATCTTCAAAAACAGACTGTATCGTTGAATAAGCCTCCGTTGAAATATCAATTTCAGTTACGATTGCTCCCAACTTTTTGAATAATTTTCGAGCCGAACCGACATAACCGGTGTAGCCTTCACGCAGCGAAGCTGTTGGAATAAATGCGACTTTCTTATTTTCAATTTCTTCCTTTATCAGACTTCCTACACTTGAAAAATGCGAACATAAAAATAGTTTCATCAATATTCTCCTTTATAAACTTCGATTTATCCATTTCCCTATTTTATTTCTCTCACAATAATACATTGCAGTTTCTAAATTTCCATATTTAATATTTTCCATCTCTTCTAACATTTTAAAATTTACCCGTCTAATTCCTTATTATCGTTAATAAAACTGGAAATTACTATTGCTTATTCTTTCTTCTATAAATTTTTCTTATAAACAGTTCATTATTTTCAGATGTTTCTACAATAGATATATTAAAATTATTGTCATCAAATTCTGGGAAAAAGACATCCCCTTGCTCTACATTTATATTAATCTCAGTAATGTACATTACGTCCACTAGTTGTATGGCTTCTTTGTATACTCCATAGCCACCGGCTATATATACATCTTTTCCTTTTGCAAATTCTATAGCCTCTTTTACACTAGATGCTGTATGAAGATTTTCACCTATATATTTTTTAGTATTCGAAATAACTATCGTTTCTCTATTTGGAAGCGGGCGACCAATTTCATCGTATGAATTTCGTCCCATTATTACAACATTTCCTGTTGTAAGTTCCTTGAATTGTTTTTGTTCTCCCTTTATTTTCCACGGAATTTTTCCATTTTTTCCAATAACATTATTTTTTGAACGGGCTACTATTAAACCTATCATATAAATTTTCTCCTTATATAAAAGTTTTTACGAGACTAATTTCCCTGGTTTACCTTTTCAATATAATAATCCAGTTTTTGTTTCATCCGTAATTATATGCTCTATTCCTGAATGTTCCTTACTAAGATATTCCTTTAGAAAAGTTGGAAATGCTTTGTATTTATCCAAATCTTTTATTGGTATCCAATGCATTGTTTCTCTTACTCCCTGGCTATAACTATCACTATTAAGCTGTTTTGTTCCTCTAGGCTTCATCAAATAGTACATTGATATTTCATGGCAATCCATTCCTTTTAAAGTTCCCTGATTTTCATTGAAGAAATTTTCGTGAATAACTGCAAGGCGTTCAATTTCATATTCTACACCTGTTTCCTCAAGCACTTCTCTTTTTACTGCCTGCTCAGATGTTTCTCCAACATGAACTCCACCACCGATTGAGTAATAATAATCGTCTATTTCATTTCCTGCAAATAGCACACAACCTTCTTCAATTATTATTGCTGCTGCACGATATCTAAACCATTTATTTTCTCTTGTAAATCCACAATCCTGCATATTCTTTCTCCTCTAATCTTATAATTGTGTATAGTTTTTGATTTGACAAAATACTTATAAACATAACTTTATAGATTCAACAGATATAGTATGCTATCCCTGTCCGGATAGGAATATGGTACTGGTAGTTCTTCTGAATTAATTCTTTTAAAACCAGCTTTTTCATAAAACCTATGTGAGATATGAGCAACCGCAGGTGTATCCAAAATTATATGCTCAATACCTTTGCTGTTAGCATACTTCAAAAGTTCATTGTATAATGAAAGTCCTACTTTCTGTGAACGAAACGCCTTCTCTACAAAAAATTTTTTCAAAACAGTACAATTTTTCTCCTTCAACATGAGTCCGATTGTACCAATTACTCTGTCATCGGATAAAGCAACCCAAAATTATCCTTTACAAACCGACATTCTACTATTTATTCCAAATCATAAGATTTTCTTTTAATTTTCTAATCGTATAAAGCCATCATGTTTATATAAGTATGATTTTTATTTTACATAATATATTACCATCGCTCACTTTCAATAGCAATTTATTTCCCTAGTAATCTTCTTTTTCGCGTAAAATATATGTGTTATATTATTTAAGCTTAAGTTTTATTATTTAACTATTATTTAAATTTTCTATTATTTAAAAATTGACCATTACCGCTTCCCGACTGTATATAAGGTGAAAGGAGAAACAATTCAAATTATGAGTACTCAGCAATTCGAAGAGAAATACTACAAGTACAAGGATCTTCTTTTCAGAATAATCTTCACATATGTAAAAAATCCAAATGACGCTGAAGATATTTTGCAGGAAGTTTTTACAAAACTTTATTGTAGTAACAAAGCTTTTGAAACAGATGAACATGAAAAAAGATGGCTCATTAGAATTTCAATTAATCTCTCCAAAAATCACCTGAAATTATTTTGGAATAAGAAAAGAGATATTTTTAATCATGAAGACTTACCGGGAGAATCATTTTCTTCAGAATATAATGATTTACTGCAAATGGTTCTAAACCTCCCTGACAAATGTAAAGCTCCAATGTATCTGCATTATTACGAAGGATATTCCTGTAAGCAAATTGGTGAAATACTTGGCTGTAAAGAATCAGCAATTAAAATGAGATTAAAAAGAGGACGTGAGCTCTTAAAAATGAATTTAGAGGAGGATAAACAGTATGGATGTTAATGAATATAAAAAAGTATATGATGAAATTAAAACATCTGAAAAAATCGACAACAAAATATTAAATTCTGTTAAGGATACAAAAAAGAAACATTCTTATCCGCGATTACTTAAAGTTGCTTCTATTGCACTAGCCTGTATTTTATTATCAAATGGCAGTGTTTATGCAATTAACTATATTTTACATATGGATTCACACGTTAAAAATAAGGTTATTAAAACTACAGAGAAAGAAACACATGAACAATATCTTATTAAAAACGGATATGACACTATTTATACTGATTCAAATTTAAAAAACATTAAGTGTGAAGATAAAGGTATTTCCGTCGAACTTGTGGAAACTGTAGCTGACAATAATATTGCATACGTTTATTTTAAGGTTGATTATGGAAAATGGGAAAAAACTGTAGAAGATATGGGCTATGATTTGGTTGATGTCTTTATGGACGTTGATTTTTATTGTACAAAATCTAATGGTAAACAAGTTGGTCTGTCATGGGCAACAGGATATGCTAATCATTATAAATCAGATGATACAAGTTACACTTACGGTTTTGATGTTGATAATGAACGTGATTTAGATTTTGAAAATATTACTATGGAAATAAAATCTTTTTACGCTACAGGTCATACAGTTTATTCTGAAGATGAAACTTTTGTAAATGGCAATTGGAAAATATCATGGGATTTAAAACATGGTACTGAAGAACTCAGAAAAACATTTAATAGGGAAATTGATTTAGGCGAAAAATATAATAACAAAAAGGTTTATATTAATGAAATAATTATCACACCTATTGAATACACAATCTACTATTCATACCATAAAGGTGAAAAAAACACTTTACCACTGATAGATGTAATAGATGAACTTAATACCGGTATTGCAACATTAAATATTAAAGGTAAAGAAATCTCGCCTAAGGTTATTTCTCAGATTGATTCTGTGGAAAATGGTGGCAAGCGTTCTAAATACACTGTATTCACCGGAGTTATTGGAAATCTCAATGATATTAATTCTGTAACACTTCCGGGTAATAATACCTTTGACATGACTGAATAAAATAAATACTGTTTAGTTTTTTATACACAAAAGCAAAAAGTAAAGTTTTATGCACAAGTTCTTACCCTATATAATAAAATAAGCATATTTTAACGTCAGTTAGAATATGCTTATTTTTATTCTTCTCGCAATTTTATATTATGCTACCACAAAATCAACATCTTTCTATCAAGCGTAAATTGGTTCAAAATCATCTGCGCCATGTCCACAAACCGGGCATACATAATCTTTAGGCAACTCACTTCCTTCATATACATAATTGCAGATTTTACATCTCCAGCCTACTATTTTTCTTCCGTTACTTTCATCATCCTTTTTAGGCTTTGGTTTTATTTCATTTTGATATTGTGCATAAGTCAATGGTTCTTTTTCACTTAAAACTTTTGCATCTGTAACTTCTGCAATAAACAAAGTGTGTGTTCCAAGGTCATGCTTTTCAACAACCTTACCACTTATAACTGCACATGACTGCCATCCAAGATAAGGAATTCCTTCATTATCAGTTGGTGGTGTAATATTTGAGAACTTGTTCACATCTCTTCCTGATTGGAAACCAAAATGCTTTATAGACTCAAACGTACAATCACTATCTAAAATGCTAACTGCTAAAATTCCGCTCTTTTTAATTAATTCACATGTATAATTACTGTTAAGCACCGACACGGCTATTCTAACCGGATTATTAGCCACCTGAATACATGTATTTGTAATACATCCATTAACCACATCCCCTGCCTTAGTGGATACCATAAATACCCCATAAGTCAAGTTATAAATTGCCTTCTTATCCATATTAATTCCTCCAAATTTTATTTATGTTCACTGTTCTATTTAGTTATTCTGTATTTTCTCATTAGTGCCTTCTGGTATTCCTCATCATTTACTGCCTTTTCAATTTCTTCATATTTATTTTCTGATATTAGCATTTTTATCAGCTTACTCATATCGTCTATTCCTTCTTTTCTTCCTTCTTCCTTTCCATTCCTATACTGCTGATTTAATTCCATCTGATATGACATATACTCTCGCCTCCATTGGTCATTTCTTTTGGCTTCAAACACTTTCTTATCAATTTTCTTAGCAAGTTTGCTTTCCGGTTCTTTGTCATCGAAATAATCTAATAATAATTTCAACTCTTTGCTTATGCCGCTTCTATCTCCCTTGGTATTTAAGAAAATTTTATGCGTTCCGTCATTTAATTTTAATTCCGGCTTATTAATACATATATTTTCAAATTCATACATACTTTTATTGCTTTTAAAAAAATCAAAAGTGCAAATAAAAATTACATAACTTGTATTAAGTATATCATATGCTTCACCTTTTTCAATCAGGTTTAAATCAATAATATCCTGATAATATCGTGATCTTTTAGGTAGTTCTTCATATTTTGTCGTTTGCATTTCTAAGTTAAAAACCGTATTTTCATCATCTTCAACATAATAAAAGGCGTTCTATGAAGCTATTACACCATAGAACGCCTAATATTAACTTTTTAATCGTCTAATATATATATCAATTAACATTATTACCTATATCCCTATAATTGGTTAATCATAATATTCATATGATATTTTTTTCTTTTTCTATCATAAACAATATCTACATTTCCGATTATGTCTCTGTATTCAGAAAGAAAGCTTCTAATCTCGTTTATGTCTCTTGATACTGTTTTTTTAGATACATCATATTTGTAGGATAACTCCTGAGTTGAAAATATTTGTCATTAATCCCCATATAAAATATATCTAAAATTCTATATTTTTTGTCAGGTAATTCCATAAATAAACACCTCACTCATATATTGATTTAGAAGTTATCATGCTAAGATTACCGTCTCAATTTCAAAATTGAAATTTAATCTAATTTAAATCCACTAAGTAAACTTCCTAAAGAAGTTCCAATACTTTCCACTTCCTGCATGTTGTTTTTTATTTCCTCTTCTTCCTGAATTCTTTTTTCTTCCAACAAATCTTTAATACTTAAACTTATCTTTCCGCCATCATTTTTAATGACTTTTGCCTTCACAATCTGTCCTACTTCCAGAGCTTCTTTTGGAGATTTAATATGATCCATGGAAATCTGTGAAATATGCACCAAACCTGTTACATCGTTTCCTAAGTCTACAAAAGCACCATATGGCTGAATAGATTCTACTTTTCCTTCAACAACAGAACCAACCTCTATCTTTGAAACAGCCATCTCTCGCTGCGCCTTTCTGGCAGCTGCACTTTCTTCACGAAGAATTTCTCTGGCTGATAAAACGAGTTTGTTTTTTTCCATATCCGCTTCAATAACACGAACTCTAATATCTCTGCCTAACCAATCATTTGTATCTTCCACATGATTAATATCTAATCTGCTAACCGGGATAAATCCTCGCACACCTTCCACTAAAGCAATCACACCTTTATTTACGATTCCAGAAATCGTAACCGACAGAATAGTTCCTGCCTCCTTATATTCATTAATCTTTTCCCATGCCAACAAAGTATCTGTATCATACTCTCCATTTCCCATATGTGCATAAGACTCCTCTAATGCCTGTCCTAAATCTTCCATTTTTTCTATTTCGTTTTCTGCTACATTGTCCATTGTTTTTTCTTCCATTGTGCTTCTCCTTATCACAAATTTTTATTTATCTGGAGTCATTGTATCATATTCTCATATAAGGTGCAAAAAGGAGTTTTGATTAGTTAAATAACGTTAATCTTAATTACATGAAATTATTTTACTCGTATTGGCTTAATCGTTAATCTAATAAAACTTATTTGTTAATTAAATAATTCTAATGATTTGCTCATACAAGCAAATACTTTCGCTATTAATAGCCTGATCAACATGCATATGTCCAAAGAAATGTTTTTTATAATTTGTAGTTGCCTTAATTTCTTCCAAATAGTTAGTCAAAACATCTGTCTCATACAATCCTACGCCTCCAATCAAATATAATTCTGATGTACTAGGACTATGACTGATAATATAATCTACTATATTATTATTTCTTTTTAATACATCCATTCCATGTTTCATTTCTTCCTCTGTTGGAAGTTCTTCTTTCCACCAGCTAATATCTTTTACTCTAAACCCATACTTGCCTTGTCTTTCTAATTCTTTAGCTTTTTCTTTCCAGTTATCTGGGCATAAAATGCCATCTGAAATATCATGACTGCTTGCCCCACCAAAAGCAAAGAATTTTCTACTTTCAATCGTAAATATAGGTTGAAGCTTGCTGTTAAAATTGATTACACACAATGCTTCCCTGTCTAAATCCCTTATATAGTCTCCAACTACCATTGCCACCTTTTCAGGAGAAGTAAGTTGTTCTTCAGATAACAGAGGTCGCTCATTAACAAGCCTAATCGATACCTGATTTATCTTTTCCATCTGTTACCACCTCAATTTTAACGACAAACTCTTCATCCTTGTTTAATTTTGAAATTTCACTCTTTATTATCTCCTCTAATTTCTTTTCAAAATCCACTACGACTATCTTCCACCTCTTTCTGTGTTTTCTCTTGCCCCAAGGTCCACATCATTTAGACTTTTGTTTATTGTGTCTGTTGCCAGTCTTAAAGTCCTTAAATCCTTGTCATATTGATAAACCTGATTTGAAAGTCGGTCGTTAATGTCCACCTGTTCCATGTTTACTTCATAAACCATTTCAGCAAGCTCCTCTGGTGAGCCAAAATCTGCTGACACCGCAATAACTTCATGAACACTTGAAGGTAAAATATATAAGTCACTGCCAACTCTTTCTGCTAATTCGTGAATAGGTTCTTCATATAACATTGATGCTGCGCCAAACAACTTACTTTCATTTGTAATGACATACATACAATTTTCATCAGGTGTTTCCTGCATCACTTCACTGAACTCCTTTTGCATTTCTTCATCAATTCCACTCTCACCAAATATCATTTCACCAATGACTTCATTCATATTCTTAATTGATACCGGAAATAACTCCTTTGTGTTTTTACTTGCAGCATTATATAAATCATTCTCTGTAAGACCTTCTTTTTCTGCCAAATCATTGTTAACAAGATTTGTATATGTTCCCATTGAATCTGACCCAATATTCCATCTGTATACTATTGCCAAATCTTCAAATTCTCTGTGTGGAACAGTATTTAACAGTTCCCTGTTCTGCTCAGCATTTATTAGAGAAAAGAAAACCTTGTCTTTTAATTTTGATGTATCCAAACATTCTTCCTTAATCTGACTGTTAAATGACTTAATTCCATATTCCATTGTTTCTGCTGCCATTCTTGCAATCTCCTCGTAATCACCTGTTTTCTCATATTTCTCATATAAGTCATTTACATACAATGTTGGTGTTGCATTTTTTAATCCCGGTATGTCCAACATATTCAAGCCATCAACCTCACGGTTGGTCTTATTAACTTTTCTGATTACAACTTCACAATCCTTGTATTTTTCATCCATATAATCTTTAATGTCATCCTTAATTCTTTCCTTAAATTCTTCGTAATTTAAATTCATAATTGTCCTCCTAAAAAATTTTGTAAATTCTACTATTTGCTCTTTTCCTCTCTATGGTGGAATAAATAAAATGCTTTCACTATTCATACGACACCTCCATTTTTGCAATAAAAAATGCCCTACTGAAAAGCAGTCAGTTTCTAAAACTACTGTTTTCAATAAGGCATTTATTTATTTTAAATTTAAAGATTTAAAGGTTTGTTCCTTTCAAACTCTATGGTTATATTTTACTATTGGGGTGTTTGAATGTCGAATTCTGACGTGGATGGAAATTAGAAGAAAACACCATATATTGGTTGAAATTTTGAAATGATGGGTAATAGAAAAGGTTGGGACCCGGGGTCCCAACCTTATAGATTTGACTTCACAATGAAATTTCAAATAGTTTCAGAGTAATTATATTTTTAGTTGCAAATAAATTTATGTACTCCATATAATGGCTTTTTTTCATTATAACCTCTTAAGTAATCTCTATCACTTCTCCACTTTTTTACTGATTCCTCCATATTTGACTTATTTTCATTAAGTTTTATTAGCCAACTAATATGTCTAATTGCTTTTTCTTTTGTAAATATCTCCTCAGCTATTGCATATTTCAAAACGTTATGTCTATAATCATCTGAATAATCGTCATTTGAATTTACTGTATATCCAACTATTTTAAGAATTGATTGTTCACTCAATCCTCCAGCCTCTTGTTCTTTGGAATATTCTTCATATTCTTTTTTTGATACAATCTGGCATAAAATTCTTCCTTTTTTCATTAAAGTATTATATTGATAATTTGAAATATAATACTTTTTACAAGTTTTACATTTTCTTGCAGGTAGCTTAATTTCCTTAACCTTTCCATTATAATAATATGGTACTATAACCGTAATGTCCTGGCAGTTATGTCCTTTTTTCATGCAATCTTCATATGCACCATAAACTATAAAATTTCTATAATCCATAAGTTCTTCCACATTTTCCTCAACACTATTATTTATAAAAGGAATTTCTTCTGTCTCTTTTTTATCGTGCTGTTCATAACCTAATTCTCTTCCTAGTGCAATGTATAATGTTTCTAAATCTTCACGTTCCAATGTAATACCTTTTTTAGGCTCTCCATCTTCCCATTTGCGCAAATCGTATTTAGGTTTTCCATTATACCATTTCACCTCATTAAACTGTATACTTACCGAATTCCATTCCTTTATTTTAGAAATGTGCCGTATTATCTCGTACTTCATTCTTTTATTCTCCCTTATCTTTTATATCTACTTGTCCTATATGCCTTAATATTAATCAAAATTATAATCATCCGGATCAAATCCTGCATCTTCTATTGCTTCTCTTCTTTCGTCTTCGTCCATACATTCCAGTTCTAAAGAATCCAATCCAGCTTCCTCTAATTCATCCTCCATCTCATAATTTTCCTCTGAATCTGCGCCATCTCCAAAAATAACATCATCCATTACTGCAGACTCATATCCATCAAGTTCGCCATCGCCATCAAAATCAAAATCTGAATCATATAATCTTCCATCTTTTCCTAACATAACTATTTTCCTCCTCTATTTGCTTACTTTATATAAATTTCTCACTAAATCTGCCAAACCATTTTCTTCCCATTCTGTCGGAAAATCAAAATATGCTGAAACAAGATTCGGCACCATTTCGTTAATTCTCAACAACTGTTGTTCTATTTCTTCTTCATATTCTGAATTTGCCCCAAGAATATTCTTTTTTATAAATGTTTCTATTTCATCTTTAGAATACCAATACAGTGGATTTTCTCCTCCATGCTCTTCTAATTTTGAAGTAAATGTTTCTGTCAAATGATTCACTGAATTATTTATTAAATGTTCCAATTCGGCATCAGCCTGTATATTTTTTTGTATTTTTTCATATTTTTCAGATGTATCTTCATTACAATTTATTTCATCTAACCATTCATCACAATCCATATGCATATCCAGCATATCATAATCTATATATTTTTTTAATTCGTATATAAGATTATTATATTGTCCTTCATAGACTTGATCACATAAATAATCAAATTCTGCTTGCACTTCTTCAGAACAATTTTCATCAAACAATTTAATCATATAATCAGCTTTTTCTCTTGTGATTTCCATTATCATGCTAAAAACTATATCAACATATGCTGTTTTTCCTATGTAATAGTTTTTTAAATATCCCAAAAAATCATTTTGTGCATCATATGCTTTCTTCAAGAAGCAAATGTAATTAACTCTAAATCCATTTTTAACAGATAAATTTCTAATTATTTTCTCTGCTGGCTCACTATCTATATATGCTTGATAACTTCCATGTCCTTCACACACCATTTCATATGTTTTAACATTTTTATAATCTTCCACCTCGTTTTTTAAACCACCTATATGCTTTAATGTTATAACACCTTTTGCGGTTATAAAAATAACATCATGTTCCTTATTATAAAAATCAATATACTGTTCTCTAACACATAATCCTATTTTTTCTAGTTTGAAAATTTCTTTTATGACGCGTTCTTGAGGCAGTCCAAATAATAAACTTCCATCTAACAGCTTTGATGCCTCTACTTTTCCACCTTCATCTAAAAATAATTTCTTACTTTCAACCAATATAGTAAGTATTTCTTTTCCGATTTCTCCAATGCTTCCTTCTTCATCTACTTCATCCGTCATAAGATCATGACCTAATGCACTTGATAGATATCTGATAATATCTATGTCATGTATCCCCTCTTTCTCATACTTAGAAATATTCTGAGGAGTTGTTCCAACCATATCTGCAAGTTTATGTTGACTTATTCCTAATGCATTTCTAAAGCGCCTACATCTTTGTCCAATCTCTACGGCCATTGATTTGTTATCCATGATACATTTCCTCCTTGTTCTTGTTGGAACCATTATCTCAAATTTTGTTTTTTAATAACATAAACATTTTCTTGAATCTCTCAACTAATTATTGATATTAATGTTTTACCAAATATATATAGTCCTTACCATTATGATTTGATTTTGAACTCTATAGCTATATTCTACTATTAGTTGTCTAATTATTAGTTTTTACATAGTTGATTTTTTTTGTGGGAAATTAATGCAAACGAAAAAGGTTGGAACCTATCCCAACCTAAAGCATTATAAATTTATATATTAACTAATCCATTCATCAAGAAACTTCATTTGCTTTTACATATCTACAATTGTTGAAATAAAATAATAATTTATTCAAATATAAAGTTATCAATCCGACATCTTTTTATTAATTTCATCCAATAAATAAATTGTTTTATATATCTTATTACAACTCTTACACTGCCAGTCACAATTATTCTTTTTAGCCTTTTTATGTAGTAATTCCAGTTTACTGCCACATATTGGGCATTCCGACTTTTCATATTTCCATAAACTTTTCAAAAAATTTAGAGCCTCATTTCTGTTTTCAAAATTAAGGTCGTTCAATATTACTCTGTCCAAGAAATTTACCTCCTAAACTGGAAGTTAGCGATTTCTTTTTCCGGTATTCTCTGTCCCACGGATTTCCTCATGATAGAAATAATCTACGATCACTGGATGTCCCTGCGGGACTCTGCCATAAGGCATTTCATTATCCACAAAGGCACAATCATACTTCTTAGCCATTTTCTCAGCTTTTACTTCAAGTGCTTCAAAGTAGCTGCGGTTATGCTTGTTATAGATCTCGTCGTAAAGTGGTACAAGATCAGGATATTTTCCGGCGATATAATCCATAATTATCTTTTTGAAACCGCCTCGAAGATTGAGATTTTCGAGCCAGAACAGATCGCACTGATCCTTTACCCGCTCAAAGATTGCTTCAAAATCCGTGATACCGGGGAATACCGGGGATACGAAACAGACTGTACGGATACCTGCCTCATATACCTGCTTCATAGCAGCGATACGGTGCTCAATGCTCGAAGCAGAATCCATATCGTTCTTGAAATTTTCATCTAGTGTGTTGATCGACCATGAAACGGTTACACGTCCAAGCTTCTTCAACAGATCAATATCCCGTACCACAAGATCCGACTTTGTGCAGATCAGAATATCTGCGTCACTGCCGATCAGCTGCTCCAGAAGTTTTCTGGTATTCCCGAATTGCTCCTCCTGTGGATTGTAGCCATCTGTCACAGAACCGATGACCACCCGCTGTCCGGCATATTTCTTCGGATTTTTAATTTCTGGCCAATGCTTCACATCAAGGAAAGTGCCCCATTCCTCCTTGTGCCCGGTAAAGCGCTTCATAAAAGAAGCATAGCAATACTTGCAGGCATGTGTACAGCCCACATAGGGATTGACCGAGTAACCGCCTACCGGCAGACTAGACTTAGTCATGATGTTCTTTGTTTCCACCTCACGAATGAGGATTCCATTCATTACTTCTTCCATGATTTCTGTACCTCTAATACTTTATTAAATTCTTCCGGCATTTCCTGAATCATATTTTCATCCCCTATGATAGGGACAAGGTCTTCCTTCATAAACACCGGAATGCCGAGCTTATGTGCCTGGTCCGTCAGAGACCATGCCCATTCCGGCTCCGTATGAATCTTCCTGTTCTGAGCTCCGGTCATGGTGCCGACAACGATCCAATTGATTCCGGAAAGGTCAACTGTGCCGGGATCATCGAATAACGGCTCAAAGGTAACATGGTAATGTTTTGCTCTGACGTTTTTCCGAAGGGCGTCGATACGCCACAGTTCTGCTTTCCTCGTCACCGTAACGCCAAACCATGCGTTTTCCAGATCGGTATCAAAATCCAGCAAATCAGGTCGCTTGGTAAGGAACAGGAACTGATGCTGTGGATTTTCACGGATCTTTGCAAATACCTCGTCTCTCCATTCCGGCTTCCATCCGGAGAGATCGCTCATGCCGGTAAGAAGAAAGTTCTGCGGACGTTTCTTTTCCATCATCTTGAGCTTACCCGGAAAGAATTCAGGGTCAGCGAAGTCATCAATCATATGCCAGCGTTTCACGTTGTTGCGGGCATAGCAATATGCACACCCCACTGTGCAGCCAATGACGATATTCATGTTCTGAATCTGATTTTTGATACAAATACTCATGACTTCTGCCACTCCTCAAGATTCTTTCTGATGCGGTCGAGGCATTCCTCAAACCGGGTAATTTCTTCCTCTGAAAAACCTTTGTAGTAAATACTGCCCATCTCATCAGATACAGAATCGTACTCGCCCTTTAAGGCATGTGCTTTCTCAGTCAGAAACAGGAGTGTCTTCCTTTTGTCCGTTTCAGACTGAACACGGCTTATCAGCCCTTGTTTTTCCATTCTTTCCAGCATCGTAGTAAGAGATGTTATCGCTAATCCGCATTTAGTCGAGAGTGACCTGATTGAAATACCATCCTTCTGCCACAGCACATAAAGAATACGCCCCTGGGCTCCATTAAACGCATCAATATTCTTTTCACTGAGAATCTTCTCGAAAATCCGGTCTCCAAGCTGTTTTATTTTGGTGACAAGAAATCCTCCATTCATTTCCATACAAAAGCTCCTATATAGTAGTTTATCAAGAACATACTATATAGGAGCTTTATTGTCAAGAGTTTATATGTCTTAATAGGTAAATTCCGTTTTTTTCAATTCTCCAAACTGGAATTTATATAATTATCTCTCTAACTTTCCCCATTTTATAGGCTTTCCCGCCTGTCCATTAGTGAAATGATATGTAGTTTCCCTTATTTTTACCCTTATGAGATAATCACAAGGGAAATAAGGGAATTTTTTTAATCATTGCCTACCACTTTATCAAGAAGCCTAACCGATTTTCGTTTAGCATCTCTTGTGGAGTGAGCATAGACATTCATTGTGGTACTTACATCTGAGTGTCCTAACAGTTCCTGCACATCTTTTGGGGCAGCTCCATTTGCTAAAAGGTTGCTTGTATAGGTGTGACGTAACTGGTGGAAATGAAAGCCTTCAAATCCCTCTAATGTTTTTGCCACCTTTCTGCAAACAGTCCCCAAAGTAGTTGGAAGTTCCAGACAACCATCCGGTCTTAAACAGACGAAAGAAATTTCTTTATAATCTGCCGGGACTTCCTCTGTTCTGTCTAAGCAATAATACTCGTAGTACACTCTGTTTTTCTCTTTGACCGCTTTGTAGTAGTTCGTGTGATAAAGTTCTCCGTACTGCATTCGATTTTTTAACTGCTCTTTCCGGGCATTACGGAAAATCTCTACCAGCGTATCTCCAAAATCAACAATCCTCACTTTTTTCCGCTTGGTTGGTCCGATGATATATTTGCGCTTTGAGCCATCGTATCGGATGCTACGTCTTATGGTAAGGCATTGTTCTTCCAGATTTACGTCCTGCCACGCCAAACCGCAGGCTTCTCCAATACGAAGCCCGGCATAATAGGCTATCTGGATTGGAAGTATTGCGGCTGGGTTCTTTTTTTTCAGATAAGCAAGCAATCTTTCATAATCTTCTCGTGAAATTGGTTGGATATTTCCGTCCATGTCCTCGTCTGAAAACAAATCAACTTCATCCGTCTGATACCGCAGTTTAATATACTGCATGGGATTAAACGTAATATACTGTTTTGGAAATACTGCAAAGCGGAAGGACTGCTGCATGACTGCGGAAAAAGAATGGATGTAATCTTTGCTGTAACCCTTTCTCTCTTTTCCGTCGGGATGAACTCCCCCGAAGGAAAGCAAATCAAAAAAGGATTGCAAATGCTCAGAGGTTACATTTTTTAATTTCCGTTCTGCCAGCGGATGTTTCTTAATATTTCGGATTGTTCCGAGGTAATTCTCCACAGTACCATTGCTGAGCGTACCTGTTTTTAATTCCTGCTCTGCCCACACATCCAAAAGTTGTCCGACTGTGAGATTTTCCGCTTTGGCAACAAATTTCTTTTTCTCATAATCATCCATTGCCTGACGGAGCAGTTTTTCAGTTCCACTTTTGCTTTCTGTTCCAACGCATTCTTTCTGAACAAGATTGCCGCTTGCGTCCTCTACATAGAAGCGGTAGTACCATTTCTTTCCTTTTTTTCTTACAGATCCTTTTGCCATAATCGTATGTCTCCTTTCGATATTAGACAATCGGAACTGATGAAATGCTTCGTGCGTGTAAGTATATCATAACTCCGGCTGTCTTACTATACCGATTCGGAATCTTCGTATAAGACTTCTGATAAAAGATTTGCAAGCCTTTGCTCTGCTGTTTTGGGTTTCTTGGAATAGAGCCTTACGATGTCTGCCATCTCATTAAAAGCATTGATGGTGTGAGTGATTTCCCTTAAGAACATAATCTCATTATATTCATCATTCGATTCAAACCCTATTGTTTTGGCAATATCCGTCTGACCAGCATTTCCCTTGAAGTTTTTGCAGGCGAACTGGAAGGAATCCAAAAACAGACCATATTGTTTTAACATCAGCAGTAATAAATCTTTTGAAAAAGCATCTTCTTCTTTGGTAAGGGCAAGCGGTAACTGTTCCAGAATATCTCCCATCGCATCACGAATCTGTAATTCTCTCTTATCCGTAATGTCGGTTTCATATTCATCTGTTTCCCCTTTGAGCCATTCCACAGATACATGGAGTGCTTCCGAAAGACCTTCCAGCACCATTTTTTTCGTATTGTCAATCGAACCATTCTCATAACGCAGGATTGTAGAAGCGGTAACACCCATCTTTTCTGCGACATAAGGCTGTGTCAGATTCAATTCCAGACGGCGCTGTTTTATTCTGCTGCCTATCAGCTTGCGTAGTTCTTTATCTTTCATGCTGACTGCCTCCTTTTTCGGTATGTATGAATTATAGCATTGTTTTTCTGAAATTGCAATATGCAATATAAAAATTATTTTTAATATTTCGTAACGCTTGACAAAAAGATTTGGAAAGGATATACTTACATCGCAAGAATTGCATAATGCAATTTATAAGGAGGTGATTATATGACGCAAAGAAAAATTGCATTATCCATCGAAGAAGCTGCTGATTATACGGGAATCGGCAGAAATACCTTAAGACAGCTTGTAGAATGGAAGAAACTTCCAGTATTAAAGGTTGGTCGCAAAGTCCTGATTAAAACCGATATTCTGGAAATGTTTATGGAAGCGAATGAAGGTCGTGATTTGAGGGATAGAGGAAATGTAAAAGCCGTAACAAGAACTGCGGCAAATTAAAAAGGCGGCTTCCAAAGAAACCGCCAAAGGTTCTATCAGACCGAAGCCATGATATACCTACACGCAAGAAGATTATACCATGTGCTTCTTCTGATACGCAACCGAGAACTTATGTTTGCAAAAGAAAGGGGAATGTAATCATGGCAAAATCAACAAAAAGTTATGAAGAACGAATGCTTGAAATGGAAAAAAGGGAACAGGAAAGCCTTGAAAAAGCAAAACGATATGCAGCACAGAAGAAAGAACTTCTGAAACGAAAGAAAACCGAGGAAAGTAAAAAACGAACCCATAGGCTCTGTCAGATTGGCGGTGCGGTGGAATCCGTTCTTGGTGCTCCTATTGAGGAAGAAGACATCCCAAAGCTGATTGTTTTTCTGAAAAGGCAGGAAGCCAATGGGAGATTTTTCTCAAAAGCAATGCAGAAAGAAACCAATACCGATATGGAGGAAGTGTAATGGCAGAGGGGATGAGTTTTTCATTCCCTTCATTGCTTTTTCATGAAGGGCGCACTTATGGACAACCAGAGGTCGTCCCAATAAGTTTGCCACAAGTGTCAACCGGTCTGCGCTCACGCTTGCCGGGCTCGTTCCGTCGGCGGGGCTTTCAGCCAGACCTGCTCATGCCGCAGGAGGCACTCTTCGCCAGAGAGGCGCATTCCATGCAGGCTGCTATGCGCAGGGCACTCTTACGCAGAGGGAGTTCCGGCAATGCTGCTTTTTCTAAAACTGAAAGCAATGTTGCCGGAAATCTATGCCGGATACGTCAGAAAGGAGGAATCCAGACATGGCGATTTTTCATTACACAATCAAAATAGTCGGACGAAGTAAAGGGAAATCTGTTATCTCCGCTTCCGCATATCTCAATGGGGATGTGATGAAAAACGAGGAAACAGGGAGAATCAGTTATTACACTTCTAAAAAAGAAGTGGTCTACACCCGGCTGATGATGTGCGAAAACGCACCTCCTGAATGGCAGATAGTACCAGAAGAAAATATAAAACGCTTTCAAAAATCTGTCCGATACAAAAGGTCAGAAGATAAAGAAGCTGCTTTAAAAAAATTCAAAATCACATTTCAGAAACAGAGGTTATGGAATGAGGTATTGAAGATTGAAAAAAATGCAGATGCCCAACTTGGCAGGTCATTTGAATTTGCCCTCCCCAAAGAATGGAGCAGACAGGAACAAATTCAATATACAACCGACTATATCCAAAAAACTTTTGTAGATAGAGGAATGTGCGCTGATTGGAGTATCCACGACAAAGGGGATGGCAACCCCCATGTCCATCTGCTTCTAACTATGCGTCCTTTTAACCCGGATCATTCTTGGGGAAAGAAAGAAGTCAAGGATTGGGATTTTGTCAGAGATAAAAACGGAAATATCGTGATTGATGAATCCCATCCGAACTGGTGGCAGGATAAGAAAAACCCTGACCGTCATGGAATCCGTATCCCTGTATTAGACGAAAACGGAATTCAGAAGATTGGAGCAAGAAACCGCCTGCAATGGAAACGGGTGCTGACCGATGCTACTGGATGGAACAATCCAAAAAATTGTGAACTGTGGCGGAGTGAATGGGCAAAGGTATGTAATGAACATCTGCCTTTGCATAATCAAGTTGATCACCGTTCTTATGAAAAGCAGGGAAAACTCCAGATTCCTACCATCCATGAAGGAGCTGACGCAAGAAAGATTGAACAAAAGTTTTTTGCCGGGCAGGAAATAAAAGGCTCGTGGAAAGTAGCGGAAAATCAAATCATAAAACAACAAAACACGTTATTGCAAAAGATACTAAACACCTTTGGGAAAGTATCGGGTGCATTATCATTATGGAAGGAGCGATTAAATGACATTAGAAGAAAGCCGGGAAATTATACCCTTAATGGAATCCATGATTGGGCAAATCGAAGAACAGCAGAACCTAATGGCAGAAATGATTCTGGAAATGCAGAACCGGGACACTCAACTCTCTCTTATGCAAAAACAGAATCAGAAATTACAAAAATTAAACAACGAGTTATCCGAGCTGCTCAACATTTTGCCAAATACCGAGGAACTGCTTTCCAAGATGGAAGAACAGAAAACGAAGATAGAGCTTTTGGAAAACGAAAATCAGCAATGGCAGAAATTGGCACAGAAGCTGAACAGCGAAAACAGTTTATTACTGAAACAGAACACCGAATTGCTGAACTGGAACAGCAGATAGAGAAAGGACGTGATATAGATGAACGAATCCAGAGAATCAAAGAACGCCGAACAGTTGGAAGAACTTCTGCTCTTGACCGAGGAGATACAAGAAGAACTAGAACAGAAAGAACAGCTTATCGTGGAACTGAAGACGCAGCTCAGCGAATCTCTGACCTTGAACGAGAAATTAAACAAAGAGAACAGAGTCGGGAATATTCAAGCATTAAAGAACGACTTGAAGCTGGCAGACAGAGCATTGCGGATCGAGAAAGAGAAGTTGCGAAGCGCAAACGTCATGATAGAGGAATGTCAAGATAAAATATGCTATTTAACACAGGAACGGGATTATGCCCGGACACATCAGAAAATCGTAGAAATACCGGTAGAAAAGCCGGTACTCTATGAAAAATGTGAAGCCTGTAACCGGACAGCCTATCAGAATGCAAAAGCAAAATACGAAACACAAAAAGAGCGACTTGCAGGACAGTATAAAGCAAAAACGGTAATGTTCCAAACAACCTTGTTCCTTCTTGCATGGTATTCATTGACAACCACTCTTTTTCAGGCAGTACAGTCAGATATGTTCCTTGTCGATTGTAAATCATTCTTCAATGATTTAGCATCATTCATACAAACCTTTGTCGGATGGACGATTGATGCCGGGCATTCTGCGGCACAGATTAGTACAAAAATTCCAAATGCTTTTATAGCCGGAATGGTATATTGGTTATTGCTAATATTGATTGTAGGAATATGTATGGCAGGAACAGGGATGCTGGCGATACTGATAGAAATAAAGGTTATAGAATTATATAAGAAAAACTGTTGGGATGTTATTACTCTACTAATGATACTGACAAGTGTTGCTATTGTCATTTATTTTGGAGAATCAATCAAAAAAGTACTGTCAGTAAATCTTCTATTGCTTTTCGTACTTTCGCAGGGCGCATATGTTGGAATTAGATGTTATCTTAAAGTTTGGTTAGAAAAAAGACCATATTAGTATTTTCAACTTACTGTATAGACAGTAAAATTACTCCATACCAGCCTAGTGAAAATTTACTGTATGAAAAGAAGTATTACAGAGAAAAAAGGCTGTAAAAACAGGAACAGCCAGCCCGAAAGAATTTACGGACTGGCTGTATCAGCAGAGTAATGTAATTGTGGAGCTGACCGAGATATGAAAAGCTTTCTATCATCAATTTCGCATTATTGCAATAACAGATTGCTTCTTCCATGAATGAATAAGCAATATTGTCATCAAACTTTCAAGCATAAACATAGCAACAGCAAAAAGAGTAAAAGCAACAACCGGAAATACAAATCCCGTAGACATGCCTGCATTTTTCAAAAATATACCGATTGCATATCCGCCGGGGATTCCAACAACAGCAGTTATAAGCAATGCAATCAAAGTAGTAAAAAGACCTTCCATCATAAATGCTTGCTTCAACTGCTTATTTGTCATACCAATAGATTTTAGTGTGCCCATTTCCTGTTTCTGTGATAAAAGATTTGTCACAGTAAGATTGATTTGATTGATGACCGCAAATATCCACAAGATGGCTGCAATCGCATAAGCTAATGTAAAACCTGCACGATTGTCTGATTGGTGTTCTACAATAAAATCTTGAAGGGTTTGTAAGCGAACATCCCTATTGTCAGAAACGAGTAATTTGAGTTCTTGCTCGATTATCTCCTGATATTCAGCTTCTGCTTGTATTTCGATTGCGTATGTACAGTCATAACCTGCAAGTTCTTTGAGCATATTTTCCGGCATTCTGAAAATATAGCCACCCATTCCATCATTGCTGGAAGTGATTGCACCAATTTTGAATGCTTTTGTTATTGTTTTACCACTATGATTTTTGAAATTAAAGGTCACAGTATCCCCAATTTGAGGTTTCCAATGGTAAACATCATAAATACGTTCGGGATCACTTACAACTAATTCTGTATCATCAGTAATATTTCCAGACAAAACCGCTGCATTTAGCGACGCCAAATCCTTTTCATTATAGCCGAGCATCAAGGTGCTATCTGAAATATCATTGTCTGTTGAGAAATCAACTGGTACGGTAGCATAAGTAAATATATTGCTAACTCCCTCTATATCTCCAACACGCTTTACATAATCAGAAAAATATTCTTTCTGCAAGAGAGCATCCAAATTTTCACTTTCGTTTTCTAAATCAATGCTGATTTTGAAATCTCCGTACTTCATATCCCAATAACGAGCCATACTCTCGGCATTAAAAGAACTCTGATAACTTGCTGCAAGGAAAAATATAACTCCGCACAGTCCCAATGATAAAATGGTCAATAGAGATTTTTTTCTGTTTCTGGAAAAGCTGATTTTCGCTAAATATACAGGCGTAATACGATGTCTTTTGTGAGTGCGGTAATTTACAATTCCCACTGGATTTTTCAGGGCGGAAATTGGAGAAGTATTCGCTGCAATTTTTGCTGGTTTACGAACACTAATATAAACAAGCAGTATTCCAAAAAGGCATGCGCCACATAGAGAAACAATAAATGCAAATACTGACCAGCCTTTTGATTGCAGACAATAGCTGATGATCGTTCCCATGATACTACCAATTAAAATCCCCGGAACTGCAAGCATATAACCCTGTTTAAGAACTATTTTATAAATTTGCTTTTTACTTGCCCCTATTGTCCGAAGCTGTCCGAACTCAGCAACTTTTTGTCCAACCGAAATATAGAAAATGCTGTAAATTACAAGTGCGGCAGCTAAAAACAAAATGGCAGCAACTACACCATATACCGCATAATTACTGAAGGACAAAGTTGTATTTACATAATCATAGTAACTGCTGACTGTCCAATTATTCAGTCCAGTCTCCTCTGAAATTTGAGATAATATTTCTGTTGCTTCGTCTTTTGTAAGGGTATCTGCATTTTCAAGCCAAACATATCCATTAAGCAGGTTATTTCCACGTAATTCCCGGCATTTTTCAAGTGAAACAAAAACAGGATAAGCGGTAGAAGTTTTATCATGATAAATACCAACAATAGTATAATTCTTCAAAGTACCATCCAGATTCAACTGAACTATGGCGTTGATTTCCGGAGACTTATTTTCACTGGCAAAAAAGGCATCTGTAACAGCAATTTCACTTGCTTTCTCTGGATATTTTCCGTCAAAGGCAGGAATCAAACTAAGCATGTCATCATCATAATAAATCAGAGACAGTTCTTTAGAATTTTCTTTCACTGTTTTGATATTACAGGAAAGTCCTACACTTTTTACTTCTTCGTTTGCTAACAACTTTTCTTTACTGTCCTGCGTAATGTCAAAGAAAATCCCTTGATGTAATCCTTCGATTTCTTTCTGATTTTGATAAATGATATTTTGCACTGTGAGCAACGACATCATTATCATAGCAACGGCTACAATAATTGCCGAAAGGCAAAATAAGTTTTTCTTCTTATCAAAACGCACACTTTTTCGTGCTAATTTTTTAATTACTGCACTGGTATCATTTTCAAAAGGATAATTCATAATTCCCACCTCCTTTAGCCAACAATTTTACCATCTTCAATCCGTACAATGCGGTCTGCGAGTTGAGCGATCTCGTTGTTGTGAGTAATCATTACAATGGTCTGATTAAATTCTCCGCTGGTATGCTTCAAAAGCCCTAACACATCTGCACTGGTCTTGCTATCAAGATTTCCGGTCGGTTCATCAGCAAGGATAATCGCAGGCTTCGTAATTAAAGCTCGTGCAATCGCTACACGTTGCTGTTGACCGCCTGAAAGATTGTTCGGCATATTTTCCAGTTTATCTTCTAAAGCCAACATATACACAACTTCGTCCATAAATTTCTGGTCTACTGTATCGCCATCCAGTTCCACAGGCAGGACGATATTTTCATATACATTCAAAATCGGAACCAGATTATAATTTTGGAAGATAAATCCGATGTTACGACGGCGGAAAATTGTCAATTCATCATCATTCTTTTTTGCGAGTTCTTCTCCCCGTACAATCACGCTGCCGGAAGTGGGGGTATCAAGTCCTCCCATCATGTGAAGCAATGTAGACTTACCGCTGCCGGAAGTTCCAACTACGGCAACAAATTCTCCCTGTTCCACAGTAAAATTTACACCATTAAGGGCACGAGTAATATTTGGTTCTGTGCCGTAATACTTCTTTAAGTCGATTGTTTGTAAAATGCTCATATTCAAATGCTCCTTTCAAGGCTTTCTATCTGTTGATAAAGCCATTGTAAACCACAAATGTTACACAAATGTCCGAGATAGAAAAAATTTTTATCGAAAATCAGAGTGAAATGTTACAACGCTCGGACATTTCAAAAAAAGTGGTTATATCTTACCTTACAGGAAGCATAATAGAAAATTCTGAGCCTTGCCTCAGCTCTGAAACAACCTTGATATAGCCCCCTTGCCTTGTTACAATCTCACGAGCCAAATACAAACCTATTCCCACACCCTGTTGATCGTGTACTTCTTCCTCACGATAGAAGCGCCGGAAGATGGCAGCCTGATTGCTTTCTGAAATGCCCTTGCCGGTGTCGGTCACTTTGACCTCTACGTACATTTCCCACTGAACCACTGATACAGAAATCTTTCCACCTGACGGAGTGTATTTTACTGCATTGTCCAGCAGATTGAAAAGGGCTTCGCTTGTCCACTTGCTGTCATGGGAGATTATCAAATTTTCCGGGCAATCCACGGATACAGCAATTTCTTTTTTCTCTGCGGCATATACAATACTGCTCATGGCTTGTGCAAGCGTATGGAATAAGCTGCTGTCTTTCTTTTCTAATCGTATTGCTCCGGTTTCCAACCGGGACGTTTTAACCAGTGCTTGGAACAGAAAATCCAGTTTATCAGTCTGACTACGTATGCCTTGTAAAAAGTCCATCCGTTCTTCTTCTGAAACAGGCTTTGTTAAAAGTGTGTCCGTTACCATTTGCAAATTGCTGACAGGCGTTTTAACTTGATGTGAAATATCAGAAATCAGCATTTGAAGCTCCTGTCGTTCCATGTCTACCTTGTGCCGGTTTTTCTGCATAATCTCATACAACCGAATTAAGCGGTGGTTGATACGGGCAAAAAGAGTTTCACTATCATTTGACTTTTGTAATTCCTCGTTTCCATCAATCATGTTGTCCAGCGTCCGGCACAAATTAGAAGTAAAATGAGAAAGGCGTTTTCCAAAAATCAGCACCAATAGCCAAATCCAGAAAAACGCACAGAGTGTCAATGTTCCACCCACTATAAAAATTCGTATATCCTGCATTATACCGCCGAAAATACCGGTAATTACCAGCATAGAGAAAACCATGCCAGCACTAACCAGTCTACAAATTTTCTTAGCAGAAAGGTTATTCAGATTCATTTCTTTTCGCCTCCTGTCCATTGATACCCCATACCATAAACCGTTTTGATATATGTGTCGCCATCCGCTTCAATCTTACTGCGAATACGGCTGATAGAAGTAGTAAGGGTATGTTCATCTACATATTTTTCATCAACATCCCACAGTTTTTCTAAAAATTGTTGGCGAGTAAGTACCTGCTTCGGATTTTTAAGAAATAGGTTCAACATTTTATATTCCATCGCAGAAAGTGCTAATGGTTTCCCGTTCAAACTTGCAAATTGTTCCGAAAAATCCAGAAACAAGCTACCATCCTCGTAAATATCCTTAGCTGGTTTGTGATGCTCCAACATAGCGAACATGGCTTTGATTTTTCGCTGCAAAGCACTAATCGAAAAAGGTTTCGTGATATAATCCACTGCACCAGCTTCATATCCCCGTATCTGATTGCTTTCCTGATCGTTGGCAGTTAGAAATATAACTACTGTATCAGGATGCTCTGGCTTGATAAGACGGCATAGGTCATAACCATTTCCGTCTGGTAAATTTATATCCAGCAATACCAAATCAAAAATGTTTGTTTTTAATGATTCAGCGGCTGTCCTTGCATTCAGAACAGAAGTTATTGTGTAACCGTCCAATTCCAAATTATAAGTAAGCGTTTTATTCAAAAGATTATCATCTTCGACAATTAAAATATGCTTCATATTATCACTTCCTTTTCTTTTTGCAGATAGTATAACAGGCAAATGTCCGAGAATTGTTACAAGGACAAATATATTTTTCATTTTACAGCTTTTTTCTGTGTACTGCAATTTTATAAAAGAAAGGACAGCAGTGTCAAATTGCTGTCCTTTCTTTTATCATAGCTGGTAGTGTATAAGCGTGGGTTCATCATATCGGGTGTGGTATCTTTAACTACAGGAAACTCCCTACAACACTATCTCACTTCTTGCTTAATAAAGTTCTAATGAATCTTCTGTATCCACCCACATCTGTAAATTGCCATCAAGATATAATCTTGCATATTCCAAAGGCTCATCCACAGCCAATGAAGTAAGCGCACATTCTGATCCATATGTGGTTTTTAAATTTTTTTCAGCTTCCCAGCAATCAATGCGAAGCATATATCCAGCACTTGTGTAAACATCAATACTATCGTGGTTTATATTATATTCTGCATAAATTGTTCTCATCGTATCTTATCTCCATTTTCTTTTGATAATCAGTTACAGAGTTAAATATCGAAAACATTTCAATCAGTTCACCATGTCGTTATTGTTATATGTTATATTGTGTTATGAAATTTTCTTTCCCTTAATTTTTCCCATATTAAGGTTCATGAAAAGCAATGGGAAAATGTAACACAAGGGAAAGAGTAAGGGAAAGTTCACTTGCTACAAACTTAGTATTTTCAAGGGTTTGCGAAGAATTTGATAATCAAATATAACAGTTATTAAATTTCCTAAAATATGTGAAATATCAACTGGAATTTGTCTCTTTCTTACCCATTAGCAATCTGAACCAATTTATCAATTATAACTTGTGGTATCTCGCTATTTTCATAACCTTGTTTAATAGATTCGATTGCATTATCTATATTGTTATTCTTTGCATATAAAAACGCTCTGATATGACACATATACGGAACATATATATGGGGTAAAGTTACTATCCTCTGATTAAGAACAGTAATGGCATCATCAACTGTTTGTACATTATTTATCCACTCTCTTATCAGTGGGATATTTTTGTCTATCACATTTTTTATATATTCCAATACAAATTCCATATCGGACGTGTAGGTAGGTATTTGATATTGAAAACTTGTGCATTTCCTTGGATTATAAAATTCTTCCTTTGTATATCCACAGTCTTGTTCTCTTTCATCCTCTATGTGATTATACCAAGCATCAGCAATGTGTATTTTTATAGAAATTTCTGTCCGATGCCATGTCAACTTATTTTTACTATTGATATCAGGGATAAAATCATAATTATATCCCCAGCGCAAGTATATGTGATTTCCTCTTGGATAACATAATTCGACCACAAAACGCCGATTAGCACTCCATTCAGAGTGCCATTTTTTTATCTTTTCATTATATTTCAACCCGAATTCTTCTGACAACCTTCGAGATATGTATTCGTCATAAAGTTCTCTTTTAATATAGTCATCACCATGTAAAAACTTATCTTTATACTCTTCTTGTGATAATATTTCATTTGATTCCCTTTTTTTTGAACAAAAACCCTTACTCAATACATCAAATAGACTCATAAGTAACCTCCATTATTGCAAATCATCTCTTGCTTAAATCCCGATTTTCTCAATTCTCCAAACTTGAAGTTGTCAATAGCGTTTAACAGAATTAAGATTCTTTTTATTCCTTTATTCTGCCTTATTAAGATGCCACAAATCAAGAATACTTCTCAATTTGTGGCACTAATTCATTAAACAAAATGTGCTATAATCGAATGTCTTTCTTCAACTATATCAAACCTAAATGTTTTTCGACACAAGTTAATGTACTCTCAACTGTACTATCCACAGTTCTCTCTATCCAAAAGAAAGAACTGCTTTTAATCTCCTCTATGCGATTTACATTGAGTTCATATAAGGTAATATTCACAGTTTGTTTGGCTTTTTCTATATCAGTCGCTGAATTTAAGTACTGAAAAAATCCCTGATGATCTGGTCGATTACCATATTCATCAACAAGATTAGATGGGTCTTTTATGAGAAAAACAACTCTCGCTGGTTCAGAAAAAGCGAGTGCCTGAGCAACTGTAAGATGACAATCGCACAAAACTTTCTTATTTTCTGATAAACGAATCAAATCAAGAAGAACAAACTCTAACTGTTCACGAGTATTATTCAACAGCCAATTCTTATATTCTTCAACTGTTCTTCCAAAAAATTCATCTGCACTGTTAAAATACGTATTCATCGCAGGCTGAAATAATGGGTTCGACATTTTTTTGTGCTCGTCGAATCTCTCATCAACATCAAATAGTTCAAATCCATACTTTTCCGCCAACGCACGTGAAACGGTTGTCTTTCCTCCACAAGGTGTTCCCGTTATAAAATAAACATTTTTTAAGTACTCTTTGATTACATTATCTTGAAATATCATTGCACAATCTCCTTTATTAAATAGTTTTTCGGGTTCTGCCTATACATAAAACTATTTAACATAGTTCTATGAACTCAGATATTTCTTAATTTTAAGAACATCATCATATTCATTTCACCTCCACAACTTCTAATTTATCTATTTGTTTACTTGTCCTTTTGATTTATATCAAAATCCAAAACAATACCACAATGATCAGTAAAAGTTAAAGTTCTAAAATCAATTATGATTTCTTTCAAATTTAAAAATTTTTTCTTTGCCAATATATAATCAATATGTCTATTTCCAACAAATGTTCTAATTTTATATTTCTTACTATCTGCTTTTATTTTTCTTCCAGAAAAATCTAAATAATATGCTTTTCCTTGATTTATACCTTCTTGCCATAAATCAATATAACCATTATCATTTAAAAGCTCTTTTAAATATTCTTGGTTTTCATTATTTAAACATGCATTAAAATCGCCACAAATAATTTTAGAATCACTTTCCTTAATTTTTGACAGTATCTTTTCACGCTTACTCTCGTTCTCTCTTTTTTTATCAATTAATGGAAGATGAACACCTGCAAATTTATATTTTTCATATTCAACAAATATACAAGTGTAATCAGCATTCAAATCAATATTAGACTTTGAAATATTCTCATCTTTACTAATTGCTACTGATAAATGAAATCGACTATCAATAGGTTCTTTATAATTTCCTGCCCATTTTGCATGATATTGTTCATCAATCCTATTATATCTACACTCTTGAATAAATGCTATATCAGGTGAAATAGAGTCAATGTAATCATTAAAGCTGTCATCAATAACAAAATTAAACATATTCATATTAAGTGTCAATAATAGCATTTTTGTCCCTCCAAATTTCAAACCTTTTATATTCTTCCAATTCTACCACACCCACCTCCCCTTATTCAATTACTGCTTTTCTTTCTCCAGCCTTTCCATCTTCTCATATATATTTGTATTATAAAGTCTGTAAAGTTCGCTGTCTTTTGTTATCACATTGTCAAATGGTACCATTCTGCTACCGCATTTTATCAGTCCGCATCCTGATGGTGAATCTATCACATAATTAAGCTGCTCTTCTGATATTTCCAGCGACTCCACTATCTTTTCTATGTCCTTGCTAGACTGATTTAAAAGCAGTATGAATGCAGAGTTTGAAAGCATTGTTGTGCTCGTTTCACTCATAAGAAGGTCCATTATGTTCTGTGTAATTCCTGTACAAAGTCCTCCCTGCTTTCTAACCTTTTTCCACATCTGGCGTAGATATTCTGCACTGAACGGCGAATTTAAAAGAACATGCACCTCATCAATGTAAAACCATGTTGCTATTCCTCTCTCACCGTTATCAATTATTTTCTGCTGTATTGTTTCCATCATTACAAGCATTGCAAGTGGGGCAAGGGATTCCCCAAGGTCTCTTATTCCATATACAATGAATCTGTTGTTTACATTTATGTTTGTCTGATGGTTAAAGATGTTTAGTGCTCCGGTAACAAATATTTCAAGTCCAAGTGCCACGTCTCTTGCTTCCTTGTCTTCCTGTTCAAGAAGCCTGTTGTACAAGTCTTCCATTGTTACAAGAAGGCATTTGTATATACAAATGCCTTCTTGTTGTGGCATATTCCCAAACCCCTTTTACCTATCTAACCTTTACTTCCTCGTCTATTTTTATGTCCTTATCTGCCTTAAAATTTAAGAATTCTAAGCTGTCGAATATGCACTGCTTTTTCTAAAATCAACTAACTTCTTATCCCTCATGCTGAAATACCTCCCTTTCTCCGGACCAACAATAATGTGGTCCAGAAGAGGTATATCCATCAGATTACAGATATCAATCATTTTCGCCGTTGTCTTAATGTCTTCCTTAGACGGTTCTAATATATTGGATGGATGATTATGTAAAATCATCATGTTTGCTGCATTTAACAATATTGCTGATTTTAGTACTTCTCTTGGTGAAGCAATTGCATAATTAATAGCTCCAATGCTTGCCAGATTAAAATTTATTGGTTGAAGCTTACTGTTAAAATTGATTACACACAAAACTTCTCTGTATATGTCTCTTACGTAATCTCAACTGTCCTTGCCACCTTTTCAGGAGATGTGAGTTGTTCTTCTGATAACAGTGGACGTTCTTTTACAAGTCTAATTGATGCCTGATTTACCTTTTCCATCCGCTACAACCTCAACTTTTATAAAAAACTCTTCATTCTCACCATAGTTAGCAACTTCACTTTTTATTCTCTTTGCTAATTCTTTTTAAAAATCTTTCATGACTATCTGCCCTCTCTTTCCGGGGTTGATATTGCTCCACGGTCAACGTCATCAAGGCTCTTGTTTATCGTATCTGTTGCAAGTCTTAGTGTCCTTAAATCTTTGTCGTAGCAATACACCTGATTTGAAAGGCGGTCATTAATGTCTACCTGGTCCATATTGATTTCATAAACCATTTCTGCCAATTCATCAGGTGAACCAAAATCTGCTGATACGGCAATAACTTCATGGATACTTGATGGCAAGATCCTCAAACTCCCTATGGGGAACCGTCTTTAATAACTCTTTGTTCTGCTCGGCATTTATTAAAGTAAAAAACACGTTATCTTTAAGTCTTGATGTATCCAAAAGCTCTGCCTTGATTTCATCATTAAATGACTTGATTCCTCTTTCCATTGTTTCAGCTGCAATTCTTATGACCTCTTCATATTTTCCTGTTCTTTCATATTCTTCATAAAGATTATTTACATATATGGTTGGTGTGGCATTTTTTAACCCCGGAATGTCATAGAAATTCAATCCATCAACTTCACGGTTGGTTTTATTAACCTTTCTGATTACAACTCCACAATCCTTGTACTTTTCGTCCATATAATCCTTAATATCATCCTTAATTTTTTCCTTAAATTCTTCGTAATTTAAATTCATGTTCGTCCTCCTAAAAAATCCTTAATTTTAATTTTTGCTCTGTTTCACTCTTATGGTGGAACAACTAAAATGCTTTCACTTTTCATAAGACACCTCCATTTTTGCAATAAAAAATGCCCTATTGAAAAACAGTCAGTTCTTAAACTACTGTTCTCAATAAGGCATTTATTTATTTTTGATTTAAAGTTTTAAGGCCTGTTGCTCTCAAACTTTATGGTTATATTTTACTATTGCGGTGTGTCGATGTCGAATTCTATCGTGGATGGGATTTAGGATAATAAACCATATTGTAGTTTAAATTATTTGGTTGATGTGCAAAAAGGAAAGGTTGGGACACGGGGTCCCAACCTATTTCTACTACAACTGACTTCTTAACCTATGCTATTTTTGGATTTTTTATAATTCTGCTCAACCACTTTTCGTGTATGGAAAGAAGTTCTTTATTGATAATTTTTATCCATTTATTCGTAAATCTCTATTCATCTTCCTCCTCGAATATCCAATATAATTGTGTGGCAGTTCAGTCAATGGCTTCTCGACAACGACTGCCTTGATGTCTGTATGGAATCCACAGGAAAATACCGGATTCCTGTCTTTAATATTCTGGAAGATGAAATCAATGTTGTCATTGCCAATCCCAAATGGGTAAAGGCTGTAAAAGGCAACAAAGATGATACCAAAGATTCTAAATGGATTGGAGACTTGTTCCGTCTTGGGCTTGTCAAAGGCAGTTATATTCCTTGCAAGGCAGTCCGTATTCTGAGGGAATACACCCGCTATCGTTACAAGCTCGTTTCCTGTCGTTCAAGTGAAAAGAATAGATATCAGAATGCTCTTACTGTTTGTAATGTTGCATTAGATTCTGTTGTTTCCGATATCTTTGGGAAGTCATCCACGTCCATTATTGACTATCTGCTTGATCAATCGGGGACATCCATTAACCACGAAGAAATCGCATCTAAACTTCTTAGAAACCTCAAATCCAAAGAAGATGCTGTTATAGAATCCGTCGAAGGATATCAGATGACTGATACCCAAAAATACCGTATGCGTCTTGTTCGCGCACACATGGATTATATCACAGCCGAAATCAATGATGTTGATAAAATGATAGAAAATATGATTTCTTCTAATCCTGATTTTGAAAATGCTGTCCGGTTCCTCTGTACCATTCCGGGTGTCAAACGTGATAGTGCAATCACTATCATCTCCGAAATCGGTACGGATATGTCTCAGTTCTCGGGTTCCAAACGTTTATGTTGCTGGGCTGGTTTAACACCTGGCAGCAATGAATCTGCTGGTAAGAAGAAATCTGTCTGGATTACGCGTGCTGGTGTCTACCTCAAGCCTGCATTAGTACAATGTGCTCATGCAGCCGTAAAATCTGACAAATCTCCTTACTACAAAAAGAAATATGAAGCTCTAGTTAAACGTCGTGGCAAGAAAAGAGCCATTATCGCTATTGCCCGTATGATTCTTACTGCCATCTACCAGATGCTGTCTACCGGTGAGGAGTGGAATCCGAGCAATCTTTATAAAATCGATATGCCTGTAGCTCTTGTTGAAAAACAAAAGGCAAAAGCTATCAGACAGGCAAAGAAGCTATTACAACGTGAAGGAACACTTCCACCTGATAAGCCATTAGCTTCTTAATCTATTTTTTTAACTCTATAACACTTCAAAAAAGTTGCCTGCCTTAGACAGCTTATTCAAGTGCGCCAATTTATGGCTTGTTTCTACTTTCTTTCACACTATCTCCCTCTTAATAAACTTATTAGAGGCTACCTTTTCGCAGAATACAAGACATACATGACATGTCCAACTCTTGAAAAGCTAGCCTCTTTAATTACTTTTTAATTATTTAATTTTAAGTTTCTTCTTAAACAACTTAATGGCTTTCTTATTTCCTTTAAGTTTAGTCTTCTTAGACTTAATATTTTTCTTTGCTTTCTTGCTAAATGCATTCTTCTTTACAGTCTTAAGTTTGTCACCTTTGAATGTAATCTTCTTAATCTTGTTATCTCCTATAAATGCCTTAGAACTTATTGTCTTAACTGCTTTTCCAATTACTACTGTTTCAAGTTTTGAGCAGTTCTTAAATGCATTTTTTCCGATAACAGTTACCTTGTTACCTATTGTAAGCTTCTCAAGGGCCTTGCAGCCGGCAAACGCATTGTTACCAATTGTTGTTACATTTAATCTATATCCTTTACAATCTGCTCTGTCCGGAATTGTAACTTTCTTTATTTTATTCTTTTTAGCAGCTACTACACCAATAACCTTTGATTGTCCTACTGTTGCAGTATCAATTGATGTAATCTGGTATATTAAATTTCCTGCCGTATATGTCATTCCAACGTATACGCCGTAGCTATTGGTATGGCTGCTGCCTGTTGCGGGGATCGTTGCGGTTTCAAGAACCTTCTTGCAGACGGTGCATTCCTTATGCTTAGCGCCTTCTGCGGTTTCGGTAGCTGCCGTGTCAATGATCCACTCGCTGGTGCTGTGAGCCGCTTCGTCCTTTTTGTCGTGGCAACGAGAACATTCATGCCAGTGGTTAGTATCATCAGACTTCCATTCTGTGCCTGCGGTATGTCCGGGAGCCGGAATCTTCACACTGGTTTTATCGGTAATTTCTACCGATCCTGTTGCATCTGCGAACCACTTGTCACAGCCATCGCAGGTGTAGTATGCGGAATTGCCCGCAGTAGTGCAGGTGGCAGCTTTCGCAGCAACCAAAGTCAGATTGTGAGTGTGTTCTTCGTTTTTATTTTTGTAATAATATGTAACAACCGTTCCGTCCGAAACAATAGGCTTATTCAAGCCGTCAACCTTTATAAATTCATAATCATAAAGTGTTTTTGCCGGTGTTAAATCAAGCTTTGTGCCGTATGGCACGGTAAATGTTCCGCCGGCAGTGTTTGGAATTTCAGAGCCGTCCTCAAATTTATACTGAATTGAAACGGTTGTGTAGCGCTGTGTTTCCGTATTGTCGTCTGCAAGCACATTTCCGTTTTCATCGAGCACCTGAAATGCCACGGTATCGCCGCTCTTAAGCTGTGCATCAGACGGAATTTGATAAATAAGCGAGCAACTCTTTAAGCCTGAATTAAAGTCGCTTTTGATGTGATCCAAAGCACCGAGCGGCCAGAAATTTGCCTTATCATTCCAAACAGGAATGTCAAAGGTTTGTACTGTTTGAAGCGGATTCCCCGATGAATCGGTCGCAACGCTTCCGTCGGAGTGCTTAATCCACATTTTGAATTTTAATTGTCGTGCATTTTTATCTGAAATGTTTTGAATAACAGTTCTAAGCTCGATTTTTTTACCGTTCATATTAGTATTAAATCTGCTTTTGCTGTTGCCGCTCAAAAGTCGGTCATTGCGATTATATGTGTAATTATAATATGAACTTGTTTCAAGGTCGGTAAAATCAGACGGCTTTGAATAAGCGCCCGTATATTCCTTAACCTCGGGAGTTGCAACATAAAGGTCTACATCCTTAACAAGCTGAGACATTCGCTTGAAGCCCTGCAAACGGCAAACCTCACAGAATTGATAGTTTGTGTCTCTCATTATGCACTCATAACTTGAAACAAGCATTTTTGAGCCGTAAGCATTGCGGCAAGTATATGTGTTTCTAAAACCTAAAAGCTGTCGCCATTTTATCTTTTCCGGGTCTTCAACCGAGGAAAGATTGAGTGATTTAAGTTCCTTATCGTCAAGCAAATATCCGTTACTGTATTCATCACCGAGACCGAGCAAACCGTGTCCAAACTCGTGTGCAAAAGTTTTTGACGCACGATAACTGTCTGATGGCGAAATGAAATAATGGAAGCCGTATTCACGGTTATTATAAGCACCGCCGAAATCTGATTTTGTGTTTACAACCATAGCGAACTGAGCAATATAATCGTGAACATAATAATAAGGCTCATATTCCGAACCGGACGGAATTGTGTTTGGATCACACTTTTTTTTGATATGAGCATCGTGAATTTTCTCGATAAATTCAGGACCGATACATCTCTCAAAAATATGATTTTTCCACTGACTTCCGTGGAGATTATTAGAAATAACAGGCGAATTATATTTGTCGACTATAACATCAAAGAAGGTGCTTCCACCATTGTCAAAAGTCGATTCGGAAGCTGTGCAAAGAGCGTAAACATTGAATCTGTCGGCATAACTGCGATACGGTTCATATTTCATAGCGTCCTGCCAAAGTCGTTTGACATCATTGATGAATTTGCCCTGCTGACTTTTTGTGTATCCCTCGCCGCAAACGACAACAACCATATTTTCCGTGTCGCTGCGTGTTTTTTGGATGGTATAAACAGGGATGGTAGGATTAGAATATTTTCCGTCATTTGAATACCACGGGCCGAGGGTGAGCTGAATGCTTTGCTCGGTGCTGACATTCCAATCGGGATTTGCGTCCTCGGCAGGTTCCGAAATTGTATAATCATCCTCTTGCTTATTTGGAGCAGAGCCGATATAAGGACTGCTTTGTGAGCCGCTGCCGGAAGTTGTAACAAAATATTCGGAATCGAGATAAAATGCAGGTCTTACGCCCAAATCGGAATACCACGGAGCATAACGACCGACCTGACCCGATGAACTGATATAACGCATATCGTGATTGCAATCGGTAACAGGAGTGCGAAGCCAATAAGGCCAAGCCATACCGTCATTATTATACGCAACATAATAACCTTTGAGATTTTTCCACACGGCATTAGCCTGCTTTACATCAAGAAGAAAAACCTTTTCGGTTGTAGTTTCAAAATATGAACTGTCGTAGTTTGCCACCGCTTCCGAAATATCGGTGTAGTATAACAAATCCGAATTTGCGTCTCCATCAACTATGCCCTTGTTGTATTCGGGATGAGAAACGAGAGAACGCTGGGTAACGGTTTTCATTGCCGCAATTTCAGATTTTGAAAAAGCGTTGAGAAAACCCGCTTTTTCGTTGTACGCTCCCACACCGCTTACATATCCGTCTTTCGGAGGGTTGCCACAAAGCCAATCGACTTTGCCTTCAGCTGCGGTCGAATTTAACCAAGAACGCATATTGCTGTCTTTCCAATAGTTAGAACCGTAATCATCACGCTTATAGCTTCTGCTGTGTGATTTTGAATTGCTGTTGTCATTTGTTTTGGCATCATATGCAAGGGTGTCAACAATTTTGTCTGCAAGCATAAGCGGTCCGTTATTGTCAATGCTTACACATCGCCAAAGAATTGAGGCATTGTTATACGCGCCCATTTTAACATAGTCGCCAACCTTAATATCGGGCTTTGATGCCGCCTGAATGGTCATCGGCAAAACGGAAATTGCCATGCACAATGCCAAGAATATTGCGGTTATTTTTTTCGTCATTAAGGAACCTCCTTTATAAGCTATATATTTGCTTTTATTATATTGTAAGGTGTTATATGGGTCAATGAAAATCCAATTAAATTTTTGTTAATTTTACAGCCGACACATTTAATATTACACGAAGAAGAAAATCTTATTAAATAGGTTCTATACTTTACTTGGGGGTAAGGTATAGTTCCTTTTTTATCTTTTGTGATATTTCTACAAAAAAGTAGGCATAGATAAAATAATCTCTTATAATAGAATCACCACAAAACCACAAAGGAGATTATTACTATGCCTAACAATGATTATATTTCAAATATACTGGAAATAAAAGACCTTTTTATCACAAATATCGATTATACATCAAAAGAAAACCATATTTACTTCATGTTAAAGCGTAAAGACTGTGTCTGTCCTCACTGTAAAGCCATAACCAACAAAGTTCATGACTACAGGACTTCCATTATTAAAGACAGCCCCATTATGGGAAAAAGTACTTTCCTTCATTATAGAAAACGGCGATACCACTGTGATTCATGTGACAGACATTTTACGGAACCTTTTTCGCTTCTTCCTAAGAACTGTCGCCTTACCACCCGTTTATGTTTTGAAGCAATACACTTGCTAAAGAGTTCTCTTAATGTTTCAAATGTCGCCTCTCAGCTGGGGATATCCGTTTCCTCTATTTTCAGGCGGCTCAAAGACATCAAACATCAGAAACCGAAAACGCTTCCTTTAGTACTTTCAATCGACGAGTTTAAGGAAAATTCGGGTGGAAATAAATATCATTCCATTCTGACAGCACCAAAAGAGCATAAAGTTTTTGACATTCTTCCTTCCAGAACCCAATACAGGCTTGAAGAATACTTAAGAGACTTTCCCAACCGTAAGGATGTTCGTTACTTTGTTATGGATATGTACAAGGTTTATAAGGATATTGCACAGAGGTTGTTGCCTAACGCAACCATTGTTATTGATAAATTTCATGTGGTTAAACAGGTAACCGGTGCTACCGAAAGAGTACGAATTAGAATTCAAAAACAGATGCATCCTTCAAAGAGAAAATATTTCAAACGAAGCCGTAAATTAATTCTCGCCCATAAGGATAAGTTAAATGAAGAAAATCTTGAGGCTCTTGAAGTAATGTTACAGCAATCAAACGATCTAGCTCAGGCTTATTATTTAAAAGAACTTTTTTATGACTTTATGAACTCTAAAAGCAGTACTGAAGCCAAACCCAAACTTCGTAAATTTATTAATGCTGCCTCTGTCAGTGAACTGGATGAATTCAATTCAGTACTTATTACACTTGCCAATTGGGCGAAATACATACTCAACAGTTTTGATTGCCCATATACAAACGGATATACAGAAGGAATGAATAATAAGATTAAAGTAATTAAGCGAAATGCTTATGGATATAGGAATTTTGAAAATTTCAGAAACAGAATAATGTTATCATGTGATACTATATAAAAATCGTGTGTGATTACAAATCACACACGATATATATAAGTGATTACCCCCATGCTTGACAAAGAGCCAAAAAAAGAAGAACACCCTCTCGCCCATGTAAACATGGCTCGTGGATGTTCTTCTTTTTATTTGCACGGCTTTAGCCTGACTATTTCATCTGTTTTGCTACTTCAGCTGCAAAATCTTCTTCTTTCTTTTCGATACCTTCGCCTGTTTCAAATCTGATGAAGCTCTTAAGTGCAACTGGAGCACCAACTTCTTTTGAAACTTCTGCTAAGTATGCTTTTACTGTCTGCTTTCCATCTGCAGCCATAACGTATGTCTGATCAAGAAGACATACTTCTTTTAACTGCTTAGAAATACGTCCTTCAACTAAACCGTTGAAGATCTTGTTAGCACAGATTTCTTCCTTCTTGCTCATTGAAATAGCTGCTAATGAAGCAATAGCTTCTTTTGAAAGGAAGTTGAATAAGTACTTGTCGTTTTGTTTTTCTTCTAAGATTGCTTTGTCTTCAGCGCTTAATGCATCTGTGCTTAATGCTTCAGCAAAGATATCTTTCTGAATTGGCTTTGGAAGTGATGCTACATCATTTAAAGCACTATCAATTGTGATTTCTCTCATCTTAGCAAGTTCATCATCTGAGATGTCTTCTCTGCTAATATACTGTGGACTCATAGCTGCGATCTGCATAGCGATAGTCTTCATTGATGCTTCAACAGTTTCGTTAGCCTGTGCATCAGCTTCTACTAATACACCAATCTTTCCACCAGCGTGGATGTATGATACAACAACACCGTCAGATACGATTTTCTTAAATCTTCTGATGTTCATGTTTTCACCAATAACAGCAATCTGTGATGTTAATTCGTCTTTTACAGTCTTTGATGTGTCAAGAGCCCATGGTTCAGCGTATAAAGCTTCAACGTCAGCTGCATCTGAGTTAACGATCTGCTTAACTACGTTAGCTACGAATGTCTGGAACTTTTCGTTTTTAGCTACGAAGTCAGTTTCTGAGTTTACTTCTACGATTGCTGCTTTTCCATCTTCAACTAATGTTGCAACAACACCTTCAGCTGCGATTCTACCTGATTTCTTTACTGCAGTAGCTTCGCCTTTCTTTCTTAATACTTCGATAGCTGCTTCCTGATTACCATCAGTTTCAACTAAAGCTTTCTTACAAGCCATAATTCCAGCGCCTGTTAATTCTCTTAACTCTTTTACCATTGCTGCTGTAATATCCATTACTATATCCTCCTATTTAGAAAAAATTTAATTATTCTGCTTCTGTTTCAGCTACTTCTTCAGCTACCATTTCTTCACCCTGGTTAGCTTCGATAACAGCATCTGCCATCTTAGCAACGATGAGTTTAACAGCTCTGATAGCATCGTCATTACCTGGAATAACGTAATCTAATTCTTCAGGATCGCAGTTTGTATCAGCGATACCGATTAATTTGATTCCAAGTGCATGAGCTTCCTGAATACAAATTCTTTCCTTCTTAGGATCTACTACGAAAATAGCGTCTGGGATTCTCTTCATATCCTTGATACCGCCAAGGTTCTTTTCAAGCTTATCCCATTCTTTCTTAATTTCGATAACTTCTTTCTTAGGAAGAACATCAAATGTTCCATCTTCTGCCATCTGTTCGATGTCTTTTAATCTCTTAATTCTTGACTGAATTGTCTTGAAGTTAGTAAGCATTCCGCCTAACCATCTTTCATTTACATAGTACATTCCACAACGTTCAGCTTCTGTCTTAACAGCTTCCTGAGCCTGTTTCTTTGTACCAACAAAAAGAATTGTACCACCATCAGCTGCGATATCAGCCATAGCCTTATAAGCTTCATCAACTTTACCTACTGACTTCTGTAAATCGATAATATAGATACCATTTCTTTCTGTGTAAATGTATGGAGCCATCTTAGGGTTCCATCTTCTTGTCTGATGTCCGAAATGAACACCTGCTTCTAATAACTGTTTCATTGAAATAACGCTCATTTTTTTACCTCCATTTGGTTTTAATCTTCCGTCTGAATCCAATTCATCGGACAACCCCGAGCATGGGCACCGGTCCGATTTCATCAAACGTGTTTACTCTAACTTAGACATCTTATCATAAGTCATTTTATAATTCAAGCACTTTTTATTTACAAAAAACTGCCTTACTCACTATGTTTTCTCCACCATACTCATTTTTATATCTGTCTATTATTTCAGGTTCTCCCCAAAAATGCATAGGATAAATTTCATTTGCTCCAACATTTTTTATAAAATAGTCCATTCCCATATAATAGGCTTCTTCCTGTCTTGGATCAAGCGGTACGAAAGCAATATCTATCTTTCTTCCCTTCATGCTATCAATCTCTCTTTTAAAATTAACTTCCATATTTCGGTTCCAGGATTTTGGTTCTCCTTCCCAGTGCCACCAGTTCAAATCACCTGCATGATATATTGTACCATCTTTTTCACTTACTATAAAAGCTACCCCTTCATCTGTTGATTTCAATGTTTCGACAACTATATCATCTATCTTGTATTTTTCATGAGCTTGAACTCTTATTATATTAAGTTGCTCAGTCATTTTTGATAATATAGCATTTTTCTTTATTTTCTTAACAACATCGTAAGATAAAACATATGTTACATTATTATGCTTAGTCGCTATATCAAATATTATTTTACTGAAATGATCATCATGAACATGGCTTACCATTACGTAAATTTTCTTGTCCGATTTTATGGCTTTATCTATGTTTCCACCAATATAGTCAAACAAATATATATAATTTCTGCTTTCAACCATAAAACCACTATGTTTTAAATACGTAACCTTCATTCATTTACCTCTATTTTGCTGGAACAATTTCTAACCAATATCCATCAGGATCTTCAATAAAATAAATTCCCATTTCTTTATTTTCAAAACAAATGCATTCCATTTCTTCATGAAGTTTATGAGCTGCTTCCATATCATCTGTTTCAAATGCAAGATGGAATTCACAATCTCCAAGATTATAATTTCCTTTCCACTCTTTTAACCATGTTAATTCCAATTCAAAATCTGCTTCTTCGTTTGACATATAGACAATTATATATGAGCCGTCTTTTGCTTCTTTTCTGCGTGATTCTTTTAATCCTAAAGCTTTTGAATAAAATTCCATTGATTTATCTAAGTCAACTACATTGTAGTTTTCATGAACCATTTTAAATTTCATCTATTTTACTTCCTCTTTTTTCTTCAAATCTGTAACATATCCACATGTCGCGTCTGCGCATACTAACTTGTTTCCTTTTTCAAGCATATATCCACCGCACTCAGGACATTTTTCTGTAGAAGGTTTCTGCCATGACATAAAATCACATTCAGGATTGTCGATACATCCATAGTATCTTCTTCCCTTCTGTGTTTTTTTAAGAATAATTTCCTTTCCACATTTAGGACAAGGGATTCCTGTCTTTTCAAGATATGGTTTTGTATTTCTACACTCTGGAAATCCCGGACATGCAAGGAACTTACCGTGCGGTCCGTATTTGATAACCATTCTTCTTCCACATTCTTCGCATATTTCATCTGATTCTTCATCAGCAATTGTAATCTTTTCTAATTTCTTTTCAGCACTCTTTACAGCGGCATCTAAATCAGGATAGAAGTTTCTTATAACTGTCTTCCATTCTACTTTTCCTTCTTCCACCATATCTAAAAGTGATTCAACATTTGCAGTAAAGTTCAAATCTACAATTGCGCTAAATGCTGTCTTCATTACATTGTTAACCGCTTCTCCAAGTTCTGTTACATAAAGATTCTTCTTTTCCTTTGTAACATATCTTCTTGCAATAATTGTTGTAATTGTTGGAGCATAAGTACTTGGACGTCCAATTCCCTGTTCTTCTAGTGCCTTAACAAGTACAGCTTCTGTAAAATGAGCAGGTGGCTGTGTAAAATGTTGATTTTCATTAAATTCAACTAATGACAATTCTGATTCTTTTGTAAGTTTTGCAATTACATTATCCGTTGTTACTTTTTCGCTGTCACTATCTGTATAAACCTGCATAAATCCCTGGAAGTTAAGCTTTGAAGTTGAAGCATTAAAAATGTATTTGTCTGCTGCAACTTTTACTGATGTAGTCTCATATACGGCACTTGCCATTCTACTTGCTACAAATCTCTTCCATATTAACTGATACAATCTGAATAAGTCTCTGCTAAGCTGTTCTTTAACCTCAGCAGGTGTAATATTTACATCTGTAGGTCTTATTGCCTCATGAGCATCCTGTATCTTTTTATTAGATTTACTTGTATTAACTTCTTTTGTTATATTTTCAGCACCATATGTCTTGTCTATAAATTCTCTAACCTGAGTTTCTGCTGTATCTGAAATTCTTGTAGAATCAGTACGAAGGTAAGTAATCAAACCTATTGTTCCTCTTCCCTTAATATCCACACCTTCATACAACTGCTGTGCAAGTCTCATTGTTTTTTGAGTTGAAAAATTCAAAGTCTTTGAAGCTTCCTGCTGCAATGTACTTGTTATAAACGGAACCGGGCTCTTTCTTGAACGGCTTCCCTTCTTTACATCCTTTACTGTAAATTCAGCATTCTGCAATTCTTTTACAATACCATCAAGCTGTTCTTTTCCGGTAATTTCCATCTTTCCATTTCCATCTCCGTAAAACTCAACTGTTAATGGTTTCCTTTCTCCTTTTACATTTAAAGTTGCATTCATATCCCAATATTCCTTAGGAATAAATGAATTTATTTCTTCTTCTCTGTCGCATAACATACGAAGTGCAACAGACTGTACTCTACCTGCACTTAATCCTCTTTTTATCTTAGCCCATAACAACGGACTAATCATATATCCTACCATTCTGTCTAAAACTCTTCTTGCCTGCTGTGCGTCAACACGATTCATATCAATATCTCTAGGCTGTTTTAAAGATGCCTTTACTGCCGGCTTTGTAATTTCATTAAATGTTATTCTTGCTGTTTTTTTCATGTCAAGTTTCAATGCTGTTGCCAAATGCCATGAAATTGCCTCTCCTTCACGGTCAGGGTCAGTTGCAAGATATACTTTATCTGCTTTTTTAACCTGTCTTCTTAATTCTGCAAGTTTTCCACCTTTACCTCTGATGGTTATATATTTTGGTTCATAATCGTGTTCGATATCTATTCCGAGCGTACTTTTAGGTAAGTCTCTAATATGACCATTTGAAGCTACTACTTCATAATTAGCTCCTAAAAATTTTTTAATTGTTTTAACTTTCGCCGGTGATTCCACTATAACTAAATACTTCGCCATAATTACCCCTTTATATTTTTATTTATGTCACACTACAACCCTTGCATAATAATTTTCCATTGGTTGTTCTACCATTCCATCTAGTTGTAACTGTAACAATATTTCTGATAAACGTTCATATTCAATGCCGGTTTTCTCTATCAATTCTGAGATGTTAATCGGCTGTAAACCTAACTCAATATACACCAAGGAAAAATCTTTTTCAAGTAAATTTTCTTGAGACGTTATTTTTGAAGCCCTATTTTTTTCTTCTATATGCAATTCTTCAAGTATATCTTTTGCCGATGTTAATACCCCTGCACCAACCTTTAAAAGCCTATTACAACCGCCACTTAAAGCGTCTCCAACTCTCCCCGGAAGTGCGTAAATATCTTTGCCCTGTTCTAATGCCCATTCCACAGTTATTAGCGAACCGCTTTTTTCTTTTGCCTCGATTACTGCTACTATATCCGCCAATCCACTTATTATTCTGTTTCTCTGCGGAAAATGCCAATTAAGAGGTTTGCTTCCCGGTGGATATTCTGAAATTATCCCACCATATTCTATAATATTTTCATAAAGTTCAATATTTTCTATCGGATACACAATATCAACTCCACATCCAACAATTGCAAAAGTTTTTTCTCCTCCTTCAATTGCTCCTAATTGACTGTATGTATCAATTCCTCTTGCCATTCCACTAATTATCTGCACTCCATTTTCACTCAGTTCTTTAGCTATACTTTTCGCCATATTTCTTCCATAATTACTGCACGCTCTTGCCCCAACCATTGCAACTGTTTTTTTATCATTATCAGGTAGACTCCCTTTGTAAAAAAGGAAATATGGCTTATGGTCAAATATCCTTAATTTATCTGGAAATTCGTCGTCTTTAATTGTGACAAATTTTATATTATTCTTCTCTAATTCATCATAAAATCTGTTTTTGTCAAATTCAGTCTTTGCCTTAAGAATTGTCTCAACATCTTTCTTTGTAATATCTGTCATATTTAGTAATTTTTTCTCACTTGAATGATACAATTCTTCTATTCCATTTACACCTTTTAACAGTCTGTTTAACTTCGTATATTGTATATCTTTTACAGTTGAAATCCATGCAAAATAATCTCTTTCTTCCATATATATAGTATCCCCCTTTTTACTTCATCCAAGCCGGAGTTCTAAATGTCAAAGCCTTTGATATATCGCCCTTTGAAACATTTTTTCTCTCGTCCAAATCTGCTATCGTTCTTGCTACTTTTAATACCTTTCCATACGCCCTCATGCTCAATTTAAATTTATTAAAAATCTGTTCCATAAGTTCTTCTTCAGGCTTATTTAATTTACAAAATTCTTTAATATTTCTGCCATCTAACTGTCCATTGTAAGACACTGTTTCATTCTTATATCTTTCCCTTTGAATTTGTGCTGCTGCAATAACCCTTTCTTTCATCTTTTCTGAAGTTTTTTCACTTTTTTTAATATCCTTATACTCTACTCTGTTTAAATACACACATAAATCAAATCTATCTAATATAGGTCCACTTATTTTTGACAAATACTTATTAACCTCCCTTTGTGTACAGCTACATCTGTTTCTATCAGGATAATATCCACACTTACACGGATTCATTGATGCTATAAGTATCACATCTGCAGGAAATTCATAGCTTCCACTATTTCTTGAAAGCACAATTTTTTTGTCCTCTAACGGTTGCCTTAATGCTTCAATAACATTTCTCGAAAATTCAGGAAATTCGTCTAAATATAATACTCCACCATGAGCAAGGGTAACCTGTCCTACTTTTGGTTTCATTCCGCCGCCCGTCATTCCCGTTACCGTTGTAGTATGATGCGGACTGCAAAATGGTCTTTTATCCACTAGTCTTCCATCTAATTTCCCTGCTATACTATGAATCTTTGATATTTGTATTCTCTCTTCAAATGTCATATCAGGAAGTATTGTAGGAATAGTCCTTGCTATTACAGTTTTTCCGGCGCCTGGTGGTCCAACCATAAGCATATTGTGTCTTCCTGCTGCTGCAATCATCGCTCCTATTTTTCCCTGCTCCTGTCCGCAAATGTCTGCAAAATCATAACTTTCCTCTATTTCTTCCTGAATCTTCTTTTCTTCAAAATTAGCTTTTTGCCTTAATATTTCCTCGCTCAACTCATTAGGATTCATATCTAACACATACACTAATTCTGCAAGATTTTTCACTCCTATTATCTCTATCCATTCAATGGCTACACACTCTCCATAATTTTCTTCAGGAATGATGCATACTTTAATTTCCTTTGACACTGCCATTAAAACCATAGGTAATATTCCATTAACCTTTATCACATCTCCATTTAAACTTAATTCTCCCGCAATCATAAATTTACTGACATCCTGTTTTACTATATCAAGTGCTTTAAGAATCGACGCAGATATTGGCAAATCAAAATAAGTTCCTGATTTTCTTATATTCGCAGGAGCCAAATTTATCGTTATTCTTCTTGGCGGAATCATAAATCCCGAATTCTTTATTGCGGTTCTTACCCTCTCTCTTGACTCTTTTATTTCTGATGATAAAAGGCCTACCATATCAAATGATGGCAAGCCACTACATACATCTGTTTCAACACAAATCGGTAAAACTTCCGTTCCCGTAATTGCACAACAATTAACTTTACTAACCATATACCCTCCAAACATTCCGTTATTATTTAGGTTATAAGTTATCACATTTTATATGAATAGTCAATTGCCGATTTTATTTTTTCTAATGCTCTCTTTTCAATACGACTTACATAGCTCCTTGAAATGTTTAAATCCTTACCAATTATTTTCTGCGTCTCGCTCTCCCTCCCGTTCATTCCATACCGCCGCTCTATTATTTCTCTTTCTCGTTTGGTCAGTTTATTTTCTACAATATCCCTAATCATTTCTACATTTTCCTGTCTTTCCATATTACTTATTACGTCCTCATTATCTGACTCAACAACATCTATAAGACATATTGTATTTCCTTCTTTATCTGTTCCTATTGGTTCATTTAGCGATACGTCCCTGCTTCTTTTTTTCTCATTTCTAAACATCATTAGCATTTCATTTTCAATGCATTTTGCCGCATAGGTTCCTAAACGGTTTCCCTTATTTATATCATATGAATTTATTGCCTTTATAAGGCCTATTATTCCAATGGAAATTAAATCTTCATTATCTCTCTCACCCGAATATTTTTTTGCTACATGTGCAACAAGGCGTAAATTACTCTCTATTAATATATCCTTCGCCAGCTTATCTCCCTGTGCATATCTTTCCAGATATTTTTTCTCTTCCTTTGGTGTCAAAGGCTCTTTAAATGTCTTCAAAAAAGGCACCTCGTCACATGCTTTATACATTTTATGCACAAATCATATAACGGGTGCCTGTCATTTCTTATTTATTTTACGCAGTTACAACATCTTTTTTTCTAAGAATATCTCCAAGTTCTAAATCAATTCCTAAATCAATAAATAATTTTTGTTGTGGATGTGGACAACTTTCCATTTCATTTCCTTCTTCATCCTGAATTGAAATAACTTTAACTTCAATGTCCCTTCCATCCTTTTTCATAACCTCGATTGTATCTCCAACACAGAATTTATTTTTTTGAGTTATTGTATATTTATGTTCTCCAACTTTTTCACCAACAAGTCCTAAATAAACATAATTTCTTTCATATACATTTTTATCATATATCTGCGTTGTCTCGTCCGGTTTTCCAAAGAAAAATCCGGTTGTATACTGTCTGAATGTACACTGTGAAATTAACTCCCTGTACTTATCAAGGTTTGCATAATACTTATCAGGGCTTTCTAAATAATCATCGATTGCCATTCTGTATGTTCTTGCAACTGTTCCAACATAAAGTGCTGTTTTCATTCTTCCTTCAATTTTAAAGCTGTCAATCCCGGCATCTATAAGTTCAGGAATATGCTCTATCATACACAAATCCTTTGAGTTAAAAATATATGTTCCACGTTCATTTTCATAAACAGGCATATACTGTCCCTGTCTTGATTCTTCCATAACGGCATATTTCCATCTGCACGGATGAGTACATGCGCCTTTATTTGCATCACGCCCTGCCATAAAACTTGATAAAAGACATCTTCCTGAATAAGAAATACACATTGCGCCATGAACAAATGTTTCGATTTCCATGTCATCAGGAATATGTTCTCTTATTTCTTTTATTTCCTTCATTGATAATTCTCTTGCAGTTACAACTCTCTTAGCTCCAAGATTGTACCAGAAATTATATGTTCCATAATTTGTATTATTAGCCTGAGTGCTGATATGAATTTCAGTATCCGGAAGCATTTCTTTGGCAATTGTAAATATTGCAGGGTCAGCGATTATAAGTGCATCCATATTTACTGTTTTTAAATCTTCAAAATAAGCTCTTACAGGCTCTAAATCTGCATTGTGGGCGAGTATATTTGCAGTAACATATACTTTCACATTATGTTCATGTGCAAATTTTACACCTTCTCGCATTTCTTCTAATGAAAAGTTCTTCGCTTTTGCTCTAAGTCCAAATACTTCTCCACCAATATATACGGCATCCGCCCCATATTTTACTGCTGTTTTTAAAACTTCCAGACTGCTTGCCGGAATTAATAATTCTACATTTCTCATATTTATCTCTTCTTTACACTTATTGTTATTCCATCTCCAATTGGAACGATGGATGTTTCTAACTGTTCATTGTTCTTTACTTCATACATATATTCCCGCATTCGTTTATGAATTGTTCTGTCTCTTCTTCTTACAACATATTTAGATTCTATCAAATCACCTTCCTGAAGAACATTGTCAGTAATTAGTACTCCTCCTGTTTTCATTAATCTTAAAACATGCGGGAGAAAATTAATATACTGAGCCTTTGCCGCATCCATAAATACAAAGTCAAAGCTATCATCTTTTAGTGTAGGCATAATTTCCAACGCATCTCCTTCTAAAAGAGTAATCACATTTTCTTTTCCTGCTTTTTTTATATTTTCTTTTGCGATAGGAATTCTTTTTTCATAATTTTCTATTGTAGTAATTTTTCCATCTTCATCTAAACATTCACTAATTAAAATGGCTGAGTACCCAACTGCGGTACCCAGCTCTAATATTCTTTTAGGTTTTTTTATTGCCAGAATAACTCTTAAGAAACTTTCCATTTCTTTTCTGATAATCGGCACATTGTCCTTATGAGCTTCTATTTCTATCTGCTCTAAAACCTGACTATTATTTTTTTCCAACGAATGCATGTATGATACAATTCTTTCATTTACTATCATATCAACCTCTCTTATTCCGTTGTTGTCTCTTCTTCATCAGTTTTACCTTCACTTTTGATAACTTTTAATATTTTTTCACCGTTATCAGAAGTATTGAAAGTATATGTTCCCGGCTTTACAACCTTTACTTCATATATAAATGACTCAACCCATAATACTTTATCATCATTTATAATTCCGTATTCTTCTAATGTCTTTGCAAAATCTTTTATTGATGTGTTCTTAGTTACTTCAATTGTCATATCCATCCCAGGTGCAGGTGCTGCTCCCTTGTCTGTGAATAACTGTCTGCCAAATACAAAAGCTGCTGCTGCAAAATAGTAAATGACAACAAACATCACCAAATATTTTAATACTTTACTCATAACTCTTGCAAAGCCTTCTGATGTTTTTCGCCTAACCATAAGCTCCTCCCGGATTATTCAACTTCCATGATTATTGGAAGAATCATTGGATTTCTCTTCATCTTCTTCCATAAATATTCACCTAAACTATCTTTTACAACCATTTTAATTTTACCCCAGTCAACTGAGTTTTTACTTAAACAGTTGTCTAATGCTTCTGCCACAACTTCCTTTGCTTCGTCAATAAGATTTTCTGACTCTCTTACATATACGAAACCTCTTGTTACAATATCAGGTCCTGCAAGTAACTGATTTGTATATTTTTGCAAAGTAAGTACCACAATTATAATTCCGTTTTCAGCAAGATTCTGTCTGTCTCTAAGAACGATGTTACCTACATCACCTACTCCAAGACCATCAACTAATACGGAACCTGCAGGGACTTTTCCTGTAATCTTTGCATCATTTTCATCAATACTTAAAACATCCCCTGATTTCATAATAAATACATTTTCTTTAGGAATTCCTAATTTCTGAACTAACTGTCCATGAACCATTAAATGTCTGTATTCACCATGTACAGGTATTGCATATTTAGGTTTTAACAGAGAATATATTAATTTAATTTCTTCCTGACACGCATGCCCTGAAACATGTGTATCCTGGAAAATAACCTCTGCCCCCTTCATATATAATTCATTAATTACTTTACTTACGGCTTTTTCATTTCCAGGGATAGGTGTTGAACTAAACACAATAGTATCTCCCGGTTTAATACTTACTTTTCTATGAAGTGATGCTGCCATTCTTGAAAGGGCTGCCATTGATTCTCCCTGACTTCCTGTTGTAATAAGTACCAACTGGTCATCAGTATAATTTTTCATTTCTTCAATATTAATCAATGTATTATCAGGTATCTTTAAATATTCCAATTCTTTTGCAACTGAAATAATATTAACCATACTTCTTCCTTCTACTACAACTTTTCTGTTGTATTTGTCAGCTGAATTGATAATCTGCTGAACTCTGTCTACATTTGATGCAAATGTAGCAATAATAATTCTTGTCTTAGGATGTTCTGAAAAAATGTGGTCAAATGTTGCACCAACCGTACTTTCTGAAGGTGTAAATCCAGGTCTTAATACGTTTGTACTGTCACACATAACTGCCAATACGCCTTTTTTTCCTAATTCACTAAATCTTGCTAAATCAATTGCATCACCAAATACAGGTGTATAATCTACCTTAAAGTCACCTGTATGAACAATAACACCAACAGGTGTATGAATGGCAAATGCTGCCGCATCAGCTATACTATGGTTTGTCTTAATAAATTCAACTCTGAATTTACCTGCGTTTATGTTCTGACCATATTTAACTACTTTTCTTTTAACTATATCTTTGATCTGATGTTCTTCAAGCTTTCCTTCTATAATTCCCATTGTAAGTTTTGTTGCATACAATGGTGCACTGATTTCTTTTAAAACATATGGTAACGCACCAATATGATCTTCATGTCCATGTGTTATAAAAAATCCTTTTATCTTGTCCTTATTTTCTCTTAAATAAGTAATGTCCGGTATTACTAAATCTATTCCAAGCATATCATCATCCGGAAATGACAATCCGCAATCGACTACTATTATGCCATCTTCATATTCAAAAGCTGTCATATTCATTCCAATCTGCTCTAAACCGCCTAATGGAATTATTTTCAACTTTCCAGTCTCGCTCATTAATATTTCCCTCCTATATTTCTCCGTTCATATTCGTATTATACTAAATCTACATCTTCTAATAGTTCTGAAAAAATCTTTCCGATATATCCTACTTCATCTTCATCTAAAACTACTTCATAAACAGCTTCTTCACTACTATCATCTGATGTGTCCTTAAAAATATATGCTATCTCTTCATCTTCTTTTTCAACAAGAATATATTTTATATTATTTACTTTTGTTTCTAATAAAACTGTGAATTCTTCATTTTCACCCTGCTCATTTTTGAAAATTATCTTTCCATCCATTTGACTATATCTCCTCCTGAAAAATATATAATGCCCCCGCCCTTCGGTCGGCGGCTATTCGTCGGAAACATTTATAGAAAATGAACTTCGTTCATTTTGTTTCCTCCTATTACTTTTCTATACTAACTTTGGTATCTGCAAAGTACTTAATTAGGCATTTATAATTATTATTTATAATTATAAACATTCCTATCCTTCACGAAATAATACCTTCATTTTTTAATTAATCTAACTATTTATCTGCGTACATTCCATCAAATTAATGATTTTTTCCTGACAGTTAATAAAAATATCTATACATAGTCTGTTATGAAAAGTCATATTCCTACCATATAACTTTTAACGATGCGAATTAAGATAATCCTCTAGAATAATTGTGGCAGCAATCTGGTCAACATATTTGTATCTGTCTTCCCTTTTTATTCCTGCTTCATTCATTATTTCATATGCTTCAACCGTTGTTAATCGTTCGTCCTGAAAAATAATCTCCACTCCGCTTCTACGTGTAAGCATATCTGCAAATTCTTTTGTCTTTTCAACTCTTTCACCTGAACTTCCATCCATATTTACAGGTAATCCTAATACTATTAATTCAACATCATTTTCTTTAATAATTGTCTCTATTCTTGAAAGAGTCTTTCTTAATTTATTAGGTGATTCCCTTCTCACTATTTCCATGCCCTGTGCAGTCATCCCTAACGGATCTGTAATTGCAACTCCTACTGTCTTTGAGCCAAAATCAAGTCCTAATATTCTCATTATAACATTTCTCCTTTAAGCATACAGAATAAGCCCTGCCAAACCGTGGGCTCGCAAGCGCAGTCGCATTTTGGGGCTTTTGCTAATCGGCTTCGCCGCTTCCGCTTCCGCCAGCTCGAAACATTTGTTTCTCGCTGTTCTTGCGCCCGGCTCATGCGGCTCTGCGCAAGCGCAGTCGCATTTCCGGGCTTTTGCTAATCGGCTTCGCCGCTTCCGCTTCCGCCAGCTCGAAACGTTTGTTTCTCGCTGTTCTTGCGCCCGGCTCATGCGGCTCTGCGCAAGCGCAGTCGCATTTCCGGGCTTTTGCTACAAAAAAGAGTTTCTTCAATGAAACTCCCATTTGTATAGCCGTTGCTTATTTTAATTTGTTGTTGATATAATACTTAACTGTTTCTTCAATTAATTCATCGCGTTCTACTTTCATAATAAGGCTTCTGGCATTATTATGACTTGTAATGTATGTAGGATCTCCGGACATAATATAACCTACAATCTGGTTAACCGGATTGTATCCTTTTTCTGCTAACGCCTGATATACTCTTTCTAAAATCTCTTCAACGCCTAACTTCTGTTCCTGTGGAACTTTGAAGTATTGTGTGTTTCCTAAATTACTCATCTTATCCCGTCCTTTTGCCCTTTTGGCATTTTCCATGTACCTTTATACTAATATAAAACTTATATTGTGGCAAGCATTATTTCCTTGCCCACACCTTTTTTTTCAATATTTTCACAATTTAAACACTCATTTGCGAATCCAATTAATGAAACGTTTTTAATGTCTCCTGATATGTCTTTGTCACTCTTCATTATAACCTTAATATATTCTTTTGTGTGACCTACCCAATAATTTTCTCCTGCTACATTAATTATTTCTTCAAACAATACACTTACCTTTTTTCCTATAAATTTTCTTCTATATTCCATTGTAAGATTTTCGCCAACTTTAATCAAATCCTCGCTTCTTTCTGTCTTTACAGGCTCTGGAATCTGATTTTCCATTTTTGCAGCAACAGTACCATCTCGTTTTGAATATTTAAATACATGCAATTCTGAAAATCTTACTTTTTTTACAAATTCTCTTGAGATTTCATAATCTTCCTGCGTTTCACCTGGGAATCCAACGATTACATCCGTTGTAAATGCCGGATTGTCAAAATATTTTCTTAAAAGTTCGCATTTTTCAAAATATTCGTCAGATGTATAATGTCTATTCATTCTTTTTAATGTATTATCACATCCACTCTGCATTGACAAATGAAAATGTGGACATATTTTATCAACTTTTGCTAATCGTTTTGCAAAATCCTCAGTCACGATATTTGGCTCAAGAGAACCTAATCTTATTCTTTCAACACCTTCAATTCCGGCAATCATTTCAACAACATCTATTAATTTATTTTCATTATTGCCATATGAACTTAAATGAATACCTGTAAGTACGATTTCTTTAAATCCTTTTTGTGCAAGTTCTGTAACTTCCTGTTTTATATTGTCAAATTCCCTACTTCTGATTCTTCCTCTTGCATAAGGAATTATACAATATGAACAGAACTGATTACATCCATCCTGAATTTTTATATAAGCTCTGGTATGTTCTGTTACGGTTGCCAGTTCCAACTCTTCATATTCATTTGTGGCATTTATATCAATTACATTTTTATTATATTTGTTATCATCAAAATATTTTTGAAGTTCTTCAACTATATCTTTTTTCTTATTATTTCCAATAAGAATGTCAACAGACAAATCTTCTAACAATTTTTCTGTTGCTGTCTGAACATAACATCCTGCTGCAACTACTACTGCATCTTCATTCATTTTCTTAGCTTTATGAAGCATTTGTCTCGATTTTCTATCTGCCATATTTGTAACTGAACATGTATTTATAATATACACATCGGCCTTTTCATTAAATGGTACAATTTCGTAACCGGCATCTTCCAGCTTTTGTGCCATTGCCTCAGTCTCATATGCATTTACTTTACATCCTAAATTATGTAATGCTACTTTTAACATTTTTACAAACTCCAAACAATTTTTTTGATTAAATTTTGTATACTTTTATCATTGCCCTATTATCAGCCTCGTGTTAATATTGACGTATAAAAATATATTTAAGAGAGGTATTTATTATGAAAACAGTTACAATCAGCTTAAATTCAATTGATAAAGTAAAGGCTTTCGTAAATGACATAACAAAATTTGATTCTGATTTTGATTTAGTATCAGGTCGTTATGTAATTGATGCAAAGTCAATTATGGGAATTTTCAGTCTTGATCTTTCTAAACCAATTGACTTAAACATCCATAGCGAAGATGACGTTAACGCTATTTTAGATGTTTTAAAGCCATATCTTGTATAATTGATATTGCTAAAAAAGCAGGCAGGTTTGCCTGCTTTTTTATTACCCTCTTTTTTATTTAATTAGTCTCTTCTTATCTCGATTAATTCTGCAGTTTCAACTGCTTCCTTAAACATTCTGTCAATTTCTTCTTCCAAATGTGTTTCTGATCTTTTAATAATATTAATATTTGGTTTAGTAACCGGATGTTTAGCAACAAATGTTGTACAACAATCCTCATATGGAAGGATAGATGTTTCATATGTTCCAATCTTTAATGAAATATCTACTATTTCCTGCTTATCAAATGCAATTACAGGTCTGAATACCGGCATAGTACATACTTCATTTGTAGCTGCAAGGCTTTGCATTGTCTGACTTGCAACCTGTCCTATACTTTCTCCTGTTATAAGTCCTAATGAGCCTTCTTTATTTGCAAAATACTCTGCAATTCTCATCATGTATCTTCTCATAATGATAGTTAACTCATCATGCGGACATTTGTCATAAATATACATCTGTATATCTGTAAAATTAACTACATATAAATTCATTGGTCCTGTATACTTTGATATGATTTTTGCCAAATCAACAACTTTTTGTTTTGCTCTTTCAGATGTATATGGTGGTGCATGGAAATATACTGCATCAATATGCACTCCACGTTTTGCAACCATATATCCTGCAACAGGGCTATCAATTCCTCCTGATAATAAAAGCATACCATTTCCGGCTGTTCCAACAGGCATTCCACCCGGTCCCGGAATTATCTTTGAATAAATATTAATTTTATTTCTTATCTCGATATTAATTACAATATCAGGATTATGAACATCCACCTTCATTTCAGGGAATGCATCTAAAATTACGCCTCCCATTTCCATGTTAATTTCCATGGAATCCATTGGATAATTCTTTCTGCTTCTTCTGGCTGCAACCTTAAATGTAAGATTTTTATCTTCATAGTTATCTTCGATATGTTTTATTACATGTTTAGCTAAATCTTCAAATCCATTGTCCTCTATCTGCATCATTGGGCAAATGCCTACAATACCAAACACATATTGTAATGCTTCAATTGCTTCATCCATATCGCAGTCAGATTCTGTAGTAACATAAATTCTTCCTGCTTCTTTTGTTACAACAAACTCTCCATCTACACGTTTCAATGCAATCTTTGCCTGTTTAACAAGGGCATTTTCAAACAAATATCTGTTTTTTCCCTTTATACCAATCTCGGCATATTTAATCAAAAGTGATTGTGTCATTTTACTCTCCTTCTATCTTCTAACGTATTTTCTTAGCATAGGTAACAAGCTGTTTAACTGTTCCCCACAATATTCTATTTCTTTAATAGTGTTTAATGTGCTAAAACTAAATCTTACAGTTGATTCTAACAAATCTTTATCTATATTCATAGCTTTTAAAGTAGCACTTACTGCCGGTCTGTTAGATGAGCATGCTGAACCGGCTGATATATAAATACCTCTTTCTTCTAACGCATGAAGAAGTACTTCACTTCTTACGCCTCTAAAACTTGCACTTACAATATGCGGTGCACCTTTTTTCCCTTTCTGACTGTTTACAGTAACATCTTCCATTTCATTTAAAATATCAATAAGTCTGTCTTTTAAGGAAATAAGTTTGTCCACCTTTTCATCAAAATTTTCATAAGCTGCTCTTGCCGCTTCACCAATTCCTGCAATACCAGGCACATTCTCTGTACCTGAACGCATTCCTTTTTGCTGTCCGCCACCAAATATAATTGGCGATATTTTTGTTTTGTCTTTTATATATATAAATCCTGAACCTTTTGGTCCATGAATTTTGTGTCCGCTTACAGTAAGAATATCTATATTTAGCTTTTTAGGTTTTATGTCTAACTTTCCAAATGCCTGAATAGCATCAACATGGAATACAACATCTTTTTTTACTGACTTAATATATTTTCCAATTTCTTCAATCGGTTCTATTGCACCTACTTCATTATTTACAAACATAACAGAAACAAGAATTGTATTTTCATTCATAGCATTTTTAAGGCTTTCCATAGCTACAATGCCTTTGTTATCTACAGGTAGATATACAATCTCAAATCCCTGTTCTTCTAAGTATTTCATCGTTGCCGCAACAGAAGAATGTTCAATTTTTGTAGTTATTATTCTATTTCCTGCTCTTTTATTTGCATTAGCGCTTCCTATTATTGCAAGGTTATTCGACTCTGTGCCACCTGATGTAAAATATATTTCTTTCGGGTCTGTTTTTAATATTTTTGATATATTTTCCTTGGCCTGCTTAATATATTTTTCAGCATTTACACCTACCATATGCATAGATGATGGATTTCCATAATCCTGCGTCATAACTTTTACAACTATATCTTTTACATTTTCTGTCACTACTGTTGTGGCTGAATTATCAAAATACGCTTCCATTTTTGCTCCTTATTCTTCCATCATAAACATAATTACTGACATAATAGCCATGCCTGCCGTTTCAGTTCTTAAAATTCTTTTCCCCAAAGTTATTGGAGTTCCATTTTCCTCCATAACGGCATTTACTTCCTCTTTAGCAAATCCTCCCTCAGGTCCTATGAAAATTCCAACAGATGTGTCTTTTTTTAAGCCTCTAATGATATTTCTTGTCTTTTCCATATCATCTGCTTCTTCATACGGCATTATAATCATGTCTAATTCTTTAGCCATATCGATTGCCTGTTTAAATGTGCAGACATCATTTACTCTAGGAATTATTCCTCTTTTACTTTGTTTTGCTGCACTTTCTGAAATGGCATTCCATCTTTTCACTTTATTGGCTGCCTTTTTTGCATCTAACTTTACTATTGACCTTTTTGTACTTACCGGCACAATTCCATAAACTCCAAGTTCTACCATTTTCTGTATTACTGTTTCCATTTTATCGCCTTTAGGCAATCCCTGAAACAAATATACTTTTATAGGCAATTCTCTTCCCGGTCCGTTTATATCTAATATTTTTGCTTCAACTTTTTCATCATCCATATTTAAAATGCTACAGACATATTCCTTATCATTTCCATCGCTAATAAGTATTTCTTCTCCGATTTTCATACGAAGAACATTTTTTATATGATTAACATCACTACCTGTAACTAAAATAGTATCTTCTAATATATTTTCGGCATCAACAAAAAATCTATACATTCTATACCACTCTTTTAATCTAAAATCTTCTGTGCCATAATTGCACGCCAGTCACCTTGATTTACTGTTTCCATAAATTTTAATTTGTGATTTTTCTTTATGGCATCAACTACATCTTCTTCTTTCATGTAAATAATCCCTGATGAAATAAATATTCCACCTTTCTTTAAGAATTTATCTACGATTGCTGATATTGGAATAATTACATCTGCTAATATATTTGCAACAACAACGTCATATTTATTAAATCCGACTTTTTTCTGTAATTCTTCATCATCTATAATATTTCCATCATACAAATCAATGTCATCCATCGCAATATGATTTACCTGGAAATTTTCTTTTGATGCAGTAATTGCAGCCGGATCAATGTCAGTCATTGCCATTTTACCTGCCTCTAATTTTTTTGCAACTATAGATAAAATACCGCTTCCACATCCTAAATCAAGGACTGTATCACCAGGTTTTACATATTTTATTAGCTGATTGATGCAAAGTTGAGTTGTTTCATGTTTTCCTGTTCCAAACGCAGTCCCAGGATCAATTTCAATCATCTTCATATCTTTATGAGCTTCATCAATTTCTTCCCATGTAGGTTTAATATAAAATTCTCCTACAGTAAAAGCTTTAAAAAACTGTTTCCAATTATTAACCCAGTCAATGTCTTCTGTTATATCTTTTTCTATTGTTCCCTCTCCAACATTTATAAATAATGATGCTTCTTTTAATTTTTCTCTAACTTTATGAAGTAATGCTTCATCGTCATTATCTTCCTCTGTATAAAAACTTATATATGCTGTTCCATCATCTTTAGGAAGTGTTGGAAGATAATCTATAAACATTGCCTTCTTGTCCTCTTCTGATAAAGGCACATTGTCTTCTATCTGTATTCCATCTATCCCAAGTTCAATCATCAAACCACTTATATAATCTATAGCTTCTGTTGTTGTTTTTAACGTATATTTATTCCATTTCATAAATAAAATCCTCTCTTAAACCACAAAACATCATTTTATTATAAACGCTAAAACTTTTTAATGCAACCTTTCATAAATATCCATTTTAGCCTTTTCACTTTTTATTTTTCCATAAACTGTATGTTACAAAGTGGAACATACATCGCCGGGCACGCCAATATAAAAGAAACCTTATAAAAAGGAATTCTTCCTAATTATAAGGTTTCTCTCGTTTATTTATTATTGCAATTCAAACAGTTTATATATGTAGCTTTAATTATTTAACCTTAACTACTTTCTTAGCGCTCCATTCTTTGCTCTGCTTTCCATTCTTGTTTACAACAGCAACTCTAACGTAGTATTTCTTTCCACTTGTAAGATTCTTTAATGTTGCATTTGTCTTAGCCGTAACAACTTTCTTTGCACCAGCCATACTGCTCTTTGTTGAATACTGTACAACATATTTCTTTGCTACTGCACTCTTGTTAATAGTAACCTTAGCTACGCCTTTCTTAGCTCTTACTTTCTTAATTGTTGTAGCAACCTGTTTTACTGAAATGTTAGAACATTTTACAGATGATGAAAATGTAGGATCTCCATCCTTTGGTAATGTAACTAAACCATTGTAAAGACCTGCTAACTGTTCATCTTCTCTGTCACCCATTTCTCCGCCAACGCCAAAGTATAATGAAAGATGTCCACTATAATTCTTAGCCAAAGTAAAATCTAATGTTACTGTCTGTTCTTTATCCTGCTGTAACTGTACCCACTTAAATGCTAATGGAGCCTTATCAGGTTCGTATGCATTAGGATCATCTCCTTCAACCTTAACAAGAACCCATTTATCTAAATTAGTTGCTTTAAGTTTACAACTTACTGTATATGACTGACCTTTCTGGTACTTAAGGTTTTCATTCTTAACCTGAGCTCCCCAGATTCCACCCCAGCCAATTGAATTCATATCGGCTGTCCAAGATGACTTAGAATTTTCTGTCAAAGCTCCTTCTGCTCCTTCAGCCCATCCTGATGAAGCACCAAAGTAACTGTCCCATTCATTCTTAATTAATTCTGTTTTAGCTGCCTGAGTTGGTACTGCAGGTACTACTGCGATAGCCATTGCTGCTGCCATTGCTAATGTGGCGATTTTCTTTAAATTCTTTCTCATTTCAATTTTCCTCCTGAACTTTATAACTATTATACAGTCAGTATAGTTAAAAACGTTTCAAAAGTCAACATATTTTATTATAAACCACTTATTTTTTTGCTTGTTTTTGTACAATTTGACTATTAGTGATTATTCTCATTGGTTTTATTGTTCACAAAAACTTTTTTTTGCAAATTTTTCTTGTTTTATTGTTACTTAATTTAATATATACATTACTTATTTCTTCTTTATTTATTTAAATGATTGTTTTAATATTTTCTAACTTATAAAATTTTTTTCAAATTTTTAATATATAAAAATACGGATATAAAAGCAATTTTACTTTTATATCCGCAATATTTCTTTTTTCTAATCTCTTAATCTAGTTTAAATTTATCTTTAAAACTCTTTTTCTTTGGCTTTTCATCTTCACTTTGGTTTAGTGTATTTCCTGATATTTTGTCTAACTGTTTAATTAACTCTTTTTGTTCATGAGTCAATTTTTCAGGTACTCTTACAATCAAAGTTGTATATTGATCACCACGAACCGCTTTATTTCTAATACTTGGAACACCTTTTCCTTTTAATCTGATTCTTGTTCCTGTCTGTGTTCCCGGTTTTATATTAAACAATACATCTCCATCTACAGTGTTAACTCTTACATCTCCTCCTATTGCTGCCTGTGCAAATGAGATTGATGTATTTGTATATAAATCCATTCCATTTCTTTGGAAGTTTGGATTGCCTATAATTCTAACCTGTACTAATAAGTCTCCTCTTGGTCCGCCATTTCTTCCAGGTTCACCTTTTTCTCTGATTCTTACACTCTGTCCGTCATCAATACCTGCTGGAATTGTAACTGCAATCTTTTTAAGACTTGAAGTATATCCTGTGCCGTGACATGTTGCACATTTATCCTTTATAACCTTACCTGTTCCGTTACATTCAGGACATGTTGTAATATTCTGCATTGTTCCAAAGAAGCTCTGCTGTGTTGTAACTACCTGACCTCTACCTCCGCATCGGCTACATGTTTCAGGTTGTGTTCCAGGCTTTGCACCTGTTCCATGACATGTTGTACATTCATCTTTAAGATTAAGACTTAATTCCTTTTCGCATCCAAATACAGCTTCTTCAAATGTTATTCTGACTGAAGCACGAATATCTGCTCCTCTCATAGGACCATTGCTGTTTCTTGAACTACGTCTGCCTCCGCCAAATATATCTCCGAATATGTCTCCAAATATATCTCCAAAGTCTGCAGAATTAAAATCAAATCCTCCGGCTCCTGCTCCTGCGCTTCCATCAAATGCTGCATGACCGAATTGATCATACTGACGTCTCTTATCAGCATCACTAAGTACAGCATATGCCTCTGATGCTTCTTTAAACTTCGCCGCAGCTTCTTCCCCAGGATTTACGTCCGGGTGATATTTCTTAGCCAATTTTCTATATGCGCTTTTTATTGTGGCTTCGTCAGCATTTTTATCAACGCCTAATACCTCATAATAATCTCTTTTTTCCGCCATTTTTATCACCTTTCATATTAGTATGAATAAATAATCTGCAAATAAAACACGGATGTCATACCCTAGTCCTATTTTCATTATTTTTATATTAGTATAAATAACTTGTAAAACCCGTCCGGGCTAAACCCGGACGGGATACATTCTATCATATTCTATAACCCAGTGCTATATGTGTATTCAGATTATACTTCCTTGTAGTCACCATCAACTACATCATCTGCTCCAGCTCCTGCATTAGGATCCTGGTAAGCTCCCTGTGCTCCCATATCAGGACCTGCTCCCTGTGCTCCAGCCTGTGCCTGAGCCTGTTCATACATCTTTGAGAATACTTTCTGTGAGCTTTCCATTAATTTTTCTTTTCCATTCTTTAAGCTTTCAATCTGAGCATCTGTGATGTTCTGGTCATCTGTAATTTCAGCAATTACAGCCTTTAATGCATCGATGTCAGCCTGAACTGCTGCCTTATCATTTGCATCAATCTTATCACCAACTTCATTCAAAGCATTTTCTGTCTGGAATACCATTGAATCAGCTTCATTCTTAGCATCAATGCCTTCCTTACGTTTCTTATCCTGTGCTTCAAATTCAGCAGCTTCTTTTACAGCCTTATCGATATCTTCATCAGACATATTTGAACCTGCTGTAATTGTAATGTGCTGTTCTTTTCCTGTTCCTAAATCCTTAGCTGAAACATTTACGATACCATTTGCATCAATATCAAATGTAACTTCAATCTGTGGAACACCTCTCTTTGCTGGTGGGATTCCATCAAGTCTGAACTGTCCAAGGCTCTTGTTATCTCTTGCGAACTGTCTTTCACCCTGTACTACGTTGATATCAACGGCTGTCTGGTTATCTGTTGCTGTTGAGAATGTCTGGCTCTTCTTTGTAGGAATTGTTGTATTTCTTTCAATTAATCTTGTTGCGATACCACCCATTGTTTCAATTGATAATGAAAGTGGAGTAACATCAAGAAGTAAGATTTCGCCTGCGCCTGCATCACCTGCAAGTTTACCACCCTGAATTGATGCACCGATTGCTACACATTCATCAGGATTCAAACTCTTAGATGGTTCATGACCTGTAAGTTGTTTAACCTTATCCTGTACTGCAGGGATTCTTGTTGAACCACCAACTAATAATACCTTTCCAAGTTCAGATGCTGTAATTCCGGCATCTCTTAATGCATTCTGTACAGGAACTGCTGTTCTTTCAACTAATGCTCTTGTTAATTCATCAAATTTAGCTCTTGTAAGAGTTAAATCAAAATGCTGTGGTCCTTCAGCTGTTACTGTAATGTAAGGGATGTTAATGTTTGTCTGTGTTGCTGAAGAAAGTTCCTTCTTAGCTTTTTCTGCTGCTTCTTTAATTCTCTGAAGTGCCATCTTATCTGTTGTAAGGTCTACACCTGTCTTTGTCTTGAAGTCAGAAATCATATAATTTGTAATTGCTTCATCAAAGTCATCACCACCAAGTCTGTTATCACCTGAAGTTGATAATACTTCGATTACACCATCACCAATTTCGATAATAGATACATCAAATGTACCACCACCTAAATCGTATACCATAATCTTCTGTTCTTTTTCATTATCAAGACCATAAGCTAATGCTGCAGCTGTTGGCTCGTTGATAATTCTCTTTACATCAAGTCCTGCAATCTTACCTGCATCTTTTGTTGCCTGTCTCTGTGCATCATTGAAGTAAGCAGGTACTGTAATAACAGCTTCTGATACCTTTTCACCTAAGTAAGCTTCAGCATCACCTTTTAACTTCTGAAGAATCATTGCTGAAATTTCCTGTGGTGTATATTTCTTATCATCAATTGCTACTTTGTAATCTGTTCCCATATGTCTCTTAATTGAAGAGATTGTCTTGTCAGCGTTTGTAACTGCCTGACGTTTAGCTGTTTCACCAACTAATCTTTCACCTGATTTTGCAAATGCTACTACTGATGGAGTTGTTCTAACACCTTCTGCATTTGTAATAACTGTAGGTTTTCCACCTTCCATAACTGCTACACATGAATTTGTAGTTCCTAAGTCAATACCAATAATCTTTCCCATGATATATTTCCTCCTAAATTGATAATTTTCTTATTTCTCGGTTTTCCGAGTTCAAATATATGTTAAATAATTTCTTATTTGTAAAATTAATTAGCTACCTTAACCATGCTATGTCTTATAACACTGTCTCTATATTTATAGCCTTTCTGGAATTCCTCAACAACAACATTTTCTTCTAATTCGTCATTGTCTTCATGCATTACTGCATTGTGTAATTCCGGATCAAACTGTTGGCCTTTAGCTTCAATGACTGTAACTCCCATTTCTTCAAATGCTGTCATCAACTGCTTATATATTAAATTCATTCCCTGACCTGTTGGTGATTTTTGTTCTTCTTCTGATAATGCTGCGATACCTCTTTCAAAGTTATCCACAATCGGAAGAAGTTTTTCAATAATTGATCTTGCACCAACTTCAAACATTGCTGATTTTTCTTTTTCGCTACGGTTTCTGTAGTTTTGGAATTCAGCCATAAGTCTTTTATGTTTATCAGTTAATTCTTCTATCTGCTGGTCTTTCTTATCTTTCTTTCCAAATATTTTTTTCTTTTCTTTTTTGTCTGAAGAATTTTTATCTTCTGCTTCTTTTTTGTCTTTATCTTCTTTAGTATCTTCTGTTGTTTCTTTTTCAGTTTCTACTGTTTCATTTGTATCTTCTACTGTTTCTTCTTCAGTTTCAGATTTTTCTACCTTTTCTTCTTCAGGCATATCGTTAATATTCTTTTCCATTGGACCTTCCTTTCTATTCGTCTTCCTTCTTGAAAGCATCGCTTAACTGGCCCTTAACTGTTCTTAATGTCTCTACAACTTTCTCATAATCCATTCGCTTCGGACCTATAACTCCGATGGTACCTTTAATGCCATCTTCTAATTCATAAGTTGCTGTTACAACACTACAATCCTTCATTCCTTCTACCGGAGTTTCTTCACCGATATAAACCTGAATTCCTGTTTCATTATCATTTACCAAATTGGTTAATGGCTTCTTTTCTTCAAATGTTGAAAGCAACAAACTTGCATTCTCGTTACTGCTTAATTCAGGATACTTCAAAATATTCGTTGCACCTGATGTATAAATCTTCATCTGTGCTTCTGATGCAATGGCTTCTGTAATTGCCTGTAACACATCTGTTACTAATTCTTTATGTTCACCTGCATTAGATGTAAGTGTTGAAATAACAGCTATGTTAATCTGCTCAACTGCTAATCCTGCAAGACTTGTATTGAGTGCCACATTAAGTCTCAAAACCATTTCTTCATTAATCTGATCTTTAACTTTTATAATCTTGTTTACTACTCTGTTTCTTCCCGAAACAACAATACATAAAATCTGATTGTCATCCATAAGTGACAGCTGAATGAATTTTATCTTATCTTCGTTATCCCTTGATGTTGAAATCATTGTTGCATAATTAGTATTGGTTGCAAGCATCTTCGCCATATTCTGAAGAAGGGTTTCAACCTTATCAACCTTTTCAAATAAAAGGTTTTCTCTTTCAGTTACTTTCTTTTCTCTGTTGTCTAATTCCTGAACTTTTTCTTTCATTAAATCGTCAACATAAAGTCTGTAACCTTTATCTGTAGGAATTCGTCCTGCTGATGTATGAGGCTGAACTATATATCCCATCTCTTCTAAGTCAGCCATCTCATTACGAATGGTTGCTGAACTTAAGTTAAGATCTGTATACTTAGAAATGGTTCTTGAACCAACGGGCTCGCCTGTTTCCAAATAGTTACGAATGACTGCCTGTAATATTTTTACTTTTCTCTCTGTCAGTTCCATATTCCATCTCCTTTCTACTTTATTAGCACTCGTTAGTTTTGAGTGCTAACATCTTTCATAAATTAAAATAGCACCCACCATATTATTTGTCAACATTTTTGCAAAAAAAATTATAGAAACTTTTGTAAATAATTTGTGAACATAGAAAAATAGCACAAACCTTAAGGATGTATATAATATCGAAAGAACGCTTTCGCTGCTTGCAATTAAAAATGTATATAATATCGAAAGAACGCTTTCGCTGCTTGCCGCTCGTAGCAGTTCTAATGTTCCACCATATGGTCTGACATTAGAACCTTCGGTTCTAGTCATTCCATATGATGGAACATTGAACCGACGGCGGCAAATGCTCTTTCGGTATTATATACATTTATCCGGTTTGTGCTATGATTTTTATTAGTATTAAATAGAATATTTTCCATATTATAATAAAAACTCTGATAATACTACATTGCTTACATCAATTCCTCTTTCGGTAAGTTTTATATTGTCGTTTTCGGTTTTCAATAATTTCTCCTGTGTGAGTTTTTCTAAGACATTACCGTATACGTTTTCTATTTTCTTATTAAAAAGTGTTTCAAATTTAGTTTTGTTTACTCCTTCCATCATTCTAAGGCCTAAAAACATAAATTCTTCCATCTGATCATTTTTAGAGAGTCTTTCAATATTTTTATGAATTGAACCCAATCTGTTATAACCAGTATCAAAGTCTGTATCATTATCACTTTCCTTTTGATAAATTTTTTCTTTGAATACAGATTCATCTTCTCTTGATTGTTGATTATTATTTTCAAATTCATAATCATCTTCATCTTCAAATAAATAATCCATCATTTCTTCACTTCCATATTGAAAAGCTGTCATTTCATCCATATTATCTTCGCAATTGTATATTTCATTTATGAAAGCAATGTACTTATTTAAATCTGAAATATTATTATATCTTTCATTTTCTAATAAAGAAGCTGCTCCTATTCCAAAGCCAATATAATTTTTTCTCTGCCAATATCCTACGTTGTGTCTACATTCCATGCCTTCTTTACTATAATTTGATATTTCATATCTGTGATATCCATTTTCTTCTAAGATATTCTTTGTCATGTAATACATTTCACGCTCAGTATCTTCATCAGGAAGTATATCCTTTCCCTGCAATGCTGCTTCATTTACCCTGTCATACATTATCGTGCCTTCTTCTACTATAAGGCTATACGCTGATATATGCTCTGGATTCAAGGCAACTACCTTTTCTAGAGTTTCATTATATGATGAAATCGTTTGGCCCGGAAGTGCACTCATTAAGTCAATGTTAATATTGTCAAATCCACATTCTCTTGCTATTCGATAATTATCCAAAAACTCCTGCCATGTGTGTATTCTTCCGATGCTTTTTAATTCATCATCATTTGCCGACTGAAGTCCTATGCTTAATCTGTTCACTCCGGTTTTCTTGTAAACTTCTAATTTTTCTCTTGTCAAAGTGCCCGGATTACATTCTATTGTTATTTCTGCATTTTCATTTATATTTGCATATTTTTTTACTGCATTCATTATGCATTCAAATAAATGTGATTCCAATATAGAAGGGGTTCCTCCTCCAAAAAAGATTGAATCTACTTCATATCCATTCAAAATATTTTTTGACAATTCAATTTCTTTTATTAACGCATCCACATACTCCTCTTTAGTTTTGCAATCTGCCCTGTCGGAGAGAAAATCACAATAATCACATTTTTTTACGCAAAACGGAATATGGATATATATTTCTAAATGTTTGCTCATTTTTACCTCTCTTTTCAACTAATAAGGTCCCTCTGCCTGCTGCAAAGATACCTTTTATATTAATCTTCGTCCAATTTGAGTACTGCCATAAATGCTTCCTGTGGTATTTCAACGTTACCAACCTGACGCATTCTCTTCTTTCCTTCTTTCTGTTTTTCAAGAAGTTTTTTCTTACGTGAAATATCGCCACCATAACATTTAGCTAAAACATCTTTTCGCATTGCCTTAACTGTTTCTCTCGCAATTACTTTACTTCCAACTGCTGCCTGAATTGGAATTTCAAATAACTGACGTGGTATTTCATTTTTAAGTTTCTCGCACATTTTTCTGCCTCGTTCATATGCTGTAACATCCGGAACTATAAATGAAAGTGCATCCACTTCTTCCTTATTAATAAGAATATCAAGTTTAACTAACTTAGCTGCTTCATATCCTTTCAATTCATAATCAAATGACGCATATCCTCTTGAGCGGGATTTAAGTGCATCAAAGAAATCATATATTATTTCATTTAACGGAATATCGTATTCGAGTAATGCTCTTGAACCTTCTACATATTCCATTCCTATATATGTTCCTCTTCTTTGCTGACATAATTCCATAATAGCACCGATAAATTCAGTTGTTACCATTATTTCCGCATGAACAATAGGTTCTTCCATATGCTCAATTTCACTTGGGTCAGGCAAATTAGAAGGATTTGTAAGTTCTATAACACTTCCATCATTTTTATATATTTTGTAAATAACACTAGGTGCAGTTGTAACTAAATCAAGATTGTACTCACGCTCAAGTCTTTCCTGTACAATTTCCAAATGAAGCAATCCTAAAAATCCGCATCTGAAGCCAAATCCTAATGCAAGTGATGTTTCAGGTTCATACTGCAAAGCTGCATCATTTAACTGTAATTTTTCAAGAGCATCTCTTAAATCAGGATATTTTGCTCCATCTGCCGGATAAAGTCCACAGTAAACCATAGGATTAACTTTTTTGTATCCGGGAAGTGGTTCTGCACAAGGATTATCTGCATTAGTAATAGTGTCACCTACTCGCGTATCTTTTACGTTTTTGATGCTGGCTGTAATATATCCAACCATGCCTGCACTAAGTTCATCACATGGAATAAACTGTCCTGCTCCAAAATATCCTACTTCAACTACATTTGCTGTTGCTCCCGTAGCCATCATTTTTATATTCATACCTGCTTTTACAACACCATGTTTTAAACGGCAAAAAACAATAACTCCCTTATACGCATCATATAAGCTGTCAAATATTAATGCCTGAAGTGGTGCGTCAACATCTCCCTGTGGTGCCGGTATTTTTTCCACTATCTGTTCTAATACTTCTTCTATATTTAATCCTGTTTTTGCTGAAATAAGTGGTGCATCATGAGCTTCAAGTCCGATTACATCTTCTATTTCATTTATAACTCTTTCAGGATCTGCACTAGGCAAATCTATCTTGTTGATAACAGGGAATACTTCCAAGTCATGATCAAGTGCCATATAAACATTTGCCAAAGTCTGTGCTTCTACACCCTGTGCTGCATCGACAACAAGGATTGCACCATCACATGCTGCAAGGCTTCGTGATACTTCATAGTTAAAATCGACATGTCCCGGTGTATCGATAAGGTTAAAAATGTATTCTTCTCCATCTTTTGCCTTATATACCGTTCTTACTGCCTGTGACTTAATCGTTATTCCACGTTCTCTCTCTAGTTCCATATTATCAAGAACCTGTGCCTGCATTTCTCTGCTTGTTAACAATCCTGTTTTTTCAATAATTCTATCTGCCAAAGTTGACTTTCCATGGTCAATATGGGCAATAATGCAAAAGTTTCTTATTTTACTCTGATCAATGTGAGCCACTGTTGTTCCTCCATATTGTTTTATATTAGTTTCTTGTTTGATTATGTTCTATTTTAAATATAATGCATACTTTTCCATACTATCGCTCATTATAGCATATTATAAAACTATTTTCCATCGTGTTCTTTCAGATAAACTATGTAATGAGGTTGGTAATTTTGAGTCAAGATATATATACGAAACACATGACGAATATGTTGTTCTTCATTTAGTTTCCCAGAACAACGGGATTACTTTTATTCCTGATAAATTTTATATGTCGAGACCTTACAATAATTTAAAAGCCACCTCATGCAACAATAGTATTCTTTAACGTAGAAAAGGTAAATAATCAAATATCTACTAAAAAAATATACTATCATAAGCATATAGTGGCTTTTAATCTATAACTTGTGGCATTACATAATTTTACTTATTCAAAATCGTAAACCATTCCCCACTGATTTCTAACTGAAGTAAGAGTTTCCATTACATCTCTTACGATCTGAAGATTTTCCTGTCCTGAATTATTATTAATATATTCTTCCATATCCATAACTTCATATTGAAGTGCTTTTTTCGTATCACCTTCGTCTATAACCTCAGTATGTCCGTCAGCAGTATATGTAATTGTTGCTTTTTGAGCTCTTGGATATTCATCTATCTGTATATATCCCTTTTCTCCTGAAATAACACCTCTTTTTGGTTGTTTTGCTCTCATTGTAAGTGCAATAACAGACATTTGCCCATCATTATTTTTTAAAATAATTCCACTTGTTTCATCAACTCCTGTTTCAAAATAATTTGCAGTAGTAAGAATAACATTTGGTTTGCTTTCCATAAAATATCTGGCAAATGATACTGCATATACTCCTATATCAAGCAATGCCCCACCTGCTAATGATTTTGAGAAAAATCTGTTATTTACATCATATTCCTTGCAGCTTCCAAAATTAACCTGCACCATTTTTACCTTTCCTATTTCACCATCTTCTATCATTTTCTTTATCTTCTTATATAAAGGCATGTGAAGAAGTGTCACGCCATCACATATAACTAAATTATTTTTCTTTGCCACCTTGACGCATTCTTCTAACTGTCTGCTGTTTACCGTAATTGCCTTTTCACAAAATACATGCTTTCCTGACTTTAATGATTTAAGCATCATTTCATAATGCATATTGTGTGGAGTCGCAATGTATACTATATGAATATTCTTATCTGATAGCATTTCATCTAAATCATTATATGCATGTTCTATTTTATATTCTTTGGCAAAATTTTCAGCCTTCTCAAGCGAACTTCCACACACTCCATAAACAGTTCCATCTACTGCCCACAAAGCCTCTGCCATTTCACTGCCAATCCATCCTGTACCAACTATTCCCCAGTTTAAATTACTCATGATTATCCTCCTAACTTAATATCCACATTTTTCAAATTGCTTTTGTATAACACCACAATCTTTTAATCTATTACACGAATGCCACTTTCTCCTGCAATTAATGCTTTTGACACTATATTATAAAATAATGATGTTTCTACTATGCCTGTTATGTGCTTTAATTTTTCATCTAATGCTTTTACATCCTGCCCTTTTTCAAAGTACGCATTCATAAGATAGTTTCCGTCATCACTTAATAAAGTTCCCATTTTCATTTCTGTTGAACGTTCTTCTACTTTTGCTCCCATTTCTTCTAATTTAGATTTAACATATTCTTTTGCACTTTTTATTACTTCCACTGCAACTGCATGTTCAAATGTTAACTCATCTGAATATTTTTCTTCATCCGCTAATATCACATAATCTTTTGCCATAACAGCTACTATTTTTTCTCTTGTAAAAATTCCGCCATCAGTCTTTAACGCATTAAGATTTTTGTCAATCTCATTGCATCCGTCAAACGCAATATCAATTTGCTTAACAAATTCTAATGGTAATACTTCTATTCCTGCTTTGACACATAAATTCATTGTATCTTCGCTAGGTGTAACTGCTTTAACTTTCTTATTTCCATTTTTTAGTTCTTCAATAAGAAAAGCTATTGTTCTTCCTCCACCAAGTCCTATAACCATTCCATCTTTAATCATTTCATAAGCTGCTTTTGCACATTTTTGTTTCATTTTATAATTCCTCCTGTTAATATGTATTGCCCCCTCCCTTCGGTCGGCGGCTATTCGTCGGAAACATTTATAGAAAATGAACTTCGTTCATTTTCTATAAATGTTTCCTCCTCTTATAATTTTTCATCTGCCATAAGATTTTCACATTTGCTTAATCTTTCATAACTTTTCTGCTGTCCTACTGTTAAAAACAAATATAGAATTTCTATAATTGTTGTTGCTGATACTCTTGAGAAATAAAACTCATTTAAGAATAATTTTTCTCTGGTAGCCGTCTGTATATGATAGTCTACCGTCTTTGCAATAGTCGAATCGGGATTATTTGTAATGCCAATGGTTGTTGCTCCATTTTCCTTTGCGGCCTCAACCATTTTCTGAACCTGCTTCGACTCTCCTGTGTTAGAAATTGCAATTAACACATCTTGTTCTTTTAAAGTCATAGAAAATGATAATTGAGTTTCCCATATGCTTCCTGCCATGGAGCGGATTCCAATTTCATTAAACTTATATGCGCCGTCTAAAGCTACAGGAATCGTATTTCCTACTGCAACAAACTGTACAATTCCCGCATTCTGTATACTTTCAAGAATCTTATCAAATTCTTTTGTATCTATTAACGAAATGGTCTGCTTCATTTCTTCTATTTTATTTGCTAAAATATTTTGTAATGACTGTCCGATATCTTCTCTTGTAATATCATTAGAAACCGGTATGTTGTCATCACCTTCAACAATTTCTCTTGCCAATGCAATCTTCAAATGGTGAAATCCGTCCACGTCACACTTTTTACAAAATCGTGAAACACTTGCTACACTTGTTCCACTATTCTTAGCTAATTCTGAAATTGTCATATTTACAACTTCTTTATAATTGCTAAGTATGTAATTTCCTATCTTTTTTTCCTGTTCAAAAAACGAGTCATATAATCTGTTTATATTTTCAATTACCGAAATATTTTTTTTCATCTTATTTCCTTTCGCGAAAATCATTTTCATATCTTTATAATACATAATAATTTTTTTCACGTCAATATCTTTTATAAAAATTATTTTCTTGATTCCTTTTCTTATGAAAGATTTATTTTCCTACCACGTTTATTAATTTTTGTAAGACTAAAATCCACTTTGCCCAATTCAAAATGGGAATAATTTTTTCACTTCACATTTATTAATTTTTTAATAAATATTTTGACCTAATTAAATTTTTATTTTATGATTTATTTTAGATGTGATGAAAGTATCATAATATGCCTCAGAACTTGTAACATCTATGCCTTTATCACTATTATTTAAGTATTCGATTATTTTTATTATGAATTGGAGCATTATATATGATTATTTGTAAAAATAGAGAACTAAAAACCAAAACTAAACTTGTTATTTTTGATATGGACGGGCTGCTTTTTGATACGGAAAAGTTGTTTATGGAAACTCAGGCTCCTATATTAGAAAAATACGGTTATAAACAAAGAAAAGAAAATTATGTAAAAACATTAGGTATTGCCGGAGAGACTCTCAAACGTACTCTTTATGATATTTACGGTTCTGATTATCCTGATGAGATAATCTCTAACGAGACCCGAAAACAGGTGAATTATATAATTGAAAAAAACGGAGTTCAGATTAAGCCCGGAATAAAAGAGCTTTTGCAGGCTCTATTTGCCGCAAATATTCCATGTGTAGTTGCTTCATCCACTAAAACTGAAATTGTATTAAAATATTTAAAACGTGCAGAAATTGATAAATATTTTAGTTTCGTTATTGGTGGTGACAAAGTTAACGAATCTAAACCAAACCCTGAAATTTTTCTTAAAGCATGGAAATCAGTGGATGTTCCCTTAAAAGCTGCTCTTATATTGGAGGATTCTGAAAATGGTTTATTAGCTTCAAAGAATGCAAATATTCCTTCTATTTGCATACCTGACTTAAAATATCCTGAACCTGAGTACGAATCCATTCCTGCATATATTGTAGAAACGGGATTAGATGTTATTGATATTTTGGGAATTTAAATGAGTTTTATTTTTGTAAATTAATTAACTTTTTTTATTTTTGAGTTTTAAATAACTTTACTTGGAGAATTTGACCAACTTTATTGTTAAACTTTAAATAACTTTTATTTCGGAGAATTTAAACAACTTTATAACTCAGATATGAAATTTTTATTCACTTTAATTTAAAACAAAAACCACATCTTTACCTATTTTCTTTTAGTTAACTTTAAAAATAGTATATCTGATGTGGTTTTTATATTTCTAAATCTTATTTATATTTTTTAATCTGTTCACTTAAAAATTCAGGATCTTCAAAATAATCAATCTTCATTGCATGTTTAACTTCGCTTAAAGTCTGTGCTGCTCTTTCCTGTGCAACTTCTGTTCCTTTTTTAAGGATTTCGTATACACCTTCGATGTCTTTTTCGTATTCTTTTCTACGTGCTCTGATTGGAGAAAGCTCTTCCTGGATAACATTGTTAAGGAACTTCTTAACCTTAACATCCCCAAGTCCACCTCTCTGATAATGAGCTTTTAATTCATCAAGGTTTGCATATTCAGGAAGATATTCTGCAAAATGTCCTTCATTTGAAAATGCATCCAAATATGTGAATACTGTATTTCCTTCAATCTTACCCGGATCTTCGATACGGATATGATCAGGGTCTGTAAACATAGACATTACTTTCTTCTTAACTTCCTTCTCATCTTCTGAAAGATAGATACAATTTCCAAGAGACTTACTCATCTTAGCCTTTCCATCAATTCCCGGAAGTCTTAAGCATGCCTTATTGTCAGGAAGGAGAATCTGTGGTTCTACAAGTGTCTCCCCGTATACTGAGTTAAACTTGTGAACAATCTCTCTTGTCTGTTCAAGCATAGGCATCTGGTCCTCTCCTACAGGAACTGTTGTTGCCTTAAATGCTGTAATATCTGAAGCCTGACTGATTGGATATGTGAAAAATCCAGTAGGAATACTTGTTTCGAAATTACGCATCTGAATTTCTGATTTTACAGTAGGATTTCTCTGCAATCTAGATACTGTAACCAAATTCATATAATAAAATGTTAATTCTGTTAATTCTGTAACTGCTGACTGTACAAATATATTAGACTTAGCAGGATCAATTCCTACTGACAAATAATCAAGTGCAACTTCCATGATATTGTCTCTAATCTTTGCCGGATTATCTGCATTATCAGTTAATGCCTGTGCATCTGCAATCATAATAAAAATATCATCAAATTCACCTGAGTTCTGTAACTCTACTCGTCTTTTTAATGAACCTACATAATGTCCTACATGAAGTTTTCCTGTTGGACGGTCACCTGTTAAAATAATTTTTCCCATAACTACTATTTCCTATCTTCTATATCATTTTAATTTTATAAATTACTGTTTTTCCTCAAACACTAACATTTTCACATTATACCACAAATACTCTTTATGGGAAAGTTTCTAAAATATATTTCATACTGTGTTTCAAAAATACCTATTTTTTCTTTCAATATTTATTTTTTTCTTTTCTTTGACAGGCAAAACAACTAGGATTGTTGAAAAAAGAATTAAAAATATTCCCATTCCAAGTTTCCATGTCATTTCCTCTTTAAAAACAATCAATCCAATTATTACTCCTGTCAATGGTTCAAATGTACTCAGCAATGATGCAGTTAACGCACCACATAAAAAAGCACCTTTTTGAAATAATACCAATGCTATAACTGTTGCAAAAAATGCCAAACATATTTCTGCTAAAAATTCCTGCATGCTTCCTATAAATCTGAGTTTTCCAATAAATGCAGAAAATATTCCTGTCTCTATAGCAGCAAAAAAGCATAACCAAAAAGATATTAACATTACAGATTCACCCTTTAATTTAGATTTTTCCAATAATATAACATATAGTGAATATACTATTCCTGAAATTACAGCTAAAGCCATTCCTTTTACTCCAGCCTGCTTTTCCGGAGAATATAACATTATTATTCCCACTACGCACACTATAGCACACAAAACCTGTTTTTTTTCCATATTTGTTTTAAAAACTATAGCCATAATAATCATAACAGAAATAGGATAAGTAAAATGCAATGACGTTGCCAATCCTGAGTCTATGTAATTGTATGAAATATATAATAAAATTGGGGTAACTCCATATAAAATAGATAATCCCAATATTTTAATTAATTTGTCTTTACTTAACAGTATTTTTTTATTATAGAATCCTTTTATGATTATTGCCATAAATATACTCGCCCATAAAAATCTCCAAAATACAACCGAATAAGCATTACTACCACTTTTATACGCCATTTTTGTTAAAAAAGGCATTGTTCCAAAAAGAATTGCCGACGCAATTATATAGAGTTGTCCTTTCCAACTTTTTAACATTTTTTCCCTCTCTAACATAAAATATTAGACTCCGAAGTTTTCTATTTCTCCGGAGTCCATACACACAAAACTACTTACTTATATCTTTTCTTAATTAATTCAACCAAATCCTCCGTTATTTTTTCTGGTTCTCCCTGTCTAAATTTAGTGCTTCTTCCTTCATAGCATGTTTCGTATTCCTCTGACCTAACCATATATCCAACCATTCCATTTGTATATCCCCATATTATACAATATTTGGCTTTACTGGCTGCTTTTATTTGCAATCCGAAACATGAAAACAATTCAGCAGGTATCTGACATATCTCCAAATCTCCCAATCTTATTATCGATGCATCAAATTCATTTTTTACGTGTTTTTCATTATACTGTTGTTTTAAAAAAGTTAAACCACTTATTAATAGCTTTCTCTGATCAAAGTCTTTTTCAATTTTTAACTTTGCCACATCCTCACTTATTTCTTTTTTCAAATTTTCCATAGTGTCATTACTTTTGTCGAATTCGTCTAAATAATGATACTTATCTATTTTGATATCAGAAAATAATACCGGTTTATAGTCTCCTGCCATTCTCAATTGTGCAATTATTGCATCCCCTAATCTTTTAATCTCATCAAATCCAGCTTTTTTTCTATATTGTCTGTTTCCCATATCGCCACTTGCTCCTTGCATCATAAGTGGCGAAACACCCCATTCTTTCTCTATTGTCCTACTTAAATATCCAATAATGTCTGTTGTCAATTCAACACTCATTGGATCATTTACAGTTGCGTGACACGCTATGTTAAAACACCCTGCCACAATATTACCATTTTTATCAACAAACTTAATTTCTAATATATTTTTATCTTCAATACCTCCCTTGCCGTTTCGATTTCCATATAAACCATCGATAACTGTATTTCTAATGTAAGGTGTAACCTGTGTAAATCCTTTATTAAAGCACTCACTAACTGCTTCTTCAAACTTTTTGACTAAAAATTCCCTATATCCCGGAACAACTTTTACTTCATCCATTCCAAATGCATTTTCTTCTAATGTTTCAGGACCTGTATGGGTGTGAATTGTACCTATTATTATATTCTCATATGGTACATTGTACATCTTCTGTACAGATTTTCTCATAGTATCCGCTAATCTAAAATCTATTTCTATTATATCTATTTCTCCCCATACCATTAACTTGTTATTAATTTTGAATACTATTACAGTACACTCAAAACAATCATGAACTTTATTTGTTTTTTCGCTTCTCAAAGGATTTCCACTTACGAAGCATGGTAAGTAAGGTCCTGTGGGTGTGATTTTAACTGTACTTGTTGATACTAAAATCATAATAATTTCCTTTCTTAATTTTATTCATCTTCTTCATTCGCATCCGAACTTATTTCATTCACAAATTGTATTGTTTCTCTTGCTAATTTAACAGAGTTTGATAACTGCTCTTTGTTTATACATTCTTCAGGTAGTAACACAAGTTCCATTGCAAGAGGTGCATTTATACCTGTAATCAAAAATATATTTTCATTAACGTATGGGATAAATTTTTGATTTACACTTCCTGCTAAGACATCTGTCATTACAACGACCTTATCTTCTTTTGAAAATTTATCAAAGACTTTTTTAATTTCCTCTTCAATATTATAATTTTCCGTTACATAAGCCGAAATAGCATATACGTTTTCATTTACGGATGTTAAAAATTCTACTGTTTCCTTTAACCCATCTGCCATTCTATAATGTGATGCAAAAATATATCTAACCATAATTCCTCTCTCAACCTAAAAAATATTATCTTTTTCTAAAGGAAATTTCCCACAAAGAAATATACCTATTTCAATGTGTAGAAATTTCCCATTAGATATGTTATGCCAACAGTCCAGTTGCAGCACCTATACACCCAATAACTAATAAGCCTAAAATTATATATGTCAATTTAACGCCTTTTTTCAGCAATTTATAAACCACTACTGTTAAAGCCAACGGTAACATACAAGGTAATATTGCATCTAAAATATCTGTTTGTATATTCATAGACACATCTCCGTACTTAAACTTTAGCCCTGTTGTCATTGTTACTACACTTGGAATCATTGCTCCTACTACAAACAATCCTAAAATCGAAGCACATTCAGTAAAAGCATTTAACTTATTACCTATTGCTGAAATAAAGCTTGCTCCTAACTTATATCCATAATTCCACCACGATAGTCTCCAAATATAGAACACAACATATAATGTACACCATATAATTAATCCTATAGGGTTACCTTTAGTTCCCATATAACCGGCTATAGAACCAAATATTGTAGGTAATAATATCCATCCTAAAGAATCACCTACTCCAGCTAAAGGTCCCATTAGTCCTACTTTAAGTGACTGAACTGCATCCAAAGCCTCAAGTCCGTCTTTATCTTCCATTGCTAATCCAGCACCTAAAAGCAATCCATGAAAATATGGCATTGTATTATAATACTTAAACTGATTCATCATTGCCTTCTGATAATCATCATCATCAGGATAAATTTTTCTTAGTGCCTTTGCCTCTGCAAATGCTACTGCACCTCCAAGCTGTGTTTCATAATTAAACAGATTTACATTAATCCATGATCTTAATGCACAACGTCTTAAATCTTTTTTAGTCAATACTGGTGTTCTATCACTCATCTTCATCGAACCCTCCTTCCACAGAAACTGTTTCAGTTGTCGAAACAGCCTGTCTCTTGTAATACTCGTATGCTACTGCTGCACCTACAATAGCCACAGGCAATACACTCAAATTCATATATGCAACCAGCACAAAGCCAATTGCTACAAAGCCTATGTATTTCTTCGTAGGCATATATGTAAGTAACATTCCAATACCAATAACAGGTAACATTCCACATGCTATTGTTAATCCCCCTGTAAACCATTTTGGCATTGAATTAACTATAAAATCTGTTACATTTTCACCAAACGCTAAAATAATAAGTGTTGGTAAAGCTGCACTTAAGAAAAATAAAACAGGTCCTAAGTAAAGAATCCTCTCCATTTTTTTAAATTTATTTTCCATACAATATTTCTGTGCTTTTCTCACAACAAATCCATTAAGAATTTTTGCAATTACATCCATTTGCACTCCTAATGCTCCAGCTGCTATACCTACTGCAATTCCCACTGACATATCCTGCCCCGTGTGAATTGTAAGTGCAGTTGCAACTACCGCTGCCATTCCATAATTAGGAACACTTGAGCCACCAATTGCTGCCACACCAAGTGACATCAACTGTATACTTGCGCCAACTATCAAAGCAGTCTTCGGATCACCCATAACAGCACCTACCAGCACTGCATAAAACATATAATTGTCTGTTATAATCTGAGGACCATAGTTGTCTAAATACTGTAATCCTGCTATTACTGCCGCTGCGATTACAAATCCTATTGCCATTGTTTTTTCCTCCTACTTTCTTTATATTAATTTTTCCAACGGTTCAGGTTTATCATTTGGAACATACTGAACTAAAACTCTCGTGCCTTTTTCCATGATTTTTTTAAAGACAGATTCATCCTTTTTTTTCACATAAGCCCTTTTACTTACTTTTATACTTTCTGTATTTTCAGGCACTTCTGTTCCACCTAAAATTAGCGTTCCAATCTCATTTCCGTCCTCAATCAAATCTAAAATTATCTGCGGATCATTACATACAACAAAGACTTTCTGCCCATTGTATTTACCATTTTTAAAATTGGTATATGCAGTTTCTCTATTGATAATTGATAAAGAAACCCCCGACGGTTTTCCTATTCGCATTGCCTCCTTTAGCATTGGCGTATTAGCCGTTTTGTCATCAATTACCATAACTCTGTTTGCACCGGACTTTGGTGTCCACTGAGAAGCTACTATTCCATGTAACAATCTGTTGTCTAATCTTGCTAATGAAATTCCCATAATTTTCTCCTTTCCTGCTTTTAGTTTTTTTATTTTTAAATACATTCGTATCAACGAATTTCTCTATAAATATCCATAAGAAACTTTCCTACACCATCATTATTATTTTCTGTAATAACATACTTTGCACACTTTTTAACCTCATCTAAAGCATTTCCCATTGCCACTGGAATTCCTGCATAATTAAGCATTGATATGTCACTTTCGCTATCTCCAATTGCAACTACGCTTTTCCTATTAATTCCCAACTGTTCACATAACCACCCTAAAGCTATACCCTTACTAGTTTTTTTTGAACATGCTTCAACAGCCAATATGTTAGACTGCATAATTATTATTTTCTTATACTTATTCTTCAACCTCTTAATTTTTTTCACATCGCCAGGGCTGTTAAGTAATGTTCCTATTTTTTCAGGAATAATATTTTTCTCCATTATAATATCTATCAAACTTTCTTCATTCACACCTGATACTTCAAAAAATTCAGCAAACGTATTCAGTAAAAAATTTGTTATATTTTTTGTTGAATAATAAATTTTTTCGTTACTTACAAAATATGTAAATATTTGATATCTTTCCAATTCTTTTATTAAATCAATTGATTCAAATAAATCCATTGAAACTACTCTTAGATTTTTCTGTTTAACGCAATCTTTTATAATTCCACCATTCTCTCCAATAAAATATCTGATTCCAATTGGTTCAAGTTTCTTCTGAACAATATCATCATTTGACATCCTTCCGGATGTTGGCACAATGTATATACCTTTACTTATAATTTTCTCCATAACACGCATACTTTCAGGGGAAATCTTTTTGTTGTCATTTAATAGCGTGCCATCTAAATCTAATGCTATTAATTCTATTTTCTGCATGCAACCTCCTTATAATATGTTTTCACCTTCTTTTTAGTATATTCAAATATTAACACACAATTTCTGCATTTTATAGCATATAAAGCATAATATCATACTTTATTTTTGTGCTTACAGCACAATTTTATTGTGTTATAATGTATAATTATGAATACATTTTCGTGTATTAATCTGGCAAATCCGATTTTCTTCCCTAATGATTTAAAGGCAAAAAAGTCATAAAGTCTTTATCATAAAAAGAAATATATCTGATAATTAGGTTCTTTTATAACAATACCAAACTTAAAGACATATCATAAACTGCTATTTTATGCAGATTATGATATGTCACAAGCGCCTAATAAATACTTAAAAAGGAGATATTATCATGTCACTGACACTTGAATATTTTTATCAAAAAACAAGCACCAAATATAATTTAAAATTATTGACTACTTCTGTGAATCTTAATAAAGAAATAACTTGGGTATACCTTTTAGACGATATAAATAACAGTTCTTTTGTAAGAGGTGGAGAACTAATTATCACAACCGGTCTAACTACTAAATGCACTCAGAAACTAGACCATCTAATAAACGCGGCTTACATCAAAGGTTCCTGTGGTTTACTAATCAATACTGGTATGTATATTAAAGATGTTCCCTCTCGAATAATCGAATTTGGGGAAAAAAATAATTTTCCTATTTTTTCAATGCCATGGGACACTCATATAGCTGATATAATGCAGGAATATTGTAACGAAATTATTTCCGAGCAAAAAGTTGTTTTGCAAAAAAACAGTGTATTTCTAAGAAGTATTTTACGTTCTTCTTTAAAAGAAGATATACAGATTCTTAATCAATTCATAGGCTTTAGAGTTGTTGCCAGTAAAATACCTTTAACCATTCTACATTTTGCACAAATTGAACTTGATAATATTCATTATTATATTTGTTCCACTAATAGCATTATTTCTACCGATTGTAATATAGGCTTAAGTAATCATATTGAATCAATTGATTCAATGTACCAATACTATATGCAAGCCTATAAGGCTTTAAAAGTTTCATTTATAAAAGGACAAAATCTAATGCATTTTTCTGACATTGGACTTTACGACATATCTCTTTCTATTGATGACAAGTATGTTTGTGAATATGCCCATAAACTGCTTTCACCATTAAATGATAGTGAACTCTTAAATACTTTTCGTGTATATCTAGAATGTAATGGAAGCGTTAATTTAGTTGCTAATAAACTTTTTGTTCACAGAAATACAATTAATTATCGCATTCATCAGATAAAGGAGCAGTTATGCTTAGATTTAGACATACCTGAAAACAGATTAAAATATCTTCTTGCACTCTACATATGCGATTGTGATAATATTAACTTTTAATAATTATCTGCATAATTGAAATTTAACCTGAATTATTCGCAGAACAGACAGTATCTGAACTGACAATTGAACCATGAATATGAAAATTAATCCTTGCAGCCACTTTTACGGCATAGTCACGAATAATTCAGTATTAACAGTATTAACAATATTAATGATTAATTAACTATACAAAGGAGCGTGTTTATATATGAATAGAAAAAATATTAATGGAAAAACAGTTTCTTTTTCAAGGACTGAGCAGGTACATGTAATAAAGCCATGTGATTTAAATGGTGGCGGTCGTTTATTTGGTGGAGCATTACTTTCCATGCTTGATGAAATTGCCGGAATTGTTGCAAAGCGCCATTCCGGTTGCAATAATGTAACAACTGCTGCAATCGACCATTTAGACTTTAAAGATGGAGCCTATGTAAATGATTTGCTGGTAATTATCGGTTATGTAACATATACCGGAAACACTTCAATGGAAGTTCGCATAGATACTTATGTTGAAAATAATGAAGGAATGCGTCACCCTATTAACAGAGCTTTCTTTGTAATGGTTGCAATGGGCGCTAATAACAGACCAACAAAAGTTCCACCGCTTATCATTGAAAATGAATTTCAGCAGGCCGAGTGGGACTGTGCCCTTAAACGAAAAGAAAACCGAATCAAGATGAAGAATGATTTTTAATTTCATTCACATATGCAATATATTTTTCTCTTTAAATTTATAATTGCATTCAAATAAAATATATTTCACTTAATTAAATTAATTTATTTTTCACTTGACAATTTTTTATTTTCTGTTCCATCCCATTATTAAAGGCTCTCTTTTCTCAAACACTATATATTGTGTTTTTGTTTTTTAATTTTCGCAATATTTTGTAGACATTCGTTTAGCTTAGTGCTATAATCTAATGCATGCGAAAGAGTTAAACACCTTACTTGATTATCATAGTTTAACACATCGCTTTTTTATTGCCTAAAAACACAATGTATTTAATTGTGTTTAATATAGAACAGCATTATTATCGTATTTTTAATGCTGTATACATGATATATGAAAAGAAAGAAGGAACGAAAAAAATGATAAGTGTTATTAAACGTGACGGTCATAGAGCTACTTATGATCGTAACAAAATTGTATCAGCTATTCAGAAGGCGAACACAGAAGTCGACCAGGAAGAAAGAATTAGTGAGGAACAGATTTATAATATATTAGCTTCTATTGAAAACCGTGGTTTTGATGAGATGGCAGTTGAAGATATTCAGGATATTATTGAGCAGAAGCTTATGGCCGAGAAGAAATTTGTTCTTGCAAAAACATACATCATTTATCGTTATACAAGAGAACTTGTTAGAAAAGCCAATACTACTGATGATTCTATTCTTGCATTAATTGGTAATACTAATAAGGATGTTATGGAAGAGAATTCAAATAAGAATGCTGTAGTTGCATCAACTCAGCGTGACTTAATTGCCGGTGAAGTTTCAAGGGATTTAACAAGAAGAGTTTTACTTCCTGAAAAGATTTCTAAAGCTCACGATGAAGGAATTCTTCATTTCCATGATTCAGACTATTATTTGCAACCTATTTTTAACTGCTGCTTAATCAATATAGGAGATATGCTTGATAACGGAACTGTTATCAACGGAAAATTAATTGAAAGTCCTAAGAGTTTTCAGGTTGCATGTACTGTAATGACTCAGATTATTGCAAGCGTTGCAAGCAGTCAGTACGGTGGACAGTCTGTAGACATTAAGCATTTAGGAAAATATCTCCGTAAAAGCCGTGAAAAATATACAAGAAATTATCTTTCAAAATATGGAGATAAGGTTGACCCTGAGACATTAGAATCATTTGTAAATGACAGACTTTATGATGAATTAAAGTCAGGTGTTCAGACAATCCAGTATCAGATTAATACTTTAATGACAACTAACGGTCAGTCACCATTTGTTACTCTTTTCTTAAACATCGATGAAAATGATGAATATGTAGATGAAGTAGCAATGATTGTTGAAGAGATTTTAAGACAGCGTTATGAGGGAATTAAAAATGAACAGGGTGTTTACGTTACTCCTGCTTTCCCTAAACTTATATATGTTTTAGATGAACATAACTGCTTAAAGGGTGGCAAATACGACTACATTACTAAGATGGCTGTTAAATGTTCTTCTAAGAGAATGTATCCTGACTATATTTCAGCTAAGAAAATGCGTGAAAATTACGAAGGACAGGTATTCTCATGTATGGGTTGCCGTTCTTTCCTTTCTCCTTGGAAAGATGAAAATGGTAATTACAAATGGGAAGGTCGTTTCAACCAGGGTGTTGTAAGTATTAACCTTCCACAGATTGGTATTATTTCAGGACAGGATGAAGAAAAATTCTGGCCACTTCTTGAAGAGAGATTATCTCTTTGCTTTGAAGCACTTATGTGCAGACATCATGCATTAGAAGGTACACTTTCTAACGTCAGCCCAATTCATTGGCAGTATGGTGCTATTGCAAGACTTGGTAAAAATGAACCTATTGATAAATTATTACACGATGGTTATTCAACTATTTCTCTTGGTTACATTGGTTTATATGAAGTAACTAAATTAGTTAAAGGAGTTAGCCATACAGACCCTAAGGGACTTGATTTTGCATTGCGTGTTATGAAACGTTTAAGAGCTGCTTGTGATTCATGGAAAGAAAACACAGGTATTGCATTTGGTTTATACGGAACACCTGCTGAATCATTATGTTATAGATTTGCAAGAATTGATAAAGAAAAATTTGGCGATATCAAGGATGTTACAGATAAGGGTTATTATACTAATTCTTACCATGTTGATGTTCGTGAAAAGATTGATGCTTTCAGCAAATTTACTTTTGAAAGTCAGTTCCAGTCTATTTCTTCAGGTGGTGCTATTTCATATGTTGAAATACCTAACATGCGTAACAACCTTGAAGCTCTTGAAGAATTAGTTAAATTTATATACGATAACATACAGTACGCTGAATTTAACACTAAATCAGATTATTGTCATGTATGCGGATATGACGGAGAAATTATTATTAATGATGATGGCGAATGGGAATGCCCACAGTGTCACAACAAAGATCATTCTAAAATGAATGTAACAAGAAGAACTTGCGGTTATTTAGGTGAGAACTTCTGGAATGTTGGTAAGACAAAAGAAATTAAAGCACGAGTTTTACATTTATAGTAACATATATTTCCTACAGGGCCTTTGCAATTAATTTGGCGAAGGCCCATTTTAATGTATTATTTCAATAAATTTGGAGGTTGCTTATGAATTACGCAGATATTAAGCGTTATGATGTTGCTAACGGTCCCGGAGTAAGAGTTTCCGTGTTTGTTAGTGGCTGTACTCACAGATGTCCCGGTTGTTTTAACGAAGAAGCTTGGGACTTTAACTTTGGAAAACCTTTTACACAGGAAACAATTGATTATATAATAGATTTGCTTAAACCTGATTTCTACAAAGGTATTACGTTTCTTGGTGGTGAACCTTTAGAACACGTAAATCAGCAGGGGCTTCTTCCTCTTGCAAGAAAGATTCGTGAAGTATATCCTGAAAAATCAATTTGGTGTTTTACAGGATATGATTTTGAAAAAGATGTACTCGGTCGAATGATTAATGAATGGCCTGAAACTAAAGAACTTCTTTCTTACATAGATGTTTTAGTTGATGGTGAATTTATCGAAGCTCAAAAAGACTTATCTTTAGTATTTAAAGGTTCAGCTAATCAAAGACATATATTAGTTCAGGAATCAATGAAATCCGGCTCTCTTGTATTATGGGAAAAACCGGAATATATTACTAACTTTTAATATTCATTATGAAAGGATTTAACTATGACAGCAAATATTAATATTAAGAAACTTAAAGATTCAGCAGTCATTCCAACATACGGCTCTGAATGGGCTGCCGGAGCTGATTTGTATGCATGCCTTGATACACCGGCAACAATTCTTCCAGGAAATACTGTTTTCATTCCAACAGGTATCGCTCTTGAAATTCCTGTAGGTTATGCAGGACTTATTTATGCCCGCAGTGGTCTTTCCTGCAAACAAGGTTTGGCTCCTGCAAACAAAGTAGGTGTTATTGACGCTGACTATCGTGGTGAAATTATTGTTGCTCTTCATAATCATGGTGATTCTGCAAAAACTGTAGAACCCGGCGATAGAATTGCTCAAATGGTCATCACTCCATTTTTAACAGCTAACTTTATCGAAACAGATGAATTAAACGATACTGTTCGTGGTGAAGGTGGTTTTGGTTCCAGCGGAAAAAACTAAATAAAATAACGCTAAGTTATATGGCATCTTCAATTTTTATACAAAAATCGAAGATGCCATTCTTTATTCTCCCCGCATTACTTTATCTATCAGTACAGCAAGAGGTTCTGCTGCATTTACGGCCTCCTGATATGTATTTGTCTGAGCGCCAATTTCAATAAGCATACACTGTCTGCACACTCCAAGGTTATATTCATATGCATTAATGTAATTTCGTCGTGTAAAATCAGGATAATAAGCTTCCGCAGCTAATTTCATCTGGAGCGTAAGTGCTAGATTTTCAAATAAATAATCATTATGCAAATAGCTTATATCTCCACTTTCCTTAAATCTTGACATTCCATTTAAAAACATTATTTTAGCTGTTGGTTTTCCATTTATTTCTGTCACAAGATGGGTATTGTCATTTACGCCATCCCTATGTATATCCAACACCAAAGATATTGAAGGATTGTCTTTTAATATCTTTTTTACACCTTTTTCAGACTGGGTATAGGCTTCATTTCTATCAAGTACGCCATTTACAATATCATATGTTGTTTTATCGTGGATTACATTGTATCCAAATTGTTTTGATAATACTTTTTCCAATCTGTTTCCCACACCTATGATGGTTGTATTTTTATCCTCTGAATTACTATTTGAAAATGTCTCCATGGAATGTGTATGATAAATTAATATCTGAGGCTTTTTATTATTTCCTTTTATTTTAAATTTTTCGCTTAACGCCTTATCAAGTGGCATATCACTTTCTCTTATTGTAGTAGCTGCTGTAACAGTGTAAAATCTTTCAATGACTTTTTTAAACGAGCCTAAATTATCCTTTGTATATTTTGTGCCTGTCATTTTAGGTATTGGAACTAATTCTTTCTTCGCTTCTTCTACTTTTGTCTGTGGTTGTGTAGTTGTCTCTTCCACGGTTTCTAGTTGCGTCGTTTCCGGTTGTTCAGTTGCATTAACTTTATCATAAATTAACTGCACAACCTGTTTATATCCCGGGTCATTTGTATCATAAGAATATTCACTTCCATTTATATACTCTGTTACTACCGATTCTAAAATTTGTTTCTTCATTTCTTCTGACAAATCACCATGATTCTCCATATATATCATATACTGCGTTAATATGCTTGTATTTTCAATAATTTCTCCCACAAGAAAATTGGCTGTCTGCACGGCAGCCTCATTAATATTTTCTTTTGCTTTGTCTTTAACAAATGTATTAATGCATTTACTTGCTATATATATACTCAATACTATAATCAGTACTGACACAATTACCTGAAATGTCTTTTCTTTTACATTTAATCGCCATCCGTTTACATGTATTCCCTGCTGCACGCTATCACCTCAACATTTTATATTGATTAGCAGTATAATGGTAAAAACCTTTATCCCCACAATCATTATATGCAGCATGTTTATAATCTATTTATTGAATTTGCAATTATGGTACTTAGATTGTCTACAATTTCATCGACGTCTTTCGGCGTAACAAACATCTGTCCTATATCCTCTGTCATAATTTCTGCAAATAACTGATATTTTTCTTCAACAGTAAAATCCTCAAACACTTTTTGAAGACAGTTATTTTCCATATTCTGCGACAATAGATATATCAACTTATCCATCGTATCATTAACAATCGTAACACTATGCACAACCATAGGAACACCTATTGCTATTACTGTGCATCCAAGATTTTCCCTATTTAACCCCTCTCTATTATTTCCTATTCCTGAACCCGGTATAATTCCTGTGTCAGTAAGCTGAATTGTAGTTGTAACACGTGAAATATTTCTTGCCGCAAGTGAATCAATCGCTATTATCAAATCAGGCTTCATTTCATCTACTATACCCTTTACTATTGAGAATGTTTCCATTCCTGTCTGTGCAAGGACTCCCGGTGAAATACAATATATGTTTTTTCTTATTTGAACTAATGAGGCAGTTCTTGGTCCTATTGCATCAGGTGTAGCCTGAGCATTTCCTAATCCTACTATTAAAATAGCTTCAGGTCTTTTGTCTTTTCCGATATTTGCGTTAATTAAATGTCCTATATTTTTCAATAATTCGTCTGAAATTTTTTTCTGGTTATATTTATCATCTTCTTTGGCATACTTTGTTTCTATAGTAATATAATGCCCTTTTGGCTTTCCCATGACTTTAGCACCTTTTTCAGTTTTAATATTTACGAGAGTTGTTGTCATTTTAAGTTCATCATTATACTTTTTCTTTAACTCAACTCCATCTATCTCAACATTATCTTTAAATTTTTCACGTTCTTCTAAAGCTAAATCTGTATATATATCCACTCTATCTTCTCTATTTTTAAATCCTTTAAACTTCATATTATTCACCTTCACATTTTTTATTTATTTTGTGCAAATAATTGTAATTTATTATTCAAAAATATATTGACATTACATGCTCAATATCATAGAATACTAGTTGATGTCTGTGTCATACGTCCGCAAATCCAATGGCACAGATGGTGAAACTATTTAATTCCTAATCTCTCTCAAGGGAATTAAGAAACTTATTATTTCACGGAGGTGGACACGATGGCTAACATTAAGTCAGCAAAGAAAAGAATTCTTGTTAATCAGACAAGATATGAAAGAAACAAATCAGTTAAATCTGCAATCAAGACAGCTACTAAGAAAGTAGAAGCTGCTGTAGCTAACAAAGACAAAGAAACAGCTCAGGCAGAATTAATTAAGGCAATCAAGCTTATTGAAACAGCTGGTTCAAAGGGAGTATTCCACAAGAACAACGTTGCTAGAAAAGTTTCAAGATTAACAAAAGCAGTTAACTCAATTGCTTAATTATTAATAAAAAGAAGCTGTGGCTCTATTTATTAGAGTTACAGCTTCTTTTTTAATTCATACTTTTTTTACTTTCTTATACAACAAAGCTGCCTCTTTAATGAGACAGCTCTGTATTTATTAATATTTTTTAATTAACTATTATCAGGTTTTGTAATTATTAGTTCTATTTACTTCTAATTTTTCTAACCTTACTGTATTTTCCGTATACTTTCTTTCCGTTTACAATTACATATGCACGTACTTTTATATAGTATACTTTGTTACTCTTAATCTTTGTAAGAACTTTCTTAGTCTTGTTATTCTTCTTTACGTTAACTTTTGAAGCTTTCTTAAATTTCTTATTTGTTGCGTAACTAATTTCATAACCTTTTGCTTTCTTGTTCTTCTTCCATGTTACAGTAACTTTTGTCTTCTTAGCAGAAATTTTAACTTTCTTAACTTTTGCAGGTGATTTTACAGATGAACCATCAGTTAATGTTCCTGTTGTTACTTCCTGGTTTGATGAACCTGTTGTAGTAACATCCGGTTTCTTAGTAGTTGTTTCTTCTGTCTTTTTAGTTGTAGTTTCTTCTACCTTAGTTATTGTAGATTCTTCTACGTTACCTGTAGTTGTTTCTTCTACATCACCTGTAGTTGTTTCTTCTACATCACCTGTAGTTGTTTCTTCCGGTGTTGTTGTTTCTTCTTCTTTTGCCTTTGAGCCTAAAACTTCTATTTCTGCAAGACCAACTGCTGTTGTTGAATCTGAAACTTTATCTACAACAAATTTAATATTTTTAACAACTTTTTCTTCACCTAAATTGATAATCTTAACAGAACCATCATTTGGAAGTTCTCCAACTTCAATTCTTGTTCCATCATCTAATTCTAAATGTGATGCTGTTATCTGATCATCTGTGTTTGGTCTGTCATAAAGTTTAATTGTTGAAACTTTGTACTCTTCATTGAAAGCAAGATTTAACCAAGCTCCTGCTCCTTCGTTCTTTGTTACCCATTCAGCCCATGGGAATCTTGTATGAAGATTTGCAAGTCCTGTTGCATAACCATCTGCAATACCATCAACTGCCTTAACTGCACTCTGGTCATCCCATCTGCTGTCACTACTGTTTTCACTTGATGCAGTAATGTCTGCAAATAATCCAATACTATTTGTTTCATGTTTATAGAATACTTCGTTAACCTTTGAGAATGAAGCAATCCAGTTGTAGTATTCTGTTGTATACTCACGAAGTGCCTTATCCTTTAAGTTATACTTAAATGGTCCCTGACGCATGCTGTATGGAGTTAATACGTTTTCTCTTTCGCTCCAGTTAAGCATTGTCTTTTCTTCAAGACCATCAAGGTGCTGCCAAGCTCCTAAATATGTGTTAAGTTCTTTGCCCCAACCGTAGTTACCCTGATCTTTAGGATATACTTCATCAGTCATATGGCTATGGATAATAGCTTCGTGAACTGTTGGCTGGAATTTATCGTTTTCCTTCTGGATATTCTTAATAGCTTCATTACCGAATAATCCAAAGTATGCATGGTCATAATGCATATCGTATCTTGATGTCATATAAACATCTGTTGGGTTAACACTCTTCATTACACTTTCAAGGTCTGCTAAGAAGTTAGCACGTGTGTATGAAGCATGTTCTCCTGTCATAAGATAATGATAATCATTTCTTACACTTTCATCACCATATGTTTTTGTTACACCATTTCTTGAAGATATAACTTTATTATCATCTGCAATGAAAATATTATATACAAAACTGTCTGTAAATGCTGTTGTGTACTGTCCAACACCCATACCACCGTTATCTGCATAGCCTAAGAAGTACAAGTGATCTGTTGGTACACCGATTGTATTTAATGCATTTACTGTATCTCTGATTCTTAATTTACCATGGTCTACACCACTGTAATCTCCGTTTGTTGCATATACAACGTAAACTTCGTCGCCATTTGCAACAGCTCTGTTCATAACACCACCTGCCATTAACATTTCATCATCTTCGTGAGGTGCCATTACTAAGATTCTCTTATGATGTTTAACTTTTGCGTCAACACCGTCAAAGTGTACTTCTGAAACTTTTGCAGTCATACCCTTTTCGAACTGGAACTTAATTCCTGTAATTTCGTCTTTTGATGCTGATACAACTTTTCCTGAATCTTTTGAATCACATGAACCTGCTTCAACCCATCCTTCAGATGTGTTAACCAATACTTTGTATGGTGCAGCTTCGCCTTCAAAATCAACGCTGAAGTTTTCAATATTGTATTCTCTGTCTAAACCGATTGTTAATGATGGATTTTCATCATCAGCATCAGGTGTCCATGTTGTGTTTGCATCTCTATCTGTAACATTTTCTCCATCCTTAGATGATGAAACTGTTACCGGCTGGCTGTATGCCAAGTCAATATCAATGTTCTGTCCTTTTTCAGTAAGAACAATCTTGTTTTCTTCTTCAGGATTGATTACTTCTTCACCTAAAACTTTTACTTCACCAATTGCAGGCCAAACTGCTACTCTTGACTCTTTGTGAAGTGGTAACTGTGTTAATGTTACACGAACATATTGGTATTTGTTATTTGCATATTCTGCTGCAATCTTACCATACTGTTCCTTTGAGAAATCAGTGTTAGCTGTATTATCCCATAACATATCCCAGCTACTCTTATCATTTGAACCTTCTACCTTATACTGCCATGCCTGACCGTAAGCCGGTGTTGTTGCCGCCTGAGCATCTTCAAGTGTAGGAAGTACTTCATGTTCAAATACTAAGTCAAATGCCTGAATCTGCTGAGCCTTACCAAGGTCAACCATCCACCAAGCACCTTCTTTTTCTGAATCTCCGTCGCCTACCCAAAGTGTTCCGTCGTTTCCGTCAATTGCATTTGCAGGATCTCTACTTACTGTTGAAGCTGTTGCTTCTCCATCAAGTGCAAAGTTAGTAAGTTCTTTTGGTCTGTATACGTTAAACTCTGCTACTGCAGGCCATGCATCTTCAATAGTATCTCCAAATGTAAATCTAACATATGAGTATTTCTTTTCTGTTATAGATTCATCTAAAGTTACTTTCTGTGTAGATGCAACTTCTTCATTTGCTGTCTGATCCCAGATAACATCCCAGTTAGTCTTGTCTGTTGAAGCTTCTACTTTATATTTCCATGCTGATTTAGCTTTATCACCACCGAAAGTAACATCTAATTTTTCGATATTATAACTTCCGTCTAAATCTACAACAAAGTTTGCTCTGTCTTCTGTAACTGTATCACCCTGATTTGACCAACCATTTGAAATCCACATTGTTGTTTCATCACCATCCACAATGTTTGATCCTACGCATCCAGGATCCCAATCACTCTGAGATGATGTAGTTACAGTCTTATCAAGTGAAATATTAGTTTCTGTATCTGAAATTCTTTTCTTCTTTGATAAAACAATGTTATCAAACTTAACCTGATCTACACCATTATCTGACTTAATCACGATGTATGTTGCAGGAACCTGTTTCTTAAAGTTAGTTGTAAATGTCTGCTTCTTGCCTGTTACCGTAAATGTCTCGCTTTCTTCTCCTGCTTCAACCTTTACAGTAGCTGTTCCTTTAGCACAATATGCTTCAAAACTTGTTAAAGCATACTTGTCAGGAATAGCTATTTTGTTAGCCTGTTCTTCATTAGTATATGAAGTAGCCCATAATTTACCGTCTGTTACGTTCCAACCACGGTTACCGAAGTCACAGTTAGAATATACACCTGTTAATGCTCCGTTATTGCAATCATCAAAATCTAATAAAATCTTTCCTTCACCAAGGTCTTCTTTAATACCACTGTTGTAGCTGTTATCAGCACCAATGTTTGGCTTAACAAATGATTTTACTTCGTTTCCGTAGAAATCCTGTCCGCCATTGTCGATAACTGAAATACCCTGGTCAATAACTGTTGCTCCATCTTTAAGTTTGTATCCGTCAACAGTACCATAAGTAATCTTAAATTCGCCGTTAACGTCTTCAACTGTTGCGCTTGTTCCTTCTTCTAACTTAACATAGTCGCTCTTAACTGCTACCCTGGCATTTTCATCGTCAGCTCTTCTATTGTTAAGATTTGCTCCACCGTAAGCATTGTTATTTACAACACCCATATAACGTGAATCCCAAGCCTGTGCCTTATTTACTCCGTTGTCATCTATCTTTTGAGCTTCTGTTATAATGACATTATTTCTAATTTTAAATCTATCAGTAGAAGTTACTGCTGTTGTATCATCCCAGCTACGTGTAATAGATCCATCATGGTCTGCATCCATATAAATCAAGTTGTTATATGCATCCAAGCTTCCATTACCGCCCTGACATAATGTTAATACAGCACCACCGCCATAACGGTTTGTACCATATCCATCATTAACACTGATGTTATATCTGTAGTATGTCTGATATGATGTTCCTAATGCACATTCAAAGAATGAACCTGATGGATTGTCATGTGTATAGTTGTACTGAACATAATTTAAGTCTGCATAAACGTCAGCGTCAAATGCCTGTGAATCTTCCTTATCACCGGAAGCTCCTGAACCAAACACTTCGTTGTACTGGCAGATTGTTTTCTGACCATGTTCCCACCAAATAGGAACGTTTCCGTTAGGACCACTGTTACATCCATTTGCAACATTATATTCAATAAGTGCATTTTCATAATCTGATGGACAAATAGCTGCGTTACCTACGTTTTCGCAGTAATTGCTACGAATTACAAGATTTTTACTTCTATATGTTCCACCGCCACCTTCAGTAATTCCACTTTCATCAGGGAATGTTGAGCTTCCCCATGTTGAAATAAAGTTAATACCGTAATGGTTTACATTTTTTACATAGTTTCCTTCTACAGTAATGTCTTCCCAATTAGTAGCTTTCTTGTTACCACGGATAGCATATACAATACCACCACGACCGATACCTGCCTGCTGACCGATTGGAATAGAAATTACGTCATGAACGTATGTATTCTTTACATTAATTTCATGAAGTGTTCCTGCATCCTGTCCCATAATCAAGATACCATATTTCTTAATATGATCATCTTTAGTTTTTGTATGGTTTGTTACTTCAATAGATGTGATTTCCCAGTATTCCTGATTATAGAAATATACTGCTGTGTTAAATACACGATTCTCTAAATCATCACCTTTGTCTCCACACCAGCTATCACCATTGATAACAGGTCTGCCGTCTTTAACGTCACCATATGCGTCAATTGTAATAGGGTTTCCTTTTTCACCTGAACCCTTTGGACTTAAAAGACCGCTCCATGAGCAACCTCTTTTAAATCTAAGCTTATCACCCGGCTTGAAAGTAGTTGCATTAACTTTTTCAAGTGACTTCCAGGCTTTTGTTTCACTAGTACCGTCATTATCGTCATTTCCATTTTCGGAATCAACATAATAACTTACACCTGTTGCCTTTGCACTATTTTCTGTATCTGCTGCCGCAAATGTCACATTGCCCATAACTGTTGTAACAACTAAAGCAAGTGAAAGAAAAAGTGCCAACAAACGATTTCTCTTCATATCTTTTCTCCTTTGTTTATAACATTTTCCCACAACAAAAGTTGCAGGTGTTCCACGTTGTTAAATAAAAATCCGTTCACTATATGCGCGGACAAATTATAAATACTTTGCAGCATCCTTATCTACAATTACCGTAAGATTGTTATGTAACTGTAAAATAGATGCCGGAATTTTTGGAGTTACAGGTCCAAAGAATGCATCTTTTACAATCTGTGCTTTCTTTTCGCCATTTGCAATCAGTAAAATTCGTTTAGATTGCATTATTGATTTAATACCCATAGAAAAAGCTTTTTCAGGAACTTTTTCTCCTTCATGGAATAGTCTTGAGTTTGCATCGATTGTACTTTGTGTAAGTTCAACACAATGTGTTGTCTTTTCAAATGATTCGCCCGGTTCATTAAATCCGATATGACCATTTAATCCGATTCCCAATAACTGCATATCGATTCCGCCTACACTCTTTATGACATTCTCGTATCTTTCGCATTCAGCATCATCATCTATTGCCATTCCATTTGGTAAATGAGTATTTTCTTTTTTGATATTAATTCTGTCAAACAAATATTTGTTCATAAAATATCTGTAGCTCTGTTCATGTTCTGCAGGTAATCCTTTATATTCATCAAGATTAACTGTTCTTGCTTCTGAGAAATCAATATCTCCTTTTTCATACCAGTCAACTAACTGATTATATGTTCCAATAGGTGTCTCGCCTGTTGCCAGTCCAATTACAGCATTAGACTTCATTATTATCTGTGCAGATAAATAATTTGCAGCCTTTCTGCTCATGTCATTATAATCTTTAGCTATAATAATCTTCATTGTGAAATTACCTCTTTCCCTGTTCTATTAAAAAATTAACAAATGTGCTAACTCCACCACCAAGTACTTCTACATTTTCAGGTCTGCTTCCTTCAAGTGAAGATACATCGTAGAAATCACCATTTTTTGTTTTTTCTGTCTTCATAAAGCTATCACTTCCAAATAGTCCGTCTTCAATTCCCACATACTCATCACCCCAGTATGAACATTCCTCAGCTTTAATTCCTTCTGACTCAAATTTACTTAAAATAGTATTAACATTGTCGCTCTTACATGAAATTCCTACTTCTAAATATTTTGCATCACATGTTGCTGAAACCTTTGTTCCAAATCTTTCTCCAATTTCTTCTGAAATTGAAACCATCTGCTTTAAGCCACCATTTATTCCATGCTCACTTAAGATATTCTTTACTCTTGACATTTCATCTTCCTGCATAAACAATTGGTCTCCACGTTCGTCATTAACCATTAAATCTATTTTGCAGTAATTAGGTCTTGAGAAAACAATATCTGTTTCTAAGTTATATTTTTCTAATAACTCTCTGTGAACCTGATAACAAATATCATGAATAGTAAGTAAGCCATTTTTATCCGGGATGCAGTCGGCAAACACTACCGGTTTGCCGTCAACCATTTCATAGTTATATGCACCTCGTCCAAGTCCTAAGTAAAGATTTGAAGCTTCTTCTTTTGTAAAATGTTCATGAAGTTTTCCCTTTGCAATCTTGTCATAAGTTGTTCCACTTACAATAACAAGCTTTACTCCCTGCTGTAGCAACGGTTTCATCGCTGCTACAACTTCTTCTACAGGGGCCTGTCTTGACATAACTGCTGTTCCATCCCAGTCAAAAAATATTGCTTTATATTTCTTGGACATATTTATCTCCTTCCTTACTTAGAACTATCTTTTCTCCTAAACTTTCATATGAAAGTTCGCAATCATTAAGAAGTGTATATTCTACCTCTCTTTCAGCAACCTTTATATTAAGATTACTTCCTTTGTACTGAAGGCAGAATTCATATGACTTCCACTGACTTGGTAACTTAGGATTAATCTGAAGATATCCTGCATTTGATCTTACTCCTGCAAATCCAAATACAATTCCCTGCCATGTTCCTGCCATATTTGCTGCATGAATACCTGCATAAAAATTGTTGTGAATATCATCTAAATCCATACGCGCTGACTGTGAGAAATATTTATAAGCTTCATCATCATATCCAATCTGGCTTGCTAAGATTCCAAAAATACATGTTGATAAAGATGAATGATGAAGTGTTACTGTCTGATAAAAATCATAATTTCTCTTTAATTCTTCATTTGTAAAATAATTGCTATGAAGTAACATTCCTAAAATTGCATCAGCCTGTTTTGCCATCTTCTGTCTATAAACAAACAATGGATGATAATTTTCATAAAGCAAATGTCTCTTTTCTTCAGGAATCTTTGACTCATCCCAAGGTTTTCTCATTAAAAATCCATCATCCTGAGGATAAATCTGCATTTTTTCATCATATGGGAAATACATATTTTCAATGATTCTATCCCAGTAATCAATTTCTTCTTCCTTAAAATCTATCTTTTTAACTAATGCATCATAAGCATCTTTATCAATTTCTTTCATTTTTTCAAGTGCCCATTTAGCATCTCTTATATTTTCCCTTGCCATAAGGTTTGTATAGAAATTGTTATCAACTATAGCATTATATTCATCTGGTCCTGTTACTGCACAAATGCAATACTTGTTATCCTTACATTCTGCAAAGCATCCTACATCAGCCCAAACTCTTGCTGTTTCAACAAGAACTTCTGCTGCTTCATCTACTAAGAACTCATCATCTCCTGTAATATCAAGATAAAGTTTAAAAGCGTAAGCTATGTCTGCATTAACATGATACTGTGCCGTTCCAAGTGGGAAGTAAGTAGAAGCTTCTTCTCCATTTATTGTTCTCCATGGATATAACGCACCTTTTTCATGACCAAGTATTTTTGCGCGGTCTCTTGCCTGATTCAATGTGTCATATCTGTAATTGAGCAGCTGTTTTGCTAACTCTGATTCTGTATAAATGAACACCGGAAGCACATACATTTCTGTATCCCAGAAATAATGTCCCTCATAGCCTTCACCACTAAGTCCCTTTGCTCCCATGCCTGTTCTGCCATCACGACCTGCAGACTGCATTATGTGAAACAAATTGAATCTTATTCCCTGCTGAAGTGCCTCATCACCTTCAACCTTTATATCCGCTTTACTCCAAAATTCGTCCATATGTTTCTTCTGAAGTTTCTCCATTTCATCATATCCAAGATCCATTGCCTTCTTAAGCTCATCCTTAATGAAGTCAATCATCTTGTCTTCTGCGATATCAAAATCACAAGTATATCCAATCATTTTTTCAAATACATATGTTTTACCTTCCTCCACTGATAATTCATATGTAAGTGATGCGTCCTCTTCTAAAACTTCGCTGTTTTTTATTACACCTTCACATTTTGTAAGACTACCGCATGCCATTGACAATCCACTGTGAATTACTTTTCCTTTATGAAGTAAATAATTATCTTCTGCTTTTAACTCTTTAACTGCTAAATGCTTTCCATATGGACCATAGTCAATTAATGGATTTGTTTTTCTTGTATGGTTTTCTACTCCTGCTTCTAAATATGTAGTAAGTTCTATTTTTCCACTAAAATTAACAGGAGTTAATTTTATCTGAATCGCCATAATGTTCTTCTTTTCTAAAGAAACAAGTCTTCTAAATTCAGCTACAACTTTTTTACCATTAGGTGATTTCCATGTAACATTTCTTACTACAACTCCATCTTTCATTAAAAGCTTACGATTGTAATTAATTATTTCACCCTGATTTAAATCAAACACATCTCCATCAATAACAATCTTTGTTTTCTTAAGATTTGGCAAATTCAATAATGACTGACTTTTTTCAGGAAATCCGAAATTCCATTCGCCATACATAATATGTTCGCTCTCGTAAAATCCGTTAATGAAATTTCCTTCAAGACCTTCATCTACCGTAAATGGATATCCCTCATCAAAGGTTCCTCTTGTTCCTATATATCCATTAGAAAGAGCAAATGTAGTCTCATTTCTATAGTTCCACTCTTTTAAGAATTTTTCTTCTGTAATTACCCATTCTTCGATAGGATATGTATTTGCACCCATGCTGCAATCTCCTTTCTCTTATCCTTTTACTGCTCCTGCTGTCAAACTTTCCATTACCTGTTTCTGTAATATGATAAAGAATATAATTGTTGGTAATACCGTAATTACTACTGCCGCAAAAAGTGCAGAATAGTTATTTGCAAATGTTCCTAAATAATAGTTAAGTGCTATAGGTACTGTTCTTGCCGTATCCCCACTTGTAAGCATTAATGCGAAGTAGAATTCATTCCATGTATTGATAAACTGTAACATTGCGATTGTTGCAAGTCCCGGTTTAGCTAATGGTAAAACTACCTTTGTAAATGTCTGAATAAATGTAGCTCCATCAATATACGCTGATTCTTCTAATGCTAAAGGTATTGTTTTGTAATAACTTGTCATAACGAAGAATGACATTGGAATACCCATAGCTGCATAAACAATAATTAATCCAAGCTTTGTATCATACAATCCGACTGTCTTAAAGATTGAGAACAATGGCTGTGAAATTGCCTGTGCAGGAAGCATTAATGATGCTGAAATCATAAGAACCAAAATTGTTTTTAATTTAAAATTATATCTTGCTGTTACATATGCACACATTGCAACTACGCATAATGTAACTAATACGCTGACACCTACTACAATTACACTGTTTAAGAAATATTTCTGAATAGGTGCATATTTAAATGCATCTGCATAGTTTTTAAAATTAAAGCTCTTTGGCAATGACAATGCTGATGCATTGATTTCTGCATAAGTTTTAAATGAACTTAATGCTGCCCAAATAATAGGTCCAATTGAAATAGCTACTATTATTAATAAGAAAATATATTTCGCAATGCCTGCGATTACTCTAATAGCAAGAGGCTGTTTTTTTAAAGTTCTTGGTACGTTAATTGTTTCTGACATTTTATACCTCCTCTATTTCTTTCTTCTGATTAAACAATCTCTGAATTAATATAACTAATACAAGTCCTAAGATAATCTGAATTACACCTACTGCATTAGCTTTACCATAGTTATTTTCAAGTGTTATGATTTTATATAAATACATTGGAAGATTAAGAGTTGAGTTTCCAGGGCCTCCTCGTGTTGTCATGTAAATGATATCGAACTGAGAAACCATTGCTACTGATGCTAAAATTACACATGTTCCAAATGCATTTTTCATCATTGGAATTGTAATGTATCTGTCAGCCTGTCCTGCTGTAGCTCCATCAACCTGAGCTGCTTCATATATTTCAGGGCTTATAGCTCCCATTTCACCTAAGAATATAAGCATATTAAATCCTGAGTAGAAAACCCATGTAGCTGTTACTGTCCAGAAAGCATATTTTGAATTTCCGAAAAGGTTAACAACCTGCATAGTATCAATACCTAATTTTTCATATAACATTTTTACTACACCGAATGTAGGGTTTAAAAGCAATGAGTACATAACTGCTGTTGCTGCTGTTGGAATAATGTTAGGAATTACATATGCAACTCTTGCAAATTTCCATCCCTTTGGCTTTCTTCTTAAAATAAGAGCCATTATAAATCCCATAAGCACATGTAATGTTGACTGAATTACTACCCATTTTAATGTATTTATGATAGATACTCTAAAATCCGGGTCTGCAAATATTGTCTTGAAATTATCTAATCCTAAAAATGTTGGCGACTGAGTCAATGTATAATTACAAAACGAAGTTGCCATAACCATTATGAATGGAATAGCATACACTATGCAAAATAGGATTACACAAGGCAATGCAAATAAAAATATCCATCCTCTCTTGTTTTTTGTAGACATATTTTATACTTCCTTTCAAAAAAATAGTGTTGCACTAACTTTTATTAGTGCAACACTTGATTGTTAAGAATTAATCATTTTTCTGCGCTGCATCTGTAAGCTTCTTACAAAATCCTTTTGCATCTAAGCTGCCACTTGCAAGTTCAGGTAACTGATTTGAAAATTCATCGATTACATTCTGATACCAGTAAGCCTGATTCTGACCATATGTATATGTTGCTTTTGACTGAATATCTAATACTTCTGCCATTAACGGATCAGATTCCTTTAAGCTTTCAGGTACTTCAATGTTACTTGATACAGGCTGTAATCCTGCCATTTCCAATGCCTTTAACTGATTTTCAGCTGTTGTCTCAAACTTAAGGAATGCTACTGCTGCTTTAATCTTTTCAGGGTCTTTTGCACCTACCATGTCACCAGGTGTTGGAACACTTTCCATTCCGTTTCCTGGAAGAAGCATGATACCAACTTTGTCATAGAATCCTTCAGGTGCTTTGTCTTCGCTCTTGAAATCAGGAATCATCCATGGTCCGTTAGGAAGCATTGCTACTTCACCGTTAAAGAAGTGAGTTGCCATTGTGTCATATTTTCCGCCTAAAGCATCTGCTGTTGTGTAGTTCTTTAACATCTTCTGAAGTTCTGCTGTTGCTTTTTCAACTACAGGTACATTGTAATCTGTTGGATACTGAGTATTCATAAATGTGTTTCCTTCATCTCCTGCAGTTCCGATTAAAGCACTGTACCAAAGATTTGATAACCAACCTAAGTCTGCACTATCCATACTTACAGGTGTGATACCTTTTGATTTTAATGTGTCACAAGCTTCATAGAATTCATCCCATGTGCTATAAGCTACATCAGGAGCTTCGATTCCTGCTTTTTTGAATAAATCTTTGTTATAGTAGATATATGAAATTTCCTTTGATACAGGAATTCCGTATACCTTACCTTCATATGAGTTGAATTCAAGATCCTGTTCACTAAACATTGCTTTCCATTCCGGATCATCATCTAAATATGATGTTATATCCTGAACCTTTCCTGATTCAGCAGCTAAAGCCGTAATGTTGTTACCACCGTTTAATACGATGTCAGGAAGATCACCACTTGAGATTAATAATTTAATCTTCTGGTTGTAAGAATCTGTTGTAGGAATTTCTTCAAATTTAAATTCTACGTTCTTACCTTCTTCTGTCTTCTGGAATGCATCAAATAAATATTCATAATAATCTGCTGCATAATCAGTACCTACATGGTAGTTAATTACATTCAATACTACCTTTCCATCATCGCTCTTTGTGTCGTTCTTGCTTGACTTTCCGTCTGAGCCACAGCCTGTCATAAGACCAGCTACCATTGTCAAGCACATGAGTGCACATAACATTTTCTTTCTCATATCTTAACTTCCTCCTTAAAGTTGTTTTGTTTATGTTCACATTATATTGTTTTATTGCAAATATCTGAATAGAATATTTTTACATAAACTTGTGTTTTTTTTACATTATATATAGTAAAAAATCACATACTACCGTGTTGTTTATTTAATTTTTTATACATTTTAGACAATACCATTAATAAATTTACTTTTTATTTATTGTAAATATTAAATATAAGGAGAATAAGTGTAAAATTGTTAGATAATTTGGCAAATTATGTAAAAATTTACGGATGAAACCTGCTATTTTAGATTTCATCCGTAACTATTTAAATCTTACTCTTAAGTTTGTTCATCTTTTCCGACATTATAAACATAACTAAAGTAATTAACATAATATATATTGGAAATAGTGCGATTGTTATGTACTGGGATATTATTCCGAACAAAGCCGGCATAATAATAACTCCCATATATGCAAATGCCATCTGTATTCCTATAATTGCCTGCGAATTTTCTTTTCCAAAATTATCAGGCGTAGCATGTATTACTGATGGATATATTGGAGCACATCCAAATCCGACAAAGCCCAGACCTATTAGAGGGAATATTTCTTTTAACATTTTGTAACTTGAAAATAACTGATTTGCCGGAATTAGCAAAAATACAACTCCTATTAAAATTCCGCATATTCCAAGTCTGATCATTTTTTTATCGCCAAATTTGTCTGCTATAAAGCCACTCAAAAATCTGCCACCCGTAATTCCAATATAAAACAATCCAACAAAACTTGCTGCTGTATGGTTGCTTAACCCTCTGTTTATTACAAAATAACTTGATGCCCATAATCCTGTCGTCTGTTCTACCGCACAGTAGCAAAAAAACGCTATCAAAACAAAAGCTACACCTTTTATTTTAAATATTTCTTTTAATTTCTTTGGTTCTTTCTTTTCAGTTATGCTTTCTTCATTTTTTTCCTGATTTATTTTCCATAACGGTAATGCCGCAAATAAAACAATAGTTAGAACAAGCTGTATTACTGATATTGCCAAATATCCTCCACGCCATCCCTTTCCAAGTGACATTGCTACACCCATTACATACGGTCCAACAGCTGCTCCAATTCCCCAGAAACAGTGTAACCAGCTCATATGTCTTGACGCGAAATGAAGAGCAACATAATTGTTAAGCGCTGCATCTATTGCTCCTGCTCCCAATCCATAAGGAATCGCAAGGAAGCATAACATATAAAAGTTTCCGGAAACTGAAAATCCAAATAATGCAACAGCTGTTAAAAGTGTACTTACTGCCGAAATCATTCCCGTTCCAAACTTATATATTATCTTTTCAGAAAATAAACTTGAAATAACCGTTCCACAGGAAATTAACATTGAAATAATTCCCTCCATTGACAGCTGCGCCCCTAAATCCAAATGCATTTGCGGCCAAGCTGAACCTAAAAGTGAATCCGGCAATCCAAGACTAATAAATGCCAAATAAATAAGCGCTAATAATAATGTAACCATATTCTTTCCTCTCTTTTATATTCATTTAAATTAACATTTTATATAAATATTAGTATTCAAGAATTTAATTTCTTTAATTTACTTATAATAATTAATTATTTACTTTCTTTTATGCTAATACTAATTAATACTCTCATTTTCAATTTCCCATTGCTATAGTGTATCAGTTTTCCTCTATTTTATATATATTTTTTTACAAAAAAATACCTCCTTTCAGACTATGGTTTTACCCAAATTATCAAAAGGAGATATTCTTTGAATTTTCACGGTTGCCCGTTATCGTCTGTAATCTGATTTATTTTCATTATTAACAAACCTGATGACATGACATTTATTTAGTTGAAATTTGCATTTAGGTCTACAGCCATATGCCTATTTTGAAAATTATATAAAGCATATGACTTCAAGACCCGGGAAATGAGAAAGCGACTTTTAATATAAACCTGTCCAACCACTGTTTCCATTATTTATATCTATTACATGATCTAATCCATTCAAAAAATCATCATCACTAACACCGCTTGTTGTTATTACATCTTTTGTATCAAATTCTATTATTTCCATTTTAGGATATTCATATTTTCTCTTCATGTATTTCTCCTTACTGTGCCTGATTAGCATTGTACTTTGTTGCCCAACCTTCTATCATAGCTTTTATAGTCTCTCCAAGTCTATTAAGTTCAGCCTGTCCGCCCTCGCTTTGTGTCATGTTATACGCAACCTGTGCAACTGATCTTGTATCACTCATATTGTCAGAATAAACTGTTGTAGTTGTTCCATCTTTATAAGTAATTGTTACATATGCATTTGCAATAAAACCTCTTGCAAAATTTTCTTCTTTAATATTTACAACTGAGCCACAGTAAGTATTTGTTTTTGCACTTTCGTTTTCTCCATACCAACCATTATTTGCAATATCTAATTTTGTATAGTTACTTTCTTTTTCTAATACGTTACCATTTTTTTCATATAAATCTTTTGTAGTTATAAGCATTCCTTCCTTTATAGCTTTCTGCTCATTAACCGCTTTATAATTATCGCTTGTAACTGTTGTCTGGAATCTCATTCCATAAGGATCTGCCGTTCTGATTCCTGCACCATTTGCAATTGATAAGTTTAATGTATTTACAGCTTCCAAATTAATATTGTCTTTTACTGTTAATCCATCACCTTTTTTGTACATTTCTTCATTATAATAATAACCGTATGTAGCATCTCCATTAACTGTATATGTATCTCCATATGCCGCTTCTGTAGTTGAATCTCCTTCTGTTACAGTATAAACCGGTGAATAAATGTTAAATTCGTACATTGCTGCCCATACCTGTGCAGTACTAGATTGATGCAAAGGCATTCTATTTATTGTAAATCTCACATATTGATATTCATTATCTTTATCTTCACATTCACCGGACTGACTTCTACTCCAATTTTCATTGTCATCGTTCTCATTATTATTCCACAGCATAGTCCATGTGCTCTGATCATTAGAACCTTCTATAACATATTTCCATGTCTGACCATACTGACTTTCACTATCTGATGTATCAGCCTTGGCCTCTTCTAATGTTGGATACGCATCTTTTTGGAATAAAACATTGAATCCCTCTATTTTTCTAGTTTTTCCTAAATCAACTATTATGTACTGACCATTTCCATTTCCATTTCCGCCCCATCTTGATGAAGTGTTTCCATCGGTAACATTTGTAGCCGGAAATCCACCAGCCTCATTACCGCTTCCTCCGTCACTATAATATCCTTTCGCCGAGCATCCTTTTGCAACATTTGTCACTTTAGAATCACTAATTTTAACACCATAAGCACAAAATTCTCTCATTGCAGTCCAAACAAGCGTACCTGGAATATTAGTTATTTTTATTCTTAATTTATTATATACGTTTTCTCCGTATTCCGTGTTTTTTCCTGTTAAAGATTTACTGTTATCAGAATTGTTACTATTGTCCCATAACATATCCCAATTACTTTCATCATCCGTTCCTTCAACTGTATATCCCCACTCTCCGTCGTCTCTTGAGGCTTCAAATACAATCTTAAAATCTGATATTTTATAATATGCTCCTAAATCAATTGTTATTGTTCCTGTAATTCTGCCACCTGCTATCCATAAATTATTTTCATTTCCATCTACAATGTCAGATAAGCTTCCACTAGATACTCCCATATCCGAAGTAACTGTTTTTCCATAAGTCACACACTCATTTCCGGAAAATGTACTTACTTCGCATGTAGTTGTATCGTCTCCCTTAACAGCTGCATAATCACCCATACCAACTGTTGACACGGTCATTATTGCTGCAAGAGACATTGCCAATAATTTCAATTTTTTCATCTTTCCATCTCCATTCTTTATATGATAATGCAATTATATCGGAGTTATTTTTCAGTTTTAATGTAATATTTTTACAAATACTTTGAATTTTTTTACCATTTTTAGACATTTTTTACAATTTCTTTGTATACTTTAATATTTTTGATATAATGTTTATAGCATTCTAAAGTAATTCTTTAAAAATAATTACTTTAAGGTACGGAACTATAAAATAACATCATTCGAGGACAAGGCATGGCAAAAGGATTTTTACATAAAAAAAGGAAACTAAGAACACAGGTTACCATATTAATTACAGTTACTATTGCATTTGCTTTAGTTATTAGTGGTGCATTATTTTGCTATAAGACTATTAATGAACTTCAAAAAAGTTTTAAAGAACAGATTTTTCAGGAAAGCCGCTCTACAATTAGTGCCATATCAACTAATATAGATACTATCGATTCAATATATCGTATATTAATTTCAAACACCAGCGTATATGATTGGTTAGAGAACAATTATGCTGACTCAACTAATTCGGTTACTACTGCAAAACAGATAACTTCTTCCCTTATCATGAATAATTTGTGGGAAAAAAGTTATCTTGAATCAGTTTATATTTATAACAAACGCGGAAAGCAGGTTCATGTTTCAAAAAATGAAACAAATTCTTCATTAATTATGAATAGAAGGATTTACAATTCTCTTACATCTCCTTCTCCTTCACTTTCATTTAGAACCTTTAATGATTCAAACTGCATTTATTTTATAAAGACAATATACAGTTCAAATAATGGTCAGCAGATTGGCGATATTCTTATTTCAATTAACATTAATGAATGGATGTTCTCCCTTAGTCAATATGTTTCTAACGATTGGCGTATATTTATATACAATGATGATTTAGAAGTTATGTCGGGTTTTAAATATAATGCTGAATCAACTAAATTATCATCAATACATAAACAGATTAATGCAATTGATGCATTGAAAATATCCTCTGTTAAATTTGATTCTGACGATTACTTTGTTTTGTCAAATGAAATGGAGTCTATTAACATCAACGCTGCTGTACTTGCCCCTGTCAGTCAGATAGAACATCAGATTTACAATATTCTTTTGCCATATATTATTGCAATCATATCAATTATAATTATTGTTTTAATATTTGCATTTGGAATAAGCAGACTAATCACACAGCCTATTTCCTTAATGATTAATTATGTAAATCGAATTGCGCAGGGAGATTACTCAGGAAATATAAACGGGCTTGAAAAATACGAAGAATTTTATTCTCTCCAATTATCAGTTAACTATATGTTGGATGAGATTCATTCCTTCCACGAAGATATTACGGAACAAAAGTTATTGTTAAAGGATTCTGAAATACGTGCATTGCAATCTCAGATTAATCCTCACTTTCTCTTTAATGTACTTAATGCTATTGCATGGAAAGCTGAGATGTCTGATAACAATGAAATTTATGATATGACGATTGCTCTTGGAGAATTATTAAAAGCAACTGTAAAATCTAAAAATGACTTTGCAATACCTCTTTCAGAAGAATTAAAATATGTCAAATTTTACAGTTACTTACAAAGAATTAGATTTGAAGACCGAATAAGCATCAACTTTCATATTGATGCAGGTCTTGATTCATATAAAGTTCCTGTATTTTGTATACAGACACTTGTTGAAAATGCTTATGTTCATGGTCTTGAACCAAAAGAAAGTTCAGGTGAACTAAACATTTACTTATACGAAAAATATGAATATCTTCATATTTCAATTGAAGATAATGGTATTGGATTTAATGAAATCCCTGATTTTAATAACCAGGCACCTTCATCTAAAGAATCAGGTACATCTAAAGGGCATACCCACGTTGGTCTTCGTAACCTAAATCGGAGATTAATATTAATGTATGGTCCTGAATGTGCCTTACATATTGAAAGTACTCCTATGGTAAAGACAGCTATTTCATTTAAAATTCCATGTGAAAAATAAGAAAGGTGTGATAGTATGATTTTTCACTTATTAATAGTAGACGATGAATCTATATTTAGAAAAGGCCTCTCTGAATATATAAATTGGGAGACATATGATTGTGTTGTTTCGGCAACAGCAAAGAACGGAACAGAGGCTATTGAAATAATCGAAAGTACTCCTATTGACATTGTAATAACTGATGTAAGAATGCCTTCTCTTGATGGTATCGGACTTGCTAAATACATTTATGAAAATCACCCTGAAATATCTGTTATCATACTTTCAGGATATTCAGAATTTGAATATGCACGTTCTGCAATTCAGTATAATGTTGCAGAATACCTGTTAAAACCGGCTGCAAAAACAGATGTAATAAATGCAGTTCAAAATGTTGCGAAAAAACTAATTGAATCTAAATCTTCTATTAGTAAAAGTGAGCAGGCATTTCTTAAGGATCAATTTTTTCAGGAACTTACAGACCACGTTGTACCTGATGATTCCTTAAACAAGCTATCGGACTTTGATATTAATTTAAACAATTATTATGTAGCTGCATTTCAATTACCGGACGATATGTCAATGGTTGGAACGTTAAAAGATATAATAATCGACAACAAGCTTAACAGTTATTGCTTTAGATATAACAATCTTATTATAAATGTATATTTTGATTATGAAAATGAAGATACATCAGCAATAATTGATAACTGCAACACAATCGTTTCTTCATTTAAAAAGTTTACATCATTAAATGTAAATGCGGGTATAAGCGGTTATCATCACAGTGCACGTGATTTTTCAACAGCTGTTTCAGAGGCAATATTAGCGTTATCATTAAATTTTTATTCCTCTGCCCATGTTGTTGAATTCTCCAGTGATTACGTTGCAGGTAAAGAAACCTTTTCTGCGGATATTAATTTACTGCTACACGATTTTGAAAACTCAGTTATACAGTTAGATTTTAAATCTGCTTCAGATATTTTAGGCTCTATATTTAATAAACTTGAAAACAATTTTTCTGATGAAAATACTGTTAGAAGCATCTGCACTCAAATTTATCTTATTTGCTATAGAGTAATGCTTAAAAGTAATACTCTTCCTACAGAAGATGAATATATAAATAAAATAAATTCAGTTTCAGATTTCTTCCAGTTAAAAGAAACTGTCAGAAATCTTATAGATGATGTAAAAAAACAATTAACCCAGTCCTCTAAAAAATATAGTTCTTTCATAGAGGAAACAATTATATACATCAAAGAACATATTGCTGACGATTTGTCACTTGAGCTTATCGCACAAAATGTTCACACTAATGAATCCTATTTAAGCAGAACTTTCAAAAAAGAATGTGGTCATTCAATTGTAAGTTACATTACAATGCTTAGAATCAGTATGGCTAAGGATTTCTTAGCAAATACAAACCTTAAAACATTTGAAATATCTGATAAAATAGGAATTCATGACCCTGCATATTTTTCTGTTATTTTTAAGAAGAATACAGGTCTTAGCCCGAAGGACTATAGGAATCAATTCGTAAGATAATTATTAATACTTTAAGAACTAACATGTTATGTTATTAACATTAGTTATATATTAAGATGTCAGCGTCAAAAGGTTCAAGCCCACATGCGTTTGCTCATAAGTAGGTAAAAGACCTTAGAGCTCACCCTGACATCATATTAATTAACTTTTACAAAATATTGAAAGGAGATTTTAATATGGCAAACAGAATAATGTTAAATGAAACATCTTATCACGGTTCAGGTGCAATTAACGAAATTGCAACAGAAGCAAAGGCTCACGGATTCAAAAAGGCTTTTGTATGTTCAGATCCTGACTTAATCAAATTCAACGTTACATCTAAGGTTACAGATATCTTAGATAAAAACGACTTGGCTTATGAAATATATTCAGATATCAAAGCTAACCCAACAATCGAAAATGTACAGCATGGTGTTCAGGCTTTTAAAGATTCTAAAGCTGATTACATTATTGCAATTGGTGGTGGTTCTTCAATGGATACAGCAAAAGCAATCGGAATAATTATTGCAAATCCGGAATTTGAAGATGTAAGAAGTCTTGAAGGCGTAGCGCCTACTAAAAAGCCTTGTGTTCCTATTATTGCAGTACCTACTACTGCAGGAACAGCTGCTGAAGTTACAATTAATTATGTTATTACAGATATTGAAAGAAAACGTAAATTTGTATGCGTTGACCCACATGATATGCCAATTATCGCTATCGTAGATCCTGATATGATGTCTTCAATGCCAAAGGGACTTACAGCTTCTACCGGTATGGACGCCCTTACTCACGCCATCGAAGGTTACACAACAAAGGCTGCATGGGAAATGACAGATATGTTCCATTTAAAGGCTATTGAAATTATTAGCAAATCTCTTAGATGCGCAGTTGAAAATACTAAGGAGGGTCGTGAAGGAATGGCTCTAGGTCAGTACATTGCCGGAATGGGATTTTCAAATGTAGGGCTTGGAATTGCTCACTCAATGGCTCATACTTTAGGTGCTGTTTATGACACTCCTCACGGTGTTGCATGTGCCATGATGCTCCCTATTGTTATGGAATATAATCAGGAATGTACCGGTGAGAAATATCGTGAAATTGCCCGTGCAATGGGTGTTAAAGGCGTTGATGAAATGTCAACTGATGAATACAGAAAAGCAGCAATTGATGCCGTTAAGCAATTGTCAACTGATGTAGGAATTCCTTCAAAGCTTGATGCAATCAAAGAAGATGATTTACCTTTCCTTGCCAAGTCTGCTGCTGCAGATGCTTGCGCACCTGGAAATCCTAAAGATGCAAGTGTTGATGACTTTATAGAATTATTTAGAAAAATTATGTAAGAATATTTGAGAGTGTGAAATACTCTCTGTAAATCCGTATTTCTATTTAGTTTTATAAAACAAAATAAAAGTCGAAGCTTATTTCAAAAAGTTTCGGCTTTTATTCATATTATATACTCAGTCACAAGAAAGAGCATTGTGTTTTGATTTTAATCACTAACTCAATGCTCTTTTTGTTAAATTCGTTTCTTTTTTTCTTCTTTTTTACTATACTTAATTAACAGCATTTCTACTCCAATATTTTCATCCATAGCCCCTCTCTTTATAAGTTGCTCTGTTTTTATACTTTCAGCTAACCCGTCCTTAAGTTCTCTCATTTGAAAGTTTCTTGCCTGTTGTATGCTTTTCCCTGCTATAAACGCCTGAACTCCCATGGCTTTTGCCACATCATTTTTACCCATGCCCTGATTTGATAAATCTTTTGCCTGTAGCATAAGATTAAATTGTCTTGTAATCATATACAAAATACGCATCGGTGGTTCCTTAGCTGCTATGAGTTCATAATATGAATCAAGCGTCTTTTTCTGATTCTTTGTAGAAATGGCATCAATCATATCAAATATTTTGACAGACATCTGAGTTACGCATACTGCATCTATTGCATCTTTATCAACTACGTCTGTTTTCATACAATAACAGATTAACTTTTCTATCTCAGTGGACAATGTTTCCATATCCGTTCCTACTTTTTGAAGCAAATACATCATATTTGCTTTTGTTATACGTTTTCCTGCATTTGCAAATAATCTGGCAGCCCATACACTCAAATCACCTTCTGTCTGGCTTGTCATTTCGCAAATATATCCACTTGCCTTTACTGCTTTGTATAATTTACTTCTCTTATCTATATTGCTTTCTACAAACAACATAATTGTGCTTTCAGGAATTGACTTAACATATTCAGCAAGTTCATCTCCACCTGACTTAAACATCTCTGTGTCTTCAAGCACTACTAATCGATATTCAGCCATAAACGGCATTGTTTCAGCCACGTCGATAATTTCCTTTACATTAAGACCCTTTCCTTCATAAAAGTTAGAATTCATGGTATCTCCACCATTTATTGCCTGAATAAGCTGATTTTTATAATTTTTAACAAGATACTCTTCTTCACCGCATAGCAAATAAACTCTTTTAAACTTTCCTGTCTTTATATCTTCTGATAATGTTTTCATTTTTATTTCTTATATCCTTATTACTTAATTAAATGCACAAATAATTTTAGCACAGAAATTCATTCCATTCATCTATTTTATTCTAATGTATCATATTTTTATTTTTTTACGGAAAAGATTTTCATTTTCTATAACATATTTATGCTTCACAAACAATTCTTCTAAATAGTCGGTTCATTTTACTTTGGATTATCGTATTATTACTGATAATATTTAGCAAATCTCTTTTTAACATTCGATTTCATTTTGCACATAAAATCTATCACTCCATCCTAAAGTCAATCTCGCCAATTAAATCTGTTCGCAATATTTCTGTATTATGCATATTTAATCTATCTATGGTTTCTATATGAGGATGTCCATAGCTATTTCCCTCACCGCATGAAATCACGCTGTATTTGGGACTGACCTTGCTTAACAGCTTTTCTGAAGAAGAAAACCTTGACCCATGGTGTGGAACCTTTAATACTGTATATTTTTGTGCCAAATTTTTTTCAATATTATTTTCTACCTCACTGCTTATATCTCCTGTTAAAAGCATTGAAAAATTTTTATACTTTACATCAAGTACAGTGCTGTTATCATTTTTGTCATCCATTTGATTTTTAATATCTGGATTTATGCATTTAATTTTTAATGGCCCTGCCTCTATTGAATCACCATTTTTCAAATAAAGCACCTCTACACCCATTGCATGGGCTAATTTCTCCATCTCCACATATTCATCGTCTTTATTTAAAAGCTTTGGCAATACTATATTTCTGACCTTTATTCCTCCGTTGTCTGACTGTTCTAAAAGCTCTCTTACCCCACTTACATGGTCATTATCAAGATGGCTGATTATTGCATAATCAATCGCCCTTATTCCTTTGTATTTAATAAACGGAATTATTCTGTACTTCCCTACATTTTTAACATCACTGCTTCCTCCGTCAACAGTTATAAAAGCATCATGTGTCCGAATCGCAATTCCATCTCCCTGCCCTACATCAAGAAAATTAACTTCAAATCCCGTAAATATATGCACAAATAAACTTATCGTTATTATTATGAAACTTCCAAAAACAAATATAATTTTTTTAATGAAAATTTTTCTCTTTTTTGCTTTCTTACTCTTTTTGCTTTCGACAATTTGCCCTGTTTTTGGTATTATCTTTTTACTCTCCTTATCCTCACTTTTCTTTAGATATATTTTCATTCCTATGCACATGCCTGCAATCGTACAATAATAAATTATAACCACAAATATATTGGGTTTGCCACATATCATATTATAAAATGGAATATGCTCTACTATCGTGCATAACAAACCATACAACTTTATAATTAGACACGCCGGCAAAATAGTTATCTTTCCAATAATTACAAACAAATATGAAGAATATAGTCCCACAAATCCACTCGCTATAACGATTCCCATTAATGGAACAATAATTAAATTTAGTAGTACTGAATACATTGGTATCTGATAATAATTCCAGGCTATAATAGGGTTCATAACAATAGTGATGCACAAGCTAAATCCAAATGCACTCCACCTTTTTCCTTTTATATCCATAAATTTTTCTGTTATTTTCCATACAAAATTCGCTCCTATTATTGCCGCAAATGACATTTGAAATCCACTGTTTATTATTACCATCGGATTACTGCATACAATAAGTAAAAATGCTAACGCTATCGCATTTATCCTATCATTTTTTCGTCCCAAAACTTCGCCGGCAATATTCATTATAAACATAATTGTTGCCCTTACTGTCGCCACCCCGAATCCGGTCATCATTGAAAATAACAAGATAATTGAAATTGAAAAAAACGCTGCCGGTATAAATTTAAGTTTCTTTCTAATTAATGAATACACAAACAAGCCGATTAATGAAATGTGTAACCCGGAAATTGCCAAAATATGTGAAATTCCATTCATTTGATATAGTGACTTAATATCGTCATTAATATCATTCTTATTACCAAGCAAAATTCCCTGTATAATCCCTCCGTTTTCCAGGTTACATATCTTAAAAACACCTACGTTATTATCATTGCAAATCTTTTTAAGTTGCCTTGTATAACTTTTCTTCAAATCATATAATCTCTGTTTTATAAGGTTTGTCTCATTAGAAGTTATCTCTACACTGCAATTTGCTATTTCTCCATACATTCCAAGAGACTGATAGTATTTGTCTGAATCAAAATTTCCTTTGTTTCGTGCTTTGTCAAATCTATTAATTATGCCTTTGCATTTAACATTGTTGCCGATAGATACAGATAACTCTTCTTTCGTTTCAAAAATCAAATTTACATCCTTTATTTTTTTCAAATTTCTTTTATTATTTTCTGCTAAATTCTCTATCGTTGTTTTTATTTTGTATCTAAATCCATATTTTGTGTCTGTTATCTGTAAAATTTCTCCATTAACAACGATTGTTTGTCCATTCATCTCATCTATTGATTTCTTTTTAGAAAGTTCTCCCTCAGTAATCAAATATCCAACAACCATAAAGCATAAACTTAATGTCATTAACATTACCTTTTCAATCTTTTGCTCCCTGTTTTTAAATAGTAGTAAAATAAATGAAAGCAAAACAAGCAGCACTGTTACAAATAACAATGCTGCCTGTGCATATATAGCTATCACCTCTCCAAGTACAAAAGCCAATGTTATTGTTAATATTGGTCTTTTAATAGCTATTCTCCTTCTTTTGTTTCATTTTCAATATAATCTAAGTTTCTAATGAAAGCGTTGTCTAACTTCACTCCTTTAAAACTTACATTTGTATCTCCATTTACCATTATCTGAACTTTATGAACATAGTTAAGTTCTGATAATGAATTTACTATAGAATATATTGCAAGTTCAGGAGAACCAACTATCTGTTCTGTCAGAAAATTTGAATTGAAATTTACATAACAGATATTATCAGTAGTCATAACGCTGATTAACTTTATATCTTTTGAAAAAATTCTATTGTATTCCTTTTCATCCGGACCTTCTATTAGTCTCTTTACAATAAATTCTTCTTTAGATTCTTCTCCTGTATAATTTTCCATAACATCACATTCTTTTAAATTAGAACTATCTTCATTTCCGTAATAGAGAATAAATCTTGTTGAAAATACAATGTTATTATCACTACCATAATTATCCACAAAATCAGTGGCCTGCATATTTCCTATAATAGTTCCATCTCTTCTTGTCAACGCACTGTCATTAACGGTAAATGCAACATAATCTACAGACTCAATCTGAGTTAAAGTAAGAACTACTGCTGCTCTTATTAACACTTCTTCATCCTTGCTGATTTCAAGATATTCCTCACTAAAATCCAATGTTAAAATTCCATCCAAAAGATTGTAACTGTTTACAATTACTTTTTTAGGAATGGCTTTACCGGTTAACTTCTTTATCATTTCATCTACCTGTTCTAAGGTATCTGAACTCTTTGTTTTATATTGTTCATTTTCAAGTTTATCTTTGTCCCGGCTAACATAAAAAATATAATTCCCATCATATCTTTTTGTGCTGCTATTTTTTGTTTTTCCACATCCTACCGCTGTAACCATAAGTACACACACAAGAATGCTGCATATTATTTTCTTATATCTGTTCATTTTATTAAACACCACGTTTCAATCTTTATTGTTCAATATACTTTAATGGAATACGAACTGTAAATGTAGTTCCTTCTCCCTCTTTACTATGAACTTTAACTGTACCTTCATGAAGCAATATAATATTTTTAGTTATTGACAAACCAAGTCCTGTGCCACCTGTTTCTCTTGCTCTTGCCTTATCAACTCTGAAAAATCTTTCAAAAATATGCTCCTGCTGGTCATCTTCGATTCCAATTCCTGAGTCTGCAACTTTGAGATAGAAATACTGATGATCTGCATTTAGCGATACTCTTACCCATCCGTCAGTCACATTATATTTAATGGCATTTTCAACTAAATTAGTTACAACCATGTTAAATTTGACTTCATCTACATCTGCCATTACAGGTCTGAAACTTTCAAGCACAACTTCAATATTTTTTACTTCTGCTATAGGTCTTAATCTCTTTAAAGTGCTTTCAACAAGTTCATTGATATTTACTGTTGAAATATTAAGTTTATCATTTCCACTGTCCATTCTTACCAGATTAAGCAAATCTGTTATTATATCATTTTCACGGTCAATTTCTTTTGCTATATCCGTCAAAAATTCCTGATACAATTCTTCCGGCACATTTTCCTGACCTACTAAAGAATCCGCAAGAACCTTCATTGAAGTTATTGGTGTCTTTAATTCATGGGATACATTTGAAACAAATTGCTGTCTTGACTCATCCTGCTTAGCAATTATTTCAACCATCTGGTTAAATTCCCTGATTATGTTTTTAACTTCCGTCTCACCTTTTTCTTCAATATTCGCCTTCAAATTTCCGGTTGAAATACGTTCAATAGACTCTTCTATACTCTTAATAGGCTTAACTAATATTCTTGAACAAATCCATGACATTATCAATGCAAATACTCCCAAGAGTAAATCAATAACAACTATGTAGTTAAGTATTGTGTAATAAAATTCCTTAAATGCTGTTGTTGAATATCTTGTATACATTGCTCCAAGTATTTTAGTCTGACTGTTACCATTTACATCTGTAACAGTAGACATTATGGGCAGTACATATTCAACATATTCCTGCTCCTCATAATAATTATATACTTCATCACCTGTCATTGCCTTTATAACACTTGAAGAAATATTTGTTTTTCCTTCGTCTGAATTATATGTGTCCTTTATTATAATATAGTCACTATTTATAACTTCAACTCTTCCTTCAAATCCTGTAGCAAGTTGCGACATTTCTGCCTCAGCAATTTCAGAATCCTGGTTGTCCATATAATTTTCGCTTAATATACAGTTTCTAAGTATATAATTTTGTGTTTTAAATTTTTCAAATCTTTGTTCTGAATAGTTATTGACCGCCATCTTTCCAATTAAAAAATTCGATACAATAACCGGTATTATAATCGCAATAAATGTTATTACAAATACTTTAAATCTCATACTTGTAATAACATTTACAAATTTATCTACTATCTTCTTCATTTATTTAACCCTGGAAAAAGTATCCCATTCCCCATTTTGTATGTACGTACTGTGGCTGGGCAGGATTTTTTTCTATTTTTTCTCTTAATCTTCTAACATGAACATCTACTGTTCTTGCATCTCCCGGGAAATGAGTTCCCCATACCAATCTTAACAATTCATCTCTGCTGTAAACTTTTCCAACATTTGTCGCTAAAAGTCCTAACAAATCAAATTCTTTTGACGTTACATTTATTTCTTTTCCTTCGATAAATAATCTCTTATCTTCTAAATCTAGCTTCATATCACCACTTACAATAACCTTTGGCTTTTCCACAGCCTTAGGTGCCTTCTTCGTATTTCTTCGGTTTATTGCTTTGATTCTGGCCTTAACTTCTAAAATATTAAAAGGTTTTGTGATATAATCATCTGCACCGTATTCAAGTCCTAATATTTTGTCCATATCATCGCCTTTAGCCGTAAGCATAATTATTGGAACATCTGAAAATTCACGCACCTGTTGGCACACTTCATACCCGTCAAATATCGGAAGCATTAAATCAAGTAAAACCATATCATATATATTCTCTCTGATTTTCTCTATAGCTTCTCCACCATCATATGCACAATCAACATCCATTCCGTCCTGTTCAAGACTAAATTTGATTCCTTTAACAATTAATTTCTCATCATCTACCACTAAAACCTTCATTTATACCTCTTCTTCTAATTTACAGTTATATCATTTTGTATATTTTCAAAAGTAGAATCTCCAATTCCTGACACATTCTTTATGTCTTCTATTGTCTGAAACTTTCCATTCTTCTCCCTGTATTCTATTATAGCCTTAGCCCTTGTTTCACCTACTCCTGAAAGACTCTGTAGTTCTTCAGGTGTCGCTGTATTAATATTTATCAAAGCATTATCACTATCTGTATTCTGCACAATATCAGTGTCCTGCTCCTGACTTTTCTTATATTCTTTCTTAGACAATATATGAATCTGTTGTCCATCATATACTGTCTCTGCAAGATTTAAATATTCTTTCTGGGCATTTTTTGTCATGCCCCCTGCTAACTCTATTGCCTGATATAATCTTGCTTCATTTTCTAATTTATAAACACCCGGGCTTTCAACTTCTCCACTTAAATATACATAAATATGATTTTTATTTTCTGTATATTCATAACTCTCTTCAATTGTTTCTTCGTTAATCATTATTTCCTTAGAATCATCGCATCCCGTTAAAATAATACCTGCACATATCATCAACACTACAATGCTTACATTCTTTGTAAAATAACTTAATTTATTTAATATTCTGTACATTTTTCCTCCTTTTTACGGAGTTTCCCTTAAACGTACACAATAATAATACCTAATAAAATTTCAAATCGCAATATCCAAATACCTGATTTTATTGATTTTATTTAATATTAATCTACTTTATATGCTCACTTTATTTTTTAAATATAAATATACCCACAACGGCTAAAACAACTCCCACTAATTTACTCCATTCAAAAGGTACCTTTTCCACTCCAAATATTCCAAAAACTTCTATCAGATATGCAACAACAATCTGGGAAATAACAATTATCAGTACAGCCTGCGCCGGGCCAAGATTATCCATACTTTTAATTACTGTCCATGTAATTACTGCCCCTATAGTTCCACCAAGAAGCATGTATTTATGTTCTACATTAAATATTGCAGTCATACTTTCCCTGCCTGTTACAAACCATGCAATTATGCAGACAATTAAAGCTGTAAACTGTACCCAGCTGTTTGCGACCCACATACTTGAACTTTCCGTTACTTTCGTATTAAAAACTCCCTGAATACTCATTAGAGCTCCTGAAATTAATGCAATAATAAAACCCCACATAATACTTTCCTCCCTCTTGAAGTATTATGTGAGGTTTTGAAATTTTTATACTAATGACTTTCTTAATATTTCAATCATTTCATCAACATTTTCTTTTGTAATCGTAAGCGGTGGCACCATTCTTAGTACATCGCTTCCGGCTGAAATTACTAATAAACCATTTTCAATAGCCTTATTAACTGTCTCTCCTACAGGTGTTGTAAGGACAAGTCCCTGCATAAATCCTTTTCCTCTTCTTGCAGTTACATTGTCAAAATCTTTAACTATTTCATCCAATTTTTCTTCCAAATATGGAGCAACTTTATTTACATTTTCTACGATTTTTTCTTCTTTAAATAAATCAAATACCGTAGAAACTGCTGCAGTAGCTAATGGATTTCCACCATATGTAGTTCCGTGATCTCCCGGTACTAATGAATTACATGTTTTTTCTCCTGCAACAAATGCTCCAACAGGAACACCACAACCTAATGCTTTTGCTACTGTAACGATATCCGGTTTAATTCCATAATGTTCATAAGCAAACATTTTACCTGTTCGTCCCATTCCACACTGAATTTCATCACAAATCATTATTATATCATTTTCATCACAAAGCTTTCTTATTCCTTTGATAAATTCTTCATCTGCAGGATATATTCCGCCTTCGCCCTGAAGTGTTTCTAAAACAATCGCGCATGTTTTATCAGTTATTAATGACTCAACACTTTCAAGATTGTTGTACTCAGCAAATTTTATTCCATCAATCATAGGTCCAAATGGTTCCTGATAATGTGCATTTCCTGTAACTGCCAACGCTCCTAATGTTCTTCCGTGAAAAGAATGGTTCATAGCTATAATTTCATGATTTGCATGACCGTCCCTATCATACGCATATCTTTTAGCCATTTTTATAGCACCTTCAATTGCCTCTGTTCCGCTATTTGTGAAAAACACTTTTTTAAGACCTGTTGCCTCAACAACTTTTTGTGCTGCTTCAATTGCCGGTACATTGTAATATAAATTAGAAGTGTGTATTACCTTGTCAATCTGCGCTTTCAATGCATCATTATATTTTTTATTATTATATCCTAATGCAAATACAGCAATTCCTGCTGCAAAGTCCAAATATTTCTTTCCATTTACATCATACAAATATACTCCGTCGCCTTTTTCTATTACAATTTTAAATCTGTTGTATGTATGTACTAAAAATTGCTCTGCTTTATCCATATATTCCTGAGCTGTCATTTCATTTCTCCTTGTATAAATATATTGCCACATCCTTTGATTGTTGGCTAATTATAGGAAATATTTATAGAAAAACTCTCTTCATTTTGTTTTCTATTCATTCCCAAATTTTTCCTGGTCATCTGCTAAAATAGCTGTTCCGATACCTTTATTTGTAAATATTTCAAGTAATAAGCAGTGTGGAATTCTTCCATCTAAAATATGTACTCGTGAAACGCCATTGTTAATAGCATTTATACAGTTATTAATCTTAGGAAGCATTCCTCCCTGAATAGTTCCATCCTCAATCAAATTTTTTGCTTCAGATACTGTCATTTCAGAAATAACTGTATTTGGATCATCCTTATCCATATAAACACCTTCTGTATCTGTAAGGAATGCCAATTTTTCTGCATTTACTGCTTCTGCGATTGCACTTGCAGCATCATCAGCATTAATATTATATCCGTGGAAATCTTCATCCAATCCTATCGGACATACAATAGGAAGGAAATCCTTTTCTATCAAATCTAAAAGGATATCCGGATTTACCTTTGTTACTTCTCCTACATATCCAATATCTTCACCCTGTGAATATTTCTTTTTAACATTAAGCATGCCACCGTCTTTACCACTTATTCCGATTGCTTTTACGCCAAGCTGTTCCACAATCTGAACAAGTTGTTTATTTACTTTATTAAGGACCATTTCCGCAACTTCTAATGTATCTTCATCTGTTACTCTTAATCCGTTTATGAATTTTGGCTCCATTCCAAGCTTATTAACAAAACCGCTTATTGCTTTACCTCCACCATGAACGATGATTGGCTTAAATCCTACTAATTTCAAAAGAGTAATATCCTGTATTACACTCTGCATAAAGTTTTCATCAAGCATAGCACTTCCGCCGTATTTAATAACAATAATTTTTCTGCTAAATCTCTGAATATAAGGTAACGCTTCAATTAATACATTTCCTTTTTCAATCCATTTTTCCATCTCAAGTTCTTTTGATCCCTTCATAATCATGGCCTGCCTATCCTTCTTTCTCTATTCCTTTTTTTATTATTAATTGCTTTTTTAACTTCTGTAATCTGCATTAATTGATACATATTCATGAGTCAAATCACATCCCCATGCTGTTGCTTCACAATCTCCCATTTTCACATCAGCAATTGTTGTAACTTCAGGCTCTGACAAAATCTTTGTAGCCATCTTTTCACTGTAATCTGTTGCTCTACCATTTTCAACTATTTTTAATTTTCCAACTTTGCTTTCAAAATAAATATCTACACTATCAGGATTAAATTTAGCTGTTGAATATCCCATTGCACATAAGATTCTTCCCCAGTTTGCATCATGTCCGTAAATTGCTGCTTTTACAAGACTTGATGTAACTACAGATTTCGCTAATGTAACTGCCTGTTCTTTTGATTCGCAGTTAATCATTTTTACTTCTAAAAGAGCTGTTGCCCCTTCACCGTCTCCTGCAATCTTCTTTGATAAAGTTACTGTTACTTCATGTAATGCTTCTACAAATTTATAATAGTCTTTGTTCTTTTCAGTAATCTTTTTATTTTCTGCTAATCCATTTGCAAGTAATAATACTGTATCATTTGTGGATGTATCTCCATCTACAGAAATCATGTTAAATGTATCTTTTATATCATTACTTAATGCTTCATATAATAAATCTTTTGAAATGTTAACATCGGTTGTAATAAATCCTAACATTGTACACATATTTGGATGAATCATTCCTGATCCTTTACACATACCACCAATTGTAACCTTCTTGCCACCTATCATTAATTCAACTGCTACTTCTTTTGGTACTGTATCTGTTGTCATTATTGCTTCCGCTGCCAAATGTCCACCATCTAAACTTGCATCTAATGTAGGTACGAGCATTCCTATTCCGTTTACAATTTTATCCATAGGAAGCTGAGCTCCTATTACACCTGTAGATGCAACTAATACGCTTTCCTTGTCAATCCCAAGCATTGCTGCTGTTTCCTGTGCCATTTCTTCACAGTATTTCATGCCTTCTTCACCTGTGCATGCATTAGCTACTCCGCTGTTACATACAACTGCCTGTGAAAATTCGTTTTCATATATCATTTTCTGATCCCATTTTACGGGAGCTGCTTTTACCTGATTTGTTGTAAATGTTCCTGCCGCTGTACAAGGTACAACACTGTATATCATTGCCATGTCTTTTTTATCTTTTTTTATTCCTGCGTTTAAGCCCATTGCTGAAAAGCCCTGTGGTGCTGTTACGCCGCCTTTTATTTTCTTCATTATATTGCCTCCAAATTTTACATCTGCTTCGCAGATTTCATCTCGCTGTGTTTACATTTGTGATTCCCCGGCTTTCGCCATTCTTTTCACATCGTCTCTTCGTTCCGATGTACAACACGGCTTTCGCCGTGCTTCTCTAACCATACAAAACATATTGTTTGCAAGCTAGCTTGCCCTTTTGATTATCCATATTCAGCTCGATTCCAGTTGCTTTGCAACTTTCATCTCGCTGTGTTTACATTTGTGATTCCCCGGCTTTCGCCATTCTTTTCACATCGTCTCTTCGTTCCGATGTACAACACGGCTTTCGCCGTGCTTCTCTAACCATACAAAACATATTGTTTGCAAGCTAGCTTGCCCAATATGTTTTGTATGGTTAGTAGAATGGCGATAAGTTGTACTTATGGGAACATTGGTACTTGTTGTAAGCCTTCGTTTTCCGGTAATCCAAATATTATATTCATGTTTTGGACTGCCTGGCCTGCTGCTCCTTTTATGAGGTTGTCAAGGGCTCCCATCATTATGATTCGTCCTGTTCTTTCATCTATTTTGAAGCTTACATCTACATAATTGCTTCCTTCTACCCATCTTGTTTCAGGTGGTGTTTCGTTTTCTAATACTCTTATAAACTGTTCTTTTTTATAATATTTATCGTAAACTGCTTTTACTTCTTCATATGTAACTTCTTTTTTGAGATTTGCGTATGCAGTTACTAATATTCCTCTCTGCATTGGTACTAAGTGTGGTGTGAAGTTTATAAGCACTTCTTCGCCTGCAGCATATCCTAACTGCTCTTCTATTTCAGGTGTGTGTCTGTGTGTTCCTACACCATAAGCTTTTATGTTTTCATTTACTTCGCAAAATAAGTTTGGAACTTTTGCTCCTCTTCCTGCTCCTGACGTTCCTGATTTAGCATCTATAATAATTGATTTTGGATCAATTAATCCTTCTTTTACCATAGGATATATTGACAAAATGCTACATGTAGTGTAACATCCCGGATTTGCAATCAATCTTGCTCCCTTTGTCTTTTCCCTATTTATTTCACATAATCCATAAACAGCTTCATCTATAAATTCAGGACTTTTGTGTTCTATCTTGTACCATTTTTCATAAGTAGCAACATCCTTAATTCGGAAGTCTGCACTTAAATCTATAATCTTTACCTTATTTAATATTTCTTCATTAACTAATGATGAACATAATCCCTGTGGTGTTGCTGTAAATATTACATCTACTTTATCTGCCAACTCTTCTATATTGTCATCCAGACATTTTTCATCAACTATCTCAAACATATTCGCAAATACGTCTGCATATTTCTTATCTATATAGCTTCTTGAGCCATACCATACAACCTCTGCATCTTTATGCTGCTGAAGCAATCTTACTATTTCTACTCCCGCATATCCTGTAGCACCTATGATTCCTACTTTTATCATAACAGCCTCCTCTATTTATTCGGTAAAAAACTAACTAAATTCTATAATTACCTATTTAATTGCCGTAACTTTTATTTTAATCCTTTCCTTTATATATGTCAAAGATTGGTTACTGTAATCCTATCTTTTCTTATTAAAGATATAAATTTATTAATTTCTCTTTCTTTTGTCCGTGGTTCAGTATACATCTTTTATGTATATTATGCAATATATTCTTTAAATTTTGCATAAAACAGCTCATTTTTAATTTTATCTTGCATTTTATACATCATTGTTGTATAGTATCAGATAGTAAAAATATTAATGGAGGAATCACATGAAAGAGAAAGTTGTTTTAGCATACTCAGGTGGACTTGATACTACTGCTATCATCCCTTGGTTAAAAGAAAATTATAATTATGATGTAGTTTGCTGTTGTGTAGACTGTGGACAGGGTGAAGAATTAGATGGTCTTGAAGAAAGAGCCAAATATTCAGGTGCTACTAAATTATATATAGAAGACATTACAGATGAATTTTGCGATGACTATATTGTTCCTTGCGTTCAGGCTGACGCCGTATATGAAAACAAGTACTTATTAGGTACTTCAATGGCTCGTCCGGGCATTGCAAAGAGATTAGTTGAAATTGCAAGAAAAGAAGGTGCTGTTGCTATTTGCCACGGTGCTACAGGTAAAGGTAATGACCAGATTCGTTTCGAGCTTAGTATCAAAGCTTTAGCTCCTGACATTAAGATTATTGCTCCTTGGAGAGATGATAAGTGGAAAATGGATTCTCGTGAAGCTGAAATTGAATATTGTAAAGCTCATGGAATTGACCTTCCATTTGGTACAGATCAAAGTTACAGCCGTGACAGAAACTTATGGCACATCAGCCATGAAGGCTTAGAATTAGAAGATCCTGCAAATGAGCCAAACTATGAACATCTTTTAGTTTTAGGTGTTTCTCCTGAAAAGGCACCTGATGAACCTGAATATGTTACAATGACATTTGAAAAGGGTGTTCCTACTTCAGTTAACGGAAAGCAGATGAAAGTTTCTGACATCATTCGTGAATTAAACCGTCTTGGTGGAAAGCACGGAATTGGAATTATCGATATCGTTGAAAATCGTGTAGTTGGTATGAAATCACGTGGTGTTTATGAAACTCCAGGTGGAACAATTCTTATGGAAGCTCACAGACAGCTTGAAGAATTAGTTCTTGACCGTGCTACAATGGAAACAAAGAAAGATATGGGCAACAAGTTAGCTCAGATTGTATACGAAGGAAAATGGTTTACTCCTCTTCGTGAAGCAGTTCAGGCATTTGTTGAATCAACTCAGGAATATGTTACAGGTGAAGTTAAATTCAAACTTTACAAAGGAAACATTATTAAAGCCGGAACAACTTCTCCATATTCATTATATAATGAAAGTCTTGCATCATTTACAACAGGTGATTTATATGACCATCATGACGCTGACGGATTTATTACTTTATTTGGCTTACCATTAAAAGTAAGAGCTATGAAAATGCAGGAATTAGAAAAAAATAACAATAAATAATTAATTAAAATTTAAAAGCCTGACAATAGATTGATTGTCAGGCTTTTTGTCTTTCCTTTTTTTACATTTTATAGTAAAATGGTCTTTGTGTTTAACTATTATTATTGTTAGTTATTACGGTGATTTTATTACTTTTTACCAATCACCCGATTTTACAGATAAAAGATAATAAAAAGGATAATAAATTATGAAAGTAAAAGATTCAATTATTGTTATCCGCAAGGCTATTTTGTGCCATATAAAAAATCCCGAAATAAGGCAGTTTCTATATGGTCTTTTAAGTTATGAAATGATATCATACGTCTTTTTTGGCGTATTTACAGCTATTATAGATTATTGTGTTTATGCATTTTTGTCTGTTCTTGGAATAAACGTTATGTTTTCAAATGCATTGTCATGGTTGTGTGCCGTGATATTTTCATTCTCGACTAACAGACGATGGGTTTTTAAAATGGGTTTTGATAATATTAAGGATGTTTTACATTCCTTTAATAAATTTGTGTGTGCAAGATTTGCCACCCTTATCATGACTGAAGTAATGTTATTAATAGCACAGTTTGCGGCTTTCAATATATATCGTACTAAGATATTTGCCATGGTTTTAACGGTAATTATCAATTACATAATAAGTAAATTATTTATTTTTAAGTAAAGCGGACTTATATTTATATCGGTTCGTGTTTACATTAATATATAATGAATTGAGGATGTTTAAGGAGAATAAAAATGAACAAGAAAAATTTTTCAATCTCAAAATGGTTCGATGAAAACAAGTTATATTTGCTTGCTTTTATTTTGCCTGTAATTTCAATGTTATTTGTTTACTACTTTAAGGATGTCTATCCTTTTGGAGACCAAATGTACCTTCGTAGTGACTGTTATCATCAGTATGCACCTTACTTAGATATTTTAAAAGAAAAATTATCTTCCGGTGGCAGCCTTCTTTATACCTGGGAAATTGGTGGTGGTATGAACTTTGTAGCTCTTGCGGCTTACTATCTTGCAAGTCCGTTCAATCTCTTAGTTTTATTTTTACCGGGAACAATTTCAGATGCAGTAAGTTTCTTTATTATTGCTAAAATGGGACTTGCCGGTTTTTCAGCTGCATACTATCTTTCAAAAAGATTTGGTAATAAAGACTTAAGCGTTGTGATATTTAGTATGCTTTATGCTTTATCAGCATATTTTGCAGCTTTTAGTTGGAACATTATGTGGCTTGACTGTATGTTCCTTCTTCCATTTATTATGCTTGGACTTGAAAGACTTGTTAATGAAGGAAAATGTAAAATGTACTGCATTTCTCTTGCTTTAACAATTTTTTCTAATTACTATATAGCAATTATGTTATGTATTTACAGTGTTTTATACTTCATTTACTTATCATTAGTTCGTAATTTTGATGAAGAAATAAATAAAGTTAAATCTCACCTTATTGCAATTAAAGATTTTGCTTTATATTCATTATTAGCAGGTGGACTTGCAGCATGCGTTGTTCTTCCTGAATATTTTAACCTTTTAACAACAAAATCTGCTGACTCAAGTTTTCCTGAAAAACTTGAAGAATATTTTTCAGTATTATATATGTTATTCAGATCGTTATTTGCAATTCCGGTTGCAGATTTAAAGTATCCACATGACCCTAATATCTACTGTTCTATCATAGTATTTATTTTGGTTCCATTATTTGTAATCTGCAAAAAAATTAATATCAAAGAGCGAATTGGCAAAACAGCTTTAGCTTTAATTTTCCTTTTAAGCTTTAGTTTTAATATTCCAAACTACATATGGCATGGATTCCATTTTCCAAACAGCCTTCCATGTAGAGAATCATTTATTTACATTTTTCTTATTGTAACTATGGCATATGAAGCATTTTTACATATAAGAGAAATAAATGGAAAACATTTAGCCGCTACTTTTGCAGGCTCTGCTTTATTAATTCTTGTATTAGAAGAATTGTTCAAGAATGCTGACTTTTTCAGTGATTTAGTAATAACAACAGACATTACAAAAATAATTTACACAAGTTTATTATTCCTTGTTATTTACGTTGTACTTATTGCATTGTATAAATATCATGAGAACAAATCATTTATAATTTCCTATTTAATTGGATCTATTATTTTCATAGAATTGATACTTAATTTTACTATTACAGGTATTCCAAGTACTTCTAACAGGGATGCTTATGTTGAAAGTAACGAAGCCTTCAAGCAGTTAAATGAAGCTGCAAAGAAAGATGCTGACGCTGATGGAGTTAAGTTCTATAGAAGTGAACAGTTATCACATAGAACACGTAATGATGGAGCATTGTTCAAATACAATAGTATTTCTACTTTCTCATCTGTATCATCCGCAGCTATTCAGGATTACTTTACTTCTATCGGATTACAGACATCATTTAACGCTTATTCATCATATGGAATTACTCCACTTACAGCAGCTTTATTCTCATTAAGATATGAATACTCTACCGGTGATACTTCTTTCCCTTCAGAAAGTTCACTTTTATCATCAGCAAGTTATATGGCTGATGGAAATAATCAGACAACACTTAATATTTATAAATATGAAAAGAGTCTTCCTCTTGGATTTGTAATTAATTCAAGTACAATGTCTGAATGGGATTTATCAGGTAGTGACCCATTTACAATTCAAAACAGTTTTGTAACTACAGCTATTAGCGGTGGCAGTACAATATTCCATAAAATTCAGTCAGATAGTACAGCTTCATTTACTGCAGAATTTGCTACAAGCGACGGAACAGATAACAATATTCCATCTGTTACTCCTTCAAGCCTGGATGTATATTTCTACTGTCCTACATCTGCTGAAACATTAAATGCAAATATTACTACACCTGATGGTGTTTCAACTTCACAATCTTTCTCATCAACACAGCAGAATTATATCTGCCACATTGGTACTGTTGAGAAAGGAAGTGCAATTACAATTACAGCCGGAGACGGTTCTGCAATTTCTGAATGTTATGGATATGCTTTTGACAGTGATGCATGGGCTGTTGATTACGAATTATTAAATTCTCAACCATACACTATTGAATCATTTAAAGATACAAAAATTGAAGGTTCTGTAACTGCTGCTTCAAGCGGATTGCTTTACACTTCTATTCCATATGACAAAGGTTGGTCAGTATACGTTGACGGGAACAAAGTAAAACCTATTGCTATATGTTCCGGCTCATTAATGGGTGCTTATGTATCGCAGGGAACACACTCCGTTACATTTAAATATACACCTAGTGGATTTGTTTACGGAATACTTATTTCACTTGTATCATTGTTAATTCTTTTAGCTCTTATATTTAAGAAAAAATTAATTGCATTAATAAAGAAAGAAGCTATAAACGGCAATGGCAGCAAGAGCAAAAAAGATAATGCCAAAAGTAATAATTCTAAAATTAAAAATGAAAGTATAAATACAAATAGTAATAAAAATAAACAGAAAGAAATAACTTCTGAAAACAATGCTACAGATAATAATCCTAAAGCTTCTGAGCATTAATCAAATAAAAGATTTATGAATTAGAATTAATAATAAGCATAGATATGAATATATACTAATACGAATATATATCAATGTATTATATTTCATTCATAACAATATAAAAAAAGAACTGAAAATGATATTTTGTCTGCTTGACATTAACGTATCATTTTCAGTTCTTTTTTTTTATTATTAAATTAAATATATGTTGGGTCAAAAACCCCAGTTTGGATACTTACGGATTTTTTGTGTCATGTACACTCACAATCCCAATCTTAAATAATTCAAATTATATTATTCAGCTGCAATAGTATCAAACACATCCATTATATTTGTGCTAACCATATTTTCTCCATCAGGAAGTGCTATATCATCCCATGCAGATGTATTAAAATCACTCTTTACGTCGCTGATATAATTGTCATATACCTTACTAAATGCAGAATTCTTAGTACTTTCAATAATTGCACTCTTATTCTGTGCTGTCTCATCTTTTAAATAACTGTTTTCACAATATACCAGATATAATCCGTCATCCTGAGTAATTATTGAACTCATTTCTTCATTTGCTAAATCAAATGCGGCAATTTCATAATCCTGTGTTGCCTCATTTTTCTTTATTGTTTTTGTTACTAATTCATCATCACTATACTGCTTTGCTTCTTTTGCAAATGTCTGATATCCACCATTAACAAGACTTATTACTTCCTCTAACTGTTTAGTTGCTTTATTTGTTTTCGTCTTTGTAGTATCGATATGAATATACTGAACTTTAATTACTCTGGCTTCTTCATCGCTTATCTCTTCTCCTACATTAGCTGTCAATGTATTATAAGCTTTCTTTGCCTTGTAATAATTTGTAAATAATGTTTCAACTGTCTCTTCTGTTGCCGTTGTATAATCCTTTTCTTCATCTGTAAGACTATTATAATACTCTTTTGCTGCTGCAGCTATTGAAGTCTTTTCTGCATCATCTATTGTTACATTATTCTTATCAGCTAAAGCTGCCATTGTGTATGTGATTGATATATCATTCTTTACTTCGTCTTTTACAAAATCACCAAGTGTAGTCTTCTCAATTTTCTGGCTCCAGTCAACAATTCCTCCAAAGTCATTTTTGTATTTATTTGCACTGTTAAGTATTATTAATTTTGCTTCCGACACCGAGCATATTAATTTGTCTACTACAAATGCCTCATCACTTTTAAGTCCAAACAACTCTCCGACTACAGGAGTATCGCTTTTTAAACCACATCCACTAAGAACTGTTGTTGCCATTACCATACTAATGCCTAAGGCAATAACTTTTTTCTTTATCATAACTGATACCCTACCTTTCAATTACATTCTCAAAATATCTTCTAATATAGAGTCAACATCAGGAGTTATATGCTTTGCACACTTTCTTATATCTGAAGGAGAATGTTGCATTGCATAACTATAATAAGAACGTTCAAACATTTCAACATCATTATAATTATCTCCAAATGTTACTGTATCTTCTGAAGTAACTTCGAATATATGCTGTACAACTGCAAGTGCATTTCCCTTATTCACATATTCATCAGTTAAATCTACCCAATTATTGCCTGATATGGCGATTTTTATTTTATCACCCCATCTGTCAACTATTGATTCATAAAATTCCTCTGTAAGTCCATATTTTGCATATATGGAGATTTTTGTAATAGGTTCTTTAACTTCCTTAAAGTCCTTTACATTTTCTGTGGAAAATCCATGCTCTGCAAGATATCTTGTAAAATCAGTATCATATGTGCTTACATAAGATCCTGTTTCTCCTGCTAAAAGAACTCTGCAGTCTCTTTTCTTCTGCATTTCATTCATTATTGTTACGCTAAGCATTTTATCTATAGGTGTCTTACATAAGACTTTCCCCTGATACATAACAACTCCACCATTATTAGTGATATAAATAATGTCATTTTTTATCTTTCCAAAAAGGGGTCTGATAGCATCATAGTCTCTCCCTGATGCTACCGCAAACAAAACTCCTTTTTCCTTTAATTCACCCAAAAGAGACAATGTTTTCTCACTTATTCTTGTCTCCCCCGGTTTTATTAATGTTCCATCTACATCGCTTACAACTAACTTTATCATTGTTTTCTCTTTCAATTCCTTTTAATTTATTACTACATATTACTGCTATTTGCTCAAAGATACAACCTTAGAATATTTTCCATATACTTTTTTCCCATAAACTACCTTGTAACTTCTTACTTTGTAATAATATGTATAGCCGGAAACTGCTTTACCATCAGTAAATTTTACAACAGTATTTTTCTTTGTTGTTCTTACTCTTCTATATTTTAACTGGATGTTTGACTTTTTGTATACCTGATATCCTGTAACCCATTTATCTCTCTTCCATCTTACTACAGCACTATTTCCCTGCAACGCCATTGCGGATACAAATTTTACCCTCTTTGGAACTACTTTTGCAGATGCTGCTGCTGAGAATGATGATTTATGTGTTTTTCCACCACTAACAGTATAAGTTCTTATTTTGTAGCTATATGTGTTTCCTGTAACAAGTTTTTTATCTTTATATGATGTTACGGAAGCCGACAATTTAGCAATCTTTTTATATTTGCCTGCACTGTTTCTTCTGTAAATAATATATCCACTTACATTTGTTGCCGCATTCCATGTCAGTTTAATTGTGTTCTGATTATATGAAGCAACAGACTTAAAGCCAATCTGACCTGAAATAACAGTTATCAATGCCGTTGCTGTCTTTTTACCATTGTTAGTAGTAACTGTAATTGTTGCTGTTCCCGGAGCTACTGCTGTTACCACTCCCTTTTTAACTTTAGCTACTGCCGTGTTATCTGATTTCCATTTTACATTTTTATTAGTAGCATCCTCAGGAATCACAGTTGCTTTTAAAGTATATGTGTTTCCCACTCTTAAAGTCTTCTTTGTTTTATTAAGTTTTACTCCTGTTACCGGACGTATAACTTTAATTTTACAAGTACCTACAGCTCCACCTATAGCTGTTGCAGTCGCAGATATTGTAGCATTTCCTACTCCAACACCTGTTACTTTTCCTGTTTTTGAAACTTTAGCTACTGACGTGTTACTTGAAGTCCATGTTACTGTCTTATCCGGTGCATCAGTAGGATATACTGTTGCATTTAATTTTACTTTCTTACCTACACCAATTGTTGCCTTTGTCTTATCTAATACACATCCTTTTGTGAATACTTGTATTGTATATGTTGCAAAATTACCACTTACTGCAAATGCTCTTATTGTAGTTGTTCCATCACCTACAGCGGTAATATTTCCTGCATCATCAACTGTTGCTACAGCAGGATTGTCTGAACGGTAAATTACTTTTTCATTAGGATTTGATGTAGTTGCCTTAGCACTTACTGTTGTACCTGTAATCAAATTATTTTCAACTTCAGGTGTAACATATTCTGTTGAAACATATCCTGTATAAGAAACTCCGTTTTTTACTACATCAACTTTGGTCCAATATGGATTACTTAACCAGCTTACTGAATACTTTCTGTCTGTAAGCACGTTTTCTTTTATTGTAACGACATCATCTTTACTTAATTTAGTTAATGAACTATATCCGGTACTTGGGCCCTGTCTAAGATTTACATTTGATGTAATAACACCTGTCTTATCTCCTGATTTGCCCATTGTAACAGTTGTATTATCTCCAGGCATATTGTTGTATACAGGAATTATAAAATGACGCTGATTACTTTTAATTCCCAATGTATCATAAGCTTTTGCTGTAGTTCCTGTCTCTGATGCACAGCCAAATATATTTGTCATGTACTGATGTTTATATGTATTTTTAGCTGTTACATTAAACTTCTGCAAATATGTTGTATTCTGTCCTACATTGATATACTTTTCAGCTATATATTGTGCTCCACCTATTATTGAAGCTCCCGGAGTATTCCAAGGTGTACCATATCCATTCTTTGCGTTTGAAGCCCATTTTAAACCGTTTAAAATGGGCTGTGAACTTGTACTTGCACCTATATTATAGAAATTATAAATTCCTTTATATGATGTTGAATAATTTCCGGATACACTTCCACTTGCTCCCATTCCTGCATAAATTCCGTTTCTACCTGAACCTACTTCCTGTAATATTTTTGAAGCAATATAATATGCACTTGCACCTGAAGTCTGAGCCGCCTGCAATATCTTTGATGAATAGCTTTCTGCCGTTGGAATATATGTTCCATTTGCATCAAGGTAAGCTATATTTGTATTAGCCATAAATGAACCTGTAAGTATTGCCTCAACGCCTGCCTGTGTCTGATTAGCTACATCATATGCTAAATTTTCAAACATAAAAACATATGTATCGTTAAGAAAATTTCTTGGATCCATAAAGTATGCTACTGCATTTTTAGAAGCTGTTACCCATGTACTTCCATCTTTTGCAATATATTTTCCTGTAGCTGTATTATAGTCACCTGAAGCATTGCTCTGTAAAAACTCTGAATAGTTTGTATGTGTAAGACTTCTGTCATTAGATGCTTCATTATCTACTGCTGTTCCAAAATCAATTCCTGTATTAAAAGGCTGAAATGTCCAGTTAGGATATGTTGCATGTAACTGTCTTAAATACGGCTTGTAACTTTCCGGAAATCCACTTATGCTCGCCTCAAATGTTGCGTCATCTGCTTTGACTTCCGTAACTCCACTAAACTGTATGCTACTTACGATAATTGCAATTGCTAAAATTGTAACCTGTATATTCTTTGCTATTTTTGTAAAAATTTTACTTTTCAAGTGTATCCCTCTTTTCTCCTAAGTCCTTATTTATATTCGGACTTTAACACCTTTCGTATCTCTTCTTCCTGTTTTAAGTTTTCTAAGTTCAACTTTCTTTCCCTTGTATTCAACAACATCATTGTCTCCTACATCTAACAGATAAACATTACTTACACAATCATCTGCATTTAATTTAATTCCTCTTACACCAACTGCAGTTTTCTTCTTTTCAGGAATCTCCTTAAGTGGAAATCTTAAAAATACCCCATTTTCCGTCTGAAGAACTAATATTTCCCTTGTATACTGAAGTTCTGTATTATTTCCTGCACTATCCATTTGCGAAGGTGTATCAAAATTCATTTCTAACTGAACATCATCCATAGGCATAAATTCGTCATCTGAACCTCCTGTTAATGCAATCGGCATTTCATACTCTTCATCCTCGACAGGCTTTGAAGTAATTCTTGTAATCTGAACTCCTACAAGACTGTCATCTTCCCCAAGCTTTGTAGCTGCAATTGTATTTCTTGTTGTCTCAAATTCACTGCCATCAACAAGCTTCATCATACCTTTTTTAGTAGTAAACAATAATTTCTTATCTTTAATCATTGAAGCACTAAATAATGCCACAATGCTTTCTCCTGCACTACTGTAATTTCCAAGATTATCTATTGGAACACCTTTATCCCTAAATTTTTTAATCGGCATTTTTATTATCTTTATCTGATGCATGTTTCCATTGTCTGTAAAAATGCACACCTTGTCTGTATTCATGCAATTAAAATAATATTTGTTTTCTTTAATTACCGCTTCTCTGTTTCTGTCAAATGTGGCCTGGTCAATTAATTTGGCATAACCAAATTTATCCATTACAAATACTACTTCCTGCTCAATTATCTTATTATCATCAAATACAGCTTCTTTTCCATCTTCAATAACAGTTCTTCTTGGCTGACCATATTCTTTCTTGATTGCAAGCAAATCTTTCTTGATTACTTTTGTCATGGAACGTCTGCTGTGAAGAATATCCTCGTATTTAGCAATTTTATTTACTAAATCTTCATATTCTTTCTGCAATGCAAGAACTTCTAAACCTATTAATTTAGCAAGTCTTAAATCAAGAATTGCCTGTGCCTGCTTTTCTGTAAAATTAAGATTAGCTGCTAACAGTTCTGATTCAGGATTCTTAAATTTAATGCCTTCAGTATTTCCATTTACAAGACACTCCTTTGCCTGTTTTAACTGCTGACTTCCTCTGATAATTTCAATAATCAAATCAATAATATTTGTTGCTCTTATAAGACCTTCTTTTATTTCTTTTTGTTCTAAAGCCTTATTAAGCATTGTTGTATATTTTCTAGTAGTTATTTCATACTGAAAATCCACATTATACTTAATTATTGATTTAAGCCCCATAACTTCCGGTCTTCCATCAGCTATGGCAAGCATATTTACACCAAATGTATCTTCAAGCCTTGTCTTTTTATATAGCATATTTGTAAGTTTTTCTACATCTGCTCCTTTTTTAAGTTCAAGTACTATTCTTATACCATTTTTATCTGATGCATTTGAAATATCAACAATATCATTTGTTTTTTTATTTTCCACAAGTGAAATAACGTCTGATATAAATTTACTAATATTAGCACCTATCATTGTGTAAGGAATTTCTGTTATTACAAGCTTGTCTTTCTCTTTTCCTTTACCTTTTTCAAATTCAAGCTTTCCACGTAATTTTAATTTACCGTTTCCTGTCTTATAAATGTCTGCCAACTCGGATTTGTTGGCTACAATTCCTCCTGTTGGGAAATCCGGTCCCGGCATTATTTCCAGTAATTCTTCTGTTGAAATGTCATTATTCTCCATATATGCGATAACTGCATCTATTACTTCACCTAAATTATGAGTAGGTATATTTGTTGCCATACCAACGGCAATACCTTCTGCTCCGTTAACTAAAATGTTAGGAACTTTTACCGGAAGAACTACAGGTTCTTTTTCCATTTCATCGAAGTTAGGCATGAAATCAACAACATCTTTATCTAAGTCTGCTAAATATACATCCTGTGTAAATTTCTTTAATTTTGCTTCCGTATAACGCATTGCGGCAGCTCCGTCTCCTTCAATTGAGCCGAAGTTTCCGTGCCCGTCTACTAAAGCCATTCCCTTTTTAAAATCCTGAGACATTACAACTAATGTTTCATAAATTGAGCTATCACCATGTGGATGATATTTACCCATTGCTTCACCAACTATACGTGCTGATTTACGATGTGGTTTATCATAGTTAAGTCCTAACTGTTCCATGGCGTACAAAACTCTTCTCTGTACCGGCTTAAGTCCATCTCTTGCGTCAGGAAGTGCTCTGGCACAAATTACGCTCATAGCATAATCTATGTATGATTTTTGCATTACCTCAGAATATTCTGTTTTCACTATCTGTTCTGACATATGTTACTCCTATATAATATGTATTGTCCCTCTCTACGATGGGGTTGGTAATCGGAAACATCTATAGAAAATAAATTCATTTTGTTTCCTAAATGCTTATATATCTAATTCTGCATCTGTCGCATGTTCGTAAATGAAGTCCCTTCTAGGTCCTACGTTATTTCCCATAAGCATTTCTGTTACTTCTGATGCTAATCTTGCATCTTCTATTTCTACCTGCTTCAAAATTCTCGTTTCAGGATTAAGTGTAGTTTCCCACAACTGGTCTGCATCCATTTCTCCTAAGCCTTTATATCTTTGAAGCGTAAATCCTTTATGATCTTTTCTGTATTTTTCTAAAGCCTTGTCATCATATAAATACTGACCTTTTCCCTTTTTAGGTACAACCTTATATAATGGCGGTGTTGCTAAATAAACATGTCCATGCGTAATTAATTCAGGCATAAATCTATAGAAAAATGTTAATAACAATGTATCGATATGAGCTCCGTCAACATCGGCATCCGTCATTAAAATAATCTTGTTAAACTTTAATTTTTCTATATCAAAATCATTTCCATAACCTTCAGAAAATCCACATCCAAACGCATTAATCATTGTCTTAATTTCTGCATTTGCAAGAACTTTGTCGATAGAAGCTTTCTCAACATTTAAGATTTTTCCTCTTATAGGTAAAATTGCCTGTGTTCTACGCTTTCTTGCGCTTTTTGCTGAACCACCGGCAGAATCTCCTTCGACAATAAATATCTCACATTCTTCTGCTTTTCTGCTTTCACAGTTAGCAAGTTTTCCATTACTGTCTATTGAAAACTTTGTCTTTGTAAGCATATTTGTTTTTGTTTTTTCTTCCTGCTTACGGATTTTTGCTGATTTTTCAGCACATGCAATAACATTTTTAAGCACTTCAACATTTCTGTCAAAATACAATACCAATTCTTCACCTGTAATTTCAGCAGCAACTTTTCCGGCATCAGGATTATCTAATTTTGTCTTTGTCTGTCCTTCAAATCTTGGTTCAGGGTGCTTAACTGCCACAACTGCCGTCATACCGTTTCTAACGTCTGCCCCTGTAAAATTAGCATCCTTTTCCTTTAATATTCCTAATTCCCTTGCATACTGATTTATTACCATTGTAAATTTTGATTTAAATCCTGTAAGATGTGTTCCACCTTCCTGTGTGTAAATATTGTTACAAAATCCTAAAATATTTTCAGAAAATTCATTTACAAACTGAAATGCTACTTCCATTTCAATCCCATCAACAGTCTTTTTGAAATAAATTACATCATGAACCTTTTCTTTTTCTTTATTTAATTCTGCAACATACGCACAAATTCCATCAGGCTCATGGTAAGTAATTACTTCTTCTTCTGCAACTCTTTTATTTTCAAATATAATTGTAAGATTTGGATTTAAATATGCTGTTTCATGTAATCTGCTTTTAATTGCATCTGCTTTAAAATAAGTTTTTTCAAATATTTCGCCATCCGGGTAAAACTGTACTGTTGAACCTGTGTCATTTTTTCTACATGTTCCTACTTCTTTCAAAGGATACATTATTTTCCCACGCTCATATCTTTGATTATAAACTTTTCCGTCTCTTTTAACATTTACCTCTAACCATACTGAAAGCGCATTTACAACTGATGCACCAACACCATGGAGACCACCGGAAATCTTATAACCTCCGTCTCCAAACTTTCCTCCGGCATGAAGTACTGTAAATACTACTTCAACTGCAGGACGCCCTGTCTTATCATTTATATCAACCGGAATGCCTCGACCATTATCACTAATAGTAGCACTACCGTCTTTTTCCAATGTTACTTTTATTTCATTACAATATCCTGCTAAATGTTCATCAACTGAGTTGTCAACAATTTCATAAATCAAATGATTAAGCCCTTTTGTTCCAACACTTCCTATGTACATTCCGGGTCTTCTTCTAACCGCTTCTAACCCTTCTAATACTGCAATACTATTACCGTCGTAATTACTTTTTGCCATTACTAACTCCTTGATTACTTATTTGGATTCAAAAATCCATTGCCAAAATGTTTTCTTAATAATCTGTCTTCATCTTCAAAATGAGCATAATCGTTAAGTCTCTCGATATGATATGTTCCCAATTCTTTATCATACATAATCTCAGATATACTACAATTTTCAAGTTGTCTGCCAAATGTAAGCCACTTAGCATAATCAGCCTTAACTATGCCTGTAAGTAATGCCCTTATAGCACCTCCATGAGTTACTACCACTACATTTTCATAATCTTTATGTGCTATCTCATCTATCGCTTCAAAAACTCTGTTAAATACCATTTCACAATTTTCGCCACCGGGATATGCCATATCCTTTTCCATCTTTGAACGCTCTGCGAGAAAATCCTTATATCTTTCTTTAAGAACACTGTTTTCAAGTCCTGTTAAATCACCAAACTCTGCTTCCCTTAATCTTTCATCAACAAATCTTGGTTTCTTAACATATTCATTTATTATATCTGCTGTTTCCTTCGCTCTTATTAAATTACTTGAATACACAGCTTCAATTCCATATTTAGCCAAACGCTTTCCTACCAAGTGCGCCTGCTCTCTACCTTCATCCGACAATTCCACATCAACATTACATAATTTACTGTTCTGTCTGCCATGTCTAATTAAATAAATATTCATATCACACCTGCCTTATCTTAATCTTTCCTTTTTTCTACATATATATGATACCTTCAGATTGCTTCGTGCTTCACACTCTCGCAATCTGACCAACATTCGCATATCGTGGGATTTCATTCCACTTTTATGCTCATGTTGGGACGGGTCATGAATTCCATAAACCACATTTGAGCAAGCTCATGTGGTTTATGGAATTATAACCCTGGTATCACAGGTATTGAATCATTCCAGGACCTAATTTGTCCGTTGGTCTTTCTATAAATCCACATTTTTTATAAAAATGTTCTCTTCCCTTTGCACACATTAAATCAAACATCATTTCCGTACCTGGAATCTTTAATTCTAAAACAAATTCTTTTATATTTTGTAATAGTCTGTATCCTATACCACTTCCCTGATATTCCGGTACTACAATCAAATCCTGTACATAACATATAACTGCTCCATCTCCCACGACTCTTCCCATTCCTACCGGTTTGCCATTTTCATATGCAACAACTGTATATAAACTGTTTTCCAATGCTTTTTCAGCCTGTTCTTTAGTCAATGGTTTCCATTTAACTTTTCCCCTTAACATCAAATATGTATCTACATCTAAAACATTTTCTTCAAGTACCATCTTGTTCCTCTATTCAATCACATATTTTGCCCACTTTAACTAATACATTATACTTTATCTGCCAATTCACTTCAAGAAATTTTATTTTTTGCTTTGTTTTTGCTTTATTTTCATGATTATTATTTTTCATTTTGCCCACACTATTTTTATGCAGATTATTTTGTAAACCCATTTTGTAGATTATTTTTGTGGAGGTAATTACAGATATGAAAAACAGATATGCTTTTATAAATTCTTTTAGTTTTTCCCTGATTTTCAAATTATTCGTTTTAGGAATAGCATCATTTTCTTTATATTTACATATTGATATTGATGATTTACCAAATACATTTAGATTTTTTGGATACTTTACCGTACTTTCTAATTTATTCTGTTTTATTATATTACTTTTAAATATTATCAAAATGATTTATAACCGTATTTCTTTTTCGGAAAAATATACTGCTTTAAAAGAATACTCACATTTTTTTGTTTTATTTAAAGGAATGAGCCTTATGTCAATAATCTTAACATTTTTCATATTTCACTATATGGTTGCTAATTACAAATATCCTCTGCTTATAAATAACATCTTAAATCTTCCTATAAAAGATTTATTCGCTCATTATCTGCTTCCACTTTTTTATGTTATAGACTGGCTTCTTTTCGCCCCTAAGGGATTGCAGAAATTAAATGCTCCCTTCATCTGGACTTTATATCCTTTTGTTTATCTTATTTTTACATTTGTAAGACTCTATCAGGTGCCTGAGTCTTCATATTTTCATTTAAATGAGGCTCCTTATTTTTTTCTTGATATAAATAAACTTGGATATGAGCGGGTAACAATTTTTTCAATAATTATTCTTTTTATTATTTTGTCTATTGGATATTTGATTATCGGAATCGAAAAAATTATGTGTATACTTCAAAATCGAAAGTTATAATCCAGCTTTCACTTATTTTGCACGCAAACAAATACCAGGCTGTGAATGTAATTCGCAGACTTGTTATTAACTTGAGTTACCCCCCCATTCTTGACAAAGGGCAAAAAATAGTGCTTCACTTTTCCAGCAAAGCACTATTTTTATACTTATTTTCTGAAAGTCGGTTTTCATACCACTTTCGGTTTTCTTATTAAGTTTATTTTTCAATTTCTAACCTAATACAAAGCATCTGATTGCCATGTCAATTCCAACGATAACCAACAATGCTCCACCTGCTATATAAGCCTTTGTTTTTTGTTCAAATCCTGCTCTGTATCCTGTATACATTCCTGTATATGCGGCAACCCATGTTACAACCACTACTAAAATTCCTAAATTCAAAGGATTCGTATTACAAAGTCCTGCTGCAATACCTGTAGTTATTGTATATCCTCCAATTACCACCAATGGAAGAATGTATTTTTTTAATTCCATTTTCTCTTCTAATTTTTCATTGATTATATCATTCTTTAGTGCCTTAATAATTAACCTTATTCCTAGCAATACAAATATAGCAATTGCCAAAATGTGTCCAATAACTACTTCGTCGGCTGTTGTTACTATGTTAATTAAAAGTCTTGAAATTATATATCCTACTCCAAGCATTACAAGCTGAAGCAACGAAAGAATTACTCCAATTATAGTAAGTCTGCTTTTTTTAATATTTGCCACCATGGAGCCATTACACTCCATGATTGCAAATACTTCAAAGGATATACCAAATATAATCATTACATTTTCAATCCAAGTCACACAACCCCTCCCTTTTATCTGCTTTAATTTGAGGTTGAATATCAATTGATTTTATATCAATTTATTTTCACAACTAACTAAACCTAATGTTATTCACATAACATATTATGTGCTTTATTTTTATTATTTATCAGCTGAAACTCCATCAGTCTTAATAATGAACTTAACGTTGCTGTTTACTCCATCTGCTGTCTTAGTAAATGTTGTATAATCCTGAGCTGCTCTTGAAGTTGCGTTTATTCTGTTAACTAACTTCTTAACATCTCCGTTGTATGATGAAATAAGTTTCTGAATTGCTTCATCATTGAATTCTTTCATTCCATCTTTAAGTTCATTTGCACCATCATCTAACTTACTTACGCCATCACTAACAGTTGTTGTTGCTTCATTTAACTGTTTTGCACCTTTGTTAAGAGTATCATTGTTTGCAACTAATTTGTCACTACCTGTTTTTAACTTCTTAACACCTGACTTTAATGTTGGCATGCTATCATTTAATGTTCCTACACCTGTGTAAAGTGGAGAAATAGCTTTTTCATATAAAGTTTCAATTCCTGAATCTAATGATTTTGCACCATCTTTTAAGTCTGAGCTTCCTGATACAACTGATGATAAACCTGATTTAATCTGGCTTGCACCTTCAGATACTGATTTTGCTCCGGCTGCTAACTGCTTTGTGCTGCTTGCTACGCTTGTCATTGTAGTATCCAATGTATTTACACCTGTTGCAGCTTTTCCGGCTCCTGTTGCCAATTCTTTAGCACCATCCTGTAATTCTTTTAAATCTTCTTTCTTAGCTGAAACATTGTCTGCTACTTCATCCATAACTTTCAATGAAGCTACAGCTTCTGATAAAGAATTAACATTTTCTGTTGTTTTTGTAAGAACCTTTGCTGCACTCTTTGCATCTGTAACACCATAAGCATCAAGTCCTGTATAAGTATCTGCTGCAATTGCTGTAAGAATTGCAGTCTGAAGTTTCTTAGCATCTTTTAATGCTTTGTCAGCCTCATCGTATGACTTAACTCCGGCTTTAGCTAATTTTGTATAAATTCCTTTTTCCTGCTCTGCGATTGTGTTTCCAAGTCCGTTAATTGTGTCAGCTACTTCATCAACACCTGCGCTTACTTTCAATGCTCCATTCTTCAAATCTGTCATTGAAGTATTTAATATTGAAACCTGACCTGCAATTGTTGTTACACCATTGCTTAATGTTTCCATGTTAGTGCTTACAGTATTACTTCCTGTAGCTAATGTATCTGCACCTGTTGATAACTTATTAACACCTTCATTTAATGTCTTACTTCCATCTGCAAGTGCTTTAGCACCACCACGGATTGTCTTTGAATTTTCTTTTGTTCCAAAGTTTGTATAAATAGCATCTACAGCTTTTTTAACTGACTTCATGCCTTTTACAAGTTTTCCTGAAGATTTATATAATGTATTAATTCCTGAGCTAACCTGACTTACACCACCTGTATATGTTGCAATACCATTTTTAAGTGTAACCATTCCTGATTTAAATTCAGGCATATTGTTATTTAATGTATCAAGTCCATCTGCCAAATCGCTTGAACCATCCTGTAATTTTCCTGCTGCATCATCAATTTCGTCAACTTTTTCATCTAAATCAGATAAATCAATATCGCTAATGTCAAATCCTTCATTACACAACGCAACTGTCATTGTCATATCAAGACTGAAGTTTTCAACGTCTGCTGTCATCTCAACATAATCAGGAATTTCCACTTCATCATCACTCAAATCAAGATTATCTTTCATTCCCGGCATTGCCATACCAACTACTATCTGATTTTTGCCATCAGAAATTACTTTACCATTTTTAACATCTACATTCTGGAAATCATCATTTAAAATCATTCCCGAAACTGCGATAAACGGTACATAAATTTCTTCTTCTGCTCCATTTATGTCTGCTTTAACTTTTTCGTTATTTGTGTAATCAAATCTTACAGTAACTTTTCCACTCTTTCCGGCGATTTCATCTGCTGTCATTTCTTTTCCGTCTAAATAATATGTTATTTTAACATTAACAGGAGTTTCTTTTTCTGTAGTTCCCTGATAATAAATATCATTTCCTTTTGCTTCCCATTTGATGTTTTCGCCATCTTTTGTAAATGTTTCATCTCCATTTACATTCTTAATATCTTTCAAATCAGATTTATCTACAATAACATCTTCTCCTGCTGCATTTTTCAAATGATCACTTACGATTGTGCTTGTAGCTTTACCTGTGTTATCAGCAATTACATATACTGTTTCATCTTTGCCTATTTCTTTTTCTGAAACTGAGATAACATTGTCAATTGCATCTTCTAACTCGCTCTTGTCATCACTATTTACATCTGTCTGAGTTTCTTCTGTAGAAACATCCTCCGGATTTGCAAATGTTGTATATCCATATGTTGATGCACCTGCAACAACAACTGTCATTGCACATGCGATTGTTCTTATTATAAACTTCTTACTAATTAAATTTGATTTTCTCATAGCGAACCTCCTACTTATTTGAAACTAACTCTTTGTTAATGAAACCTTTACTTGTTTTAATTATTAATTTATCAAATATCATAAATAATGACGGTAAAACAAATATAACTACTATCATACTTATGATTGCTCCTCTTGCCATTAAGTTACACAATGAACTAATCATATCGATGTTAGAATACATACCTACACCAAATGTGGCTGCAAAGAAACTCAAAGCACTAACTATAACTGACTGCATTGATTCTGTAAGAGCCTTTGTAATTGCTTCTTTCTTAGGTAATCCTGAATATCTGCCGTTCTTATATTTTGTTGTCATAAGAATTGCATAGTCAACTGTTGCACCTAACTGAATTGTACCAATTACAATTGATGCGATGAATGGTAATGTTGTTCCTGTGTAATATGAAATTCCCATATTCATACAAATAGCCGCTTCAATAACCGCTACTAAAATAAACGGTAATGAAATTGATTTAAATACAAATAATATAATTACAAATACCATTGCAATTGAAAGCGCATTAACTACTTTAAAATCGGTATCTGTTGTTTCAATTAAGTCTTTAGTACAAGGTGCTTCACCTATTAACATTCCATGCTTGTCATAACTCTTTATTATTTTTTCCAACTGAATACACTGTTCATTTACTTCATCTGAAGCCACCGCATATTCAGAACTAATTAATAAAAGTTCATATTTATCATTAATCAAATCTTCTGAGAGATTCTTCGGAATGATATCTCTTGGTATTGACGGACTTAATATTGAATCAATACCTAATACTGTTTTAACTCCATCTAAGTCTTTCATCTGATTAATCATCTTATTTGCATCTGCCTGTGAAAGACTGCTGTCTACCATTGCGATATGAGTTGCACCCATTGCATACTGTTCATCCATCTTAGTATTTGCTGTAATACTTGGAAGTGTCTTTGGTAATGAACCGACTAAATCGTAGTATACTTTGTTGTTCTTGTAACCAAATGCTGCAGGTACTAATAATATTAAGAAAATAATTATGCAAATAGTTCTTCTCTTAATAACTGTTTTACCAATTCTACCTACATCAGGGATAATTGGTTTATGTCTTGTCTTCTGAACAAATTTATCAAAGATTAAAAGCATTGATGGTAAAATTGTTACACATCCAATTACACCGAATACTACACCTTTTGCCATTACCACACCAAGGTCTAAACCTAATGTAAATGTCATAAAACATAATGCAATAAATCCGGCAATTGTTGTTATTGAACTTCCTGTTACTGAAGCAAGTGTTTCACTAATTGCATTTGCCATAGCCGTATTATGATCATCCGGCGTTTTTTCACACTGTGCTTCATAACTGTGCCATAGGAAAATTGAGTAGTCCATTGTAACAGCCAACTGAAGTACTGCTGTTAACGCTTCTGTTAAATATGACATTTCACCTTGAATGAAATTTGTACCAAGGTTATAAACAATTGCCATACCAATTCCAAGTAAGAAGAATAATGGTGCTGCTGCTGAATCCATTGTTAACTGTAAAATTATAAGTGAAAGGATTGCTGCGATAATTACATAAATTGGAATTTCATGCATTACCAAATCTTTAATATCTGTAACTACAGACGACATACCACTTATATAACAATCTTTAGATGCAACTTTTCTTAATTCTTTTACTGCATCCATTGTTTCATCTGAAGACATTGATGAATCATATAAAACAATCATTAATGTGCTGTCAGCATCTTTATTATTGAAAAATTCCCGGATATCATTTGGAAGAACATCCATTGGAACTGTAAGGCCTGCAATTGAGTCATACCAGATAACTGATTTTACATGTTCAACTTTCTCCATGTCCTTTCTCATTGCTGATATATCTTTTTCATCCATTCCTTCAACTACACATAAAGAAAAGGCTCCTGTTCCAAATTCATCTAACAGAATATCCTGTCCTTTCATAGTTTCCATATCCTGTGGTAAATAGGATAAAATATCGTAATTAATTCTTGTTGTTATAAAACCAAATGCAGAAGGTATTAATAAAAGTAAACTGATAACAAATATCAATACTCTGTATTTAACAACTTTTTGTCCGAATTTTTTCATTCTTATCACTTCACCTTTCTTATTTTTCTGCACTCAGTATAAAAAAAAAGACCGAATACTTAAATATTCAATCTTTTTGCCATGTCTCTTTTAAATATACAAATCTGTCAATTTGTATATTTGATTTATTCAACTGTAATATCATTGTATTTTACATCTGACACAAAATTTTAACATTAAAAGAAATCTGTCATCTGCTTAGTCATCATATATTCATACGCTGCTGCAATTTCTCTTGGTGGGATATTCATCCCTGACTTTATCCATTCTATAACGATATAACACATAGACTGCGCATAAAACTGTGCAACCCTCTCATACGTAATCCACGGATGAGCCTTATCCATCTTAGGTCCCTTTTTCTCCATAATTGCAAGTAGTATCTGTCTTACACAATCCTCTGCGATACTCTGCAATGAATTCTGTCCTTCTAACTTTACTGCATTCATATAAAAAGGCTTGTCTTTTTCTAATGATGTAAACATCAAGACAACCGCTTCATTAAACATTCCATTCTCAATTAACGGAGCCGCCGGCCTTATAATCTGCTCCATAACTATCCATTCTATCAGTTCATATTTATCTTGAAAATGATTATAAAATGTTGGTCTGATTACTCCTGCTTTATCCGTAATATCTTTTATGGTTATTTTTTCGATAGGATGTCTACTTGCAAGTTCCTTGAAACTTTCTGCCAACGCTAAATCAATTGCCTGCTTTCCCTGTCCTGTCATATTCTCCTCCTAGTGTTTCACACGCATTCTCTGTTCACTCTCTCCATAATATTCACAACTATGGCTTAGTATAACACGTTTCCACTTTTTTTCAACCTGTGTTATAATTATAAAAATAGTAAAATTATACGATTTAATCATATATTTACGGAGGATTTTAAAATGAATAAAATAACAAGTTTTACAATAAACCACCTGAAATTATTACCGGGTGTCTACGTTTCAAGAAAAGATAAAGTAGGCGATAATGTTCTTACAACATTTGACCTTAGAATTACCCGTCCAAATTATGAACCTGTTATGAATACTGCCGAAATTCATACAATAGAACATCTTGGTGCAACTTACCTTAGAAACAACTTTGAGTGGGGTGATAAAACTATATATTTTGGACCAATGGGATGTAGAACAGGTTTCTATATGATTCTTGCCGGAGACCTCACTTCTAATGATGTATTGCAGCTTGTAAAAGATATGTTCCTATTTATAAAGAACTATGAAGGTGATATTCCGGGTGCAAGTGCAAAAGACTGCGGAAATTATCTTGATTTAAATTTATATATGGCTAAATTTATTGCTGCAAAATATTATGACATTTTATCAAATATTACTCCTGAGCAATTAGTTTATCCTGAATAAAATATATTGTTATATATAACAAAGACCCTCTTACCTTATTTAATAAGAGGGTCTTTACTATTACTATTTTAATTTCATTAATTTACAATTTTCTATACCTGCGTCCCAAAATTTGCTTAAAGGAAGGTTTCTAATCTGACACACAATACTTGAATTCATTGCTCCATGCCCTACAATAAGAACATCTTTTCCTTCATTTAAATCAGGCATAACAACTTCTTTAAGGAATTCTCCTGTTCGTTTAAACAACTCATAAAATGTTTCGCCTTCCTTAACTCCTTTGTATTTTTCAGGTTCTTTAAAAAATGTACGAATAGGACTATCTGTCGCTTTCGCCGGATTTTCCATTCCTTCATATATTCCAAAGCTCATCTCTCTTAATCTCTCATCATATATAATAGGAACATTTCTTCCTTCAAGAACTAATTTAGCTGTTTCTTTCGCTCTTACTAAAGTTGAACAATAACATACATCAAAATTAATATCTTTATATTTTTCCCCGGCAATTTTTGCCATCTGTCTTCCTTCTTCATTTAATGGTATATCTGTTCTTCCCTGAAGTTTATGTAATTCATTCCATTCAGTTTTTCCATGTCGCATTATGTAAAGCATTTTTGCCTCCTAAACTATGCTCTTCCTTCCGGTAATTTCTTTATGATTGTATTATAAATCCTTATTAAAAATGTAAGTGATACTGCCAACGAAATAATTTCTGCAATTGGGAATGACCACCATACTGCATGTAATCCGCCTACTTTTGCAAGAATATATGCTGCCGGTACTAAAACAAATAACTGACGCATAATAGAAACTATCATACTAAATACCGCTTTTCCTAAAGCCTGAAATACTGTTCCCGCAACGATACAGAACCATGCAATTAAGAAATGAATTCCTATTATTCTAAGTGCCGGTATACCAATTTCTAACAGCTGTTGTGAAGAATTAAACATTCCAAGAAGTACCTGTGGTATTGCTTCAAATGCTATAAATCCAACAAACGTCAGACAAAATGCTACTGCCATACTTAATTTAATGGTATGAATCATACGTTTTCTCTGCTTTGCTCCATAATTATAAGCAATAATAGGTGTAATTCCGTTGTTCAATCCAAATACAGGCATAAAGAAGAAACTCTGTAATTTGAAGTAAACACCAAAAACAGCCGTTGCCGTCGATGAAAATTCTATTAAAATGCGGTTCATGCAATATGTCATAATTGAACCTATTGACTGCATAATAATAGATGGAACACCTACTGCATATATTGTTCCAATAATTTTTAAGTCCGGTTTAAATCCTTTAAAGCTTAATTTAACATCATGATTATATTTATGATTACATGCGGCTGCCACAATTCCTGCAACACACTGTCCAATAACTGTCGCAATCGCCGCACCTGTAACACCCATTTTTGGTGCCCCAAATAAACCGAATATTAAAATAGGGTCTAAAATAATATTAGTTACTGCACCTGTAAGCTGTGATGTCATGCTGAAAATAGTTCTTCCTGTTGATGTTAATAAACGTTCAAAGAAAAACTGTGTAAATAACCCAAATGAGAAAATCATAACTGTACTCAAATATTCAATTCCCATTTCCATTATTTCAACATCTGCATTGCCAATCTGACTTAAATAAAAAGGTTTAACAACACTAAATCCTAAAATCAAGAATAAAATATAGCTTAAAATATATAATACTGCTGCATTTGCCGCCGTGTCATTTGCCTTTTTAAAATTCTTTTCTCCCAATGACTTTGATAATAAAGCGTTCATACCAACTCCGGTACCTGCTCCCACTGCAATTAACAATGTCTGTAATGGAAACGCTAACGAAACTGCTGTCAACGCATTTTCTGACAATTTGGCAACAAATATACTATCCACAATATTGTACAATGCTTGAACAAGCATTGATACCATCATAGGCAATGACATATTAAAAATCAGTTTACCTACAGGCATTGTTCCCATTTTATTTTCTTCTTTTACTTCTGTTGCTATTTCCTGACTCATTTTTCCTCCAAGCTACTATCTCATGATTATTAAAATATTAAGTATATAACAATCTATAATAATTCCAGTTTAATAATTTTTTAGTTCCAATCGAGTACTATAACACAAACCTTTTTAATAGACAACTATTTTAATTACAGCCAGTACAAACAAGTGAACCGGATAGAAAAGGTAGAAAAACCATTTCCATTTATATTTTCCTCTTTTTCCATTATAAAAGGCAATAGGAATAACACTTAAACTTCCAAGCCATTGAATACCCAAAGAATAAAATCCCATATTAAATACCATATTTCCAATTGCTTTTCCTATATGATATTCTCTAAATGTATAGAAAAAGAATATAAGTAAAATTCCTGTATAACTGTATGTAACCTTTAGTATATATGCAAGTCCCATAGCGCCAAATACAGCAATTAACTGGGTAATCCAATTTAATGTACCAAAACTAAATACTTTTAATAAGATTTTTGGATATCTTATTCTAAACATTGATATATTATATAAAATCCATATCATTATATAGCCTATAAGCAGTCCTACCATTACGCTCTGACCTAATAGATTTATAAAATGTCCATGTATCATATCGTAAGGTACTTCCGAAACAACAGCAAATAGCAAAAGCCTGTATAAATGTTTTTTCTTATCTCTTGTGTGATAAAATCCTTCAACAAGTAAAAAGCAATATATAGGAAAACTCAATCTTCCAATACTTCTCATTACCATATATAAACTACTGCCTTGCGCTAAAAAAGCCATAGCAATATGGTCAATAAGCATAGTCACTACAGCTATAATTTTTAAGGCAAATGAGGATAGTCCATATTTATCCAAATCAATATACATCCCCATTCCTTTTTTATTTAATTCCTGAAAATTCATAGATTATGTATAAGCCAATTACATTAAATTGTAATTGGCTTTTCCTTTCTAGTATTATTTTGCAATTAAAATTGCCACACTCCTTGGTTGGGCAGTAAATATTCTGTCACCATCGTAAGCTGTATTTGAATCAGTTGTGCATAATAATTCCCATTTTTTCTTTTTTCTTGCTGATGGGATTCCAAACTTCTGTGGTTCCCAATGCATATTATAGGCTACATACACATCTGCCTCTTCGTCTCTTCCTGCCTCCATGGCGTATACTCCGCAATACATAGCAGAAAAATGTCTGTTAATATGTGCGAAATCCGGATACCACGCTTTACTTCCATGATATGACATATCCGGAAGTCCATATGATTTATAGTCCATTAATCTTAATTCTTCAGGCATGTGTAAAATCTTATGTTCTTTTCTAAACTTTATCATTGCCTTTGTATATGCAAATATTTCTTTTGCACATGCATTAGTATTCCAGTTTGTCCATGAAATTTCATTGTCAAGACAATAAGGATTGTTGTTTCCCTTCTGAGAATTGCACATCTCATCTCCTGCATAAATCATCGGTACTCCCTGACTAAGTAATACTAATGCCAAAGCATTTTTCATCTGCTTCTTTCTAAGATCCATTACCTTTTTCTTGCGGGTTTCACCTTCAAATCCACAATTCCAGCTATAATTGTATACTGCACCATCATTGTTATTTTCACCATTGTCTTCATTATATTTTCTGTCATATGAAACCATGTCAAACAATGTAAATGTGTTATGATTTGCCACATAATTTACATAGGCTACTCCCGGTGGATTTGCCTTAATCTTATATGAAATGGTATTAAGCATATCCTCATCCCCTTTAAGGAATCTTCTTGCTGTCACCATAAAATCATCATTAAAATTAGCAAGGTTCTTTATTTCAGGTCTGTCATTATAAAAATCAGTATCTGCAGCAAAACTATATGTAAAAATCTTTGTATCTGATAACAAATTATCCGTCTGAATCATCTTCATAACCGCCGGCTCACAATTTGCATGAATTCCATCTATGTGATAACTCATAACCCAATAATGAAGGCAATCTAAAATTAGTGTTGGATTCGTTCCTTCCGGGAAGAAAAATTCCATTGAAACTTCTATTCCGTTCTTATGAAGTTCCTTTACCATATATTTAAATTCATCTACTTCACTGCCTGATTCCTTAGCATAAGCGTAAGAAGCCTTTGGAGAAAAAATATATCCATCGGTATATCCCCAATAATTTAATTTTTCATTAGGAATACTAAAGCTACCTTTCATTGACGTCGGCTGTTTTTCAACATATACTTCATTAAATTCATACGCCGGCATAAGTTCTATCATTGTAATTCCAAGTTCCTTTAAATACGGAATCTTATCTACAATTCCAAGATATGTTCCCGGATGCTTTGACTTTGCACTCTTATGCTTTGTAAACCCTCTTACATGCAAACGATATATTATTGTTTCATCAAATGGATGATGCAACGGGCCATCACCTTCCCAATCATAATCATCATCTATAATTGTTCCTCTTAAATTTTGTGGCTGTACTCCCCATTCTTTCTTTCCTGAAAGCGACTTTGCATATAAATCAGTTACAATATTTCCATCAACAATAAAATTATAGTCGTATTTTCTATAATCCAAACCTTCTACTGACATTGCATGAACATTGCCTATAACCTGAGAAGCCTCAAATGATAATTGTTCTTCTTTTCCTGTCTCTCTGTCATAAAGAATCACTTTACACTGACTTGTATTCTTTGCGGTAATTGCAAAATTAACTTTATTTCCAATTACGCTTGCCCCCATTATTAAAGGGTTTCCTCTTGTGATTTTTATATTAGTTATATCCATGCTGCCTCCTTGATTTGCTGACCATTTTTATCATAAAAATCTGTAAGTAAACTTAAGCTTTTGTTGTTTACGCAATACATTATTGCTTATTACAGACCCTAATACAAATGTAATTATATCATAGTAAAAATATAAGAGAAACCTTGAATTTAATTTTACATCCTTATAATTTTATTTTTCATTGTCACAATTGCTATTTTTCAAAATTTTATTTTCCTATTTATATGTATTTTTCACCGTTGCTTTAATAGATAAAAACTGATATACTCTAATTTACGGAAAATTTTTGAGTATTATAAATTCATGAGAGGTAATATTAAATGATAAGTACAAGTAATGTTTCATTGAGATTTGGCAAGAAAGCCTTATTTGAAGACGTAAATATTAAATTTACACCGGGTAACTGTTACGGATTAATTGGTGCTAACGGTGCCGGTAAATCAACATTTTTAAAAATTCTCACAGGTGAACTTGAGCCAACAAGCGGTGAAGTTATTATAACTCCGGGTGAGCGTCTTTCATTCTTAAAGCAGGATCATTTCCAGTATGATGAATATACTGTTCTTGATACTGTTATTATGGGTAACCAGAGATTATACGAAATTATGAAAGAAAAAGATGCCATTTATGCAAAGCCTGATTTTAGTGATGAAGATGGAATCCGTGCTTCAGAATTAGAAGGTGAGTTTGCAGAAATGAACGGATGGGAAGCTGAAAGTGATGCCGCTACTCTTTTAAATGGTTTAGGTGTAGATACAGAATACCATTACAGCACAATGAAAGATTTAAACGGTAATTTAAAGGTTAAAGTATTACTTGCCCAGGCATTATTTGGTAACCCTGATATTCTTCTTCTTGACGAACCTACAAACCACTTAGACTTAGATGCTATCGGATGGTTAGAAGAATTCTTAATCAATTTTGACAACACAGTTATTGTTGTATCTCATGACAGATACTTTTTAAATAAAGTCTGCACTCAGATTGCAGACATTGATTATGCTAAGATTCAGCTTTATGCCGGAAACTATGATTTCTGGTATGAATCAAGTCAGTTAATCGTTAAGCAGATGAAAGAAGCTAACAGAAAGAAAGAAGAAAAAATCAAAGAATTGCAGGACTTCATTCAGCGATTCAGTGCTAATGCTTCTAAATCAAAACAGGCAACATCAAGAAAACGTGCTTTGGAAAAAATCGAACTTGACGACATTAAACCATCAAGCCGTAAATATCCATATATTGATTTCCGTCCTGCCCGTGAAATTGGAAATGAAGTATTAACTGTAGAACATTTATCAAAGACAATTGATGGTGTTAAAGTATTAGACGACATCTCATTTGTAGTTGGACATGAAGACAAAATCGCTTTTGTAGGTTCTAACGGACTTGCTAAAACAACATTATTCCAGATTTTAGCAGGCGAAATGGAACCTGATGAAGGTTCATATAAATGGGGAATTACGACTTCACAGTCATATTTCCCTAAGGACAACACAAAAGATTTCGATTGTGACGACATTATTGTTGACTGGTTAACACAGTATTCTGAGATTAAAGATCCTACATATGTAAGAGGATTCCTTGGAAGAATGTTATTTGCCGGCGAAGACGGTGTTAAGAAAGTTAGAGTTTTATCCGGTGGTGAAAAGGTTAGAGTTATGTTATCAAAGCTTATGATTTCAGGTGCTAATGTTTTAATTATTGACGAACCTACTGACCATTTAGACATGGAAAGTATTACAGCACTTAACAACGGATTAATCAAATTCCCTGGCGTATTATTATTCTCTTCAAGAGATCATCAGGTAGTTCAGACAACAGCTAACCGTATCATTGAAATTGTAAACGGTAAATTAATCGATAAAGTTACTACTTATGATGAATATCTTGAAAATGACGAAATGGCAAGAAAGCGTACTGTATATACAATGGACGGTCAGGATTCTGATAACTAATTTAGTATTACTACGATATATTGTTAAATATCATTTTCATTACAATTCATATTACTTTTATGATGTAATAGAATGGAGAATATTATGAGACCTGCAACTATAATGTTGCCTCCCGGAGATATGGAGGCAATAGGAATTATAGAATTTGTTCACGGTATGTGTGAACACCGTAATCGTTACAACCATGTACTTAAATATTTCAGTGATAAAGGATTTATCTGTGCAATTGCAGATATTAAAGGACACGGAGAAAATGTTCTTACTCCTGACGACTATGGATATTTTGGCGAAGATGGTTACAAGGGACTTATTCAGGATATTGACGACTATACTACATTTTTAAAAAGAGAATACCCTAATCTTCCATTAATTTTAATTGGTCACAGTATGGGTTCTCTTCTTGTAAGAGGTTACATTAAGAAACATTCAGAGAAAATTGATGCTTTAGTTGTATGTGGTTCACCATCTGAAAATTCATTTACAGAATTAGGTAAAATTCTGATTCGCGTTATGGAGGTTTTTGTTGGCAACAGATACAGAAGTCCTTTTATTTCAAGGATGTTAAACGGACCATTTGAAAAACCATTTAAAAAAGATGGAATTAAAAACGCCTGGTTATGCAGTGACCTTTATGAGGTTGACAAATATAACAAAGACGAAAGATGTGGATTTGATTTCACACTAAACGGCTACTACTCATTATTTTCTTTAATGCAGTATGTCTACAATAAAGATGGCTATAAAAATAAAAACCGTGATTTAGAAATAATGTTTATCTCCGGTGATGATGATCCTTGCAAAATTAACGATAAAAAATTTAAAGAATCCGTACTTCTTTTAAAGAAAAGAGGATTCCAGAATACTTTTTCAAATACCTATCCCGGTATGAGACATGAATTATTTAATGAACCGGGTAGAGAAGAAGTTTTTGATGATATTTTAAAATTTATAGAAATTAAACTTGGAATTGAAACTTCAAGAGAATAAATATAAAACCTCCTGTGATATTAAGATGTATCACAGGAGGTTTTATATTATTTTAATTACTTTTTTACCTCATTCAACTATTTATATATTCCTTATCCATGCATTTGCCAAATCCATCCAGCATTCACATTCCTTTACTACTCCATATCCGTCAGAACTCATTGTAAGTTCTCCTGCTGTTCCGATTCCATGCGCTCCGCCTGCAAACACATGTAATTCTGTAGGTATATTATGCTGTCTTAATGCTGTTGCAAACATTAATGAATTTTCTACTGGTACTGTCTCATCATCAAAGCAATGCCATATAAAAGTCTGTGGAGTATCATTGTTCACATATTTTTCCATGGACATTTTATAATTAAGTTCATCAAATCTGTCTCCTAAAAGGTTTTCTATTGATTCCTTATGTCCATATTTACCTGATGATATAACCGGATAACACAAAATCTGTGCATTAGGTCTGCATACTTCATTTCCATTTGCCCTGTTATTTGTAAACTGTGCTTTATTCCATGAATTTCCATAACTTGCAACCAAATGACCACCCGCTGAAAATCCACAGATAATTATCTTGTCTGCATCTATGTAATATTTATCTGAGTTTTCCCTAAAATACTTAACAGTTGCTGCTAACTGTAATAATGCTGTTGGATAAACTGCCGGTTTTACCGAATATCTTAATACTGCAGCATGATATCCCATAGCCATGAATTTTAAAGCAATTCCTTCAGCTTCTCTATCAGACGTCATCTCATAACCGCCACCCGGACATATAATAATCAATGGTCTTAATCTTCCATCGTACAATTCTTCTGAATTGCCAATCATATATGTAGTTATCTCAGCTGTTGGATGATGCTCCCCTATCTTTACACTAATCTTTTTGTGTATCATATTCTTTCCTTTCCCTTTGAAAATTCAAAGTATTTTCATCCGTCATAAAGTTATATTTTGATAAATTTATAACGGATTTTATTTTTATTAATAAAACAATATATATAACGTTAAAAGGCAAAAGCCCCGACTTTGATGCCTACTGATTGTTCTGTGCTACGCACTCCCTCAATCTTAATAATTTCCTAAAATCTGCATATTTAACGCCTCTGCATTAATACCACTTAAAGCATTAACAACTCCCGGCTGGTCTGATTTTCCTTCAAATTCAACGTAAAATCTGTATTCCCATTTCTTTCCCGGAACCGGTCTTGATTCAATTCTTGTCATATTCAAATCATTATAAATAATATGTGAAAGCATTGTATACAATGAACCACTTTCATGAGGCATTTCAAAACTTATACATATATTATTTGCTTCACGTCTTGCAATCTTTCTACGGCTTACTATTATGAACTTTGTTGTATTTATACTGCTTTGATTTACATCTTCAGCTAAAACTTCTAATCCATATAGCTTAGCTGCATTTTTGCTTGCAATACATGCCCTTGTATTATCTTTTTCCTGAGATATAATCTGTGCCGCAATTGCAGTATTAGCACAATTTACTTTATTCCATCCGTATTCATCAATAAATTTGCTACTTTGCATTAATGCCTGTGGATGAGAATAAACTTCTTTAATTGTTTCTAAAGTTGTTCCTTTTACCGCACTTAAACAGTGGCTGATTTTTACATCAAATGAATCAACTATATAATTTTCAAATTCAACCAATAAATCATACACGTCTGTTACAATTCCTGCTGTTGAATTTTCAAATGGAAGTACAGCATAATCTGCAACTCCATCTCTTACTTCTTTCATTGCCTGTTTAAAGGTAAGCACATTATGGTATGTTGCATTGTCACCAAAATAACTCATTGCTGCCTGCTGACTGTACGCTCCATCGATTCCCTGATATACCACCTTAACATTTTCCATAGGAAGTTTACTTATGATATCAAATCCTATATCATTATTTATTCCTTCTTCTGTTAAAAGCTTATACTGAAGTTTTCTACTCATTGACATTATTTGCTCAAATAATTCTTCAATGCTATGAGCATAAAATTCATCTGAAGCCATAGATTTAAGAACTGCGATTTTTTCCAATTCTCTTTTTCTGTCTAATACAGGCTTTCCTGTATAAAGTTTATACTCTGCAACTTCCTTGCAAAGTTCCATTCTCTCTTCAAATAATTCTATAATCTGTTTATCTACGCGATCAATCTCGCCTCTTGTTTCTTTAAGATCTAACATAATAGTACCTGCTTCTCTATGATTTATTTTCTCATTGCACAGCCCTGACATCCTGCACATCCCGAATTAACATTTTCTGACTGTCCTCTTAATTCATCTAAAAGCTGTTCTGCTGTCTTTTTACTTATTGGATTTATTGCATATGGTGCAATCTGAACTAATGGTTCTAATACAAATTCTCTTTTATGCATTTCCCTATGTGGAATAAATAAATTACTGTCTGCAACAATCTCGTCGTCATACAACACTATATCCACATCTAATGTTCTTGGTCCCCAGTGAATTTCTCTTGTTCTATTAGCTGCTGCCTCGATAGCATTAACAGCCTTCAATAATTCCTGTGGAGAATATAATGTTTCAATTTCAACACATCCGTTTAAGAAATCATCCTGTTCTACCGGACCATAAGGCTTTGTCTGTATAAACTTGGAAATTGCTCCTACTTTACAGTTTTCATCATCATATAGCATATCTACAGCCTGATTAAGATATCCCTCTTTATCACCTATATTTGAGCCTATGCTAAGATATGCCTTATGCCACTCTCTGCTCACACTTACAGCCACATTTCCAAATGGTAATTTAATAGGGGCATTTGGCTTATTTATAGTAAAATCTACTTTTCTTATTTTCGGAAATTCTTTTAATAATGCCCTTGTTGTCTGCTCAGCAACTGCCTCAATTAAATCAAATCTGTTTTCAGTTAAAAACTTATTTATAAATTTACATGCTTTTGCATAATTAACCGTATCCTCTAAATCATCGCTGAGTCCCGGTGTCATTACATCTGTATACAGATTAGCATCTACATAAAATTTCTGACCATCTCTCTTTTCTTCTTCATTACATCCATGATATGCGAATATCTCAAGTTGCTCTATTCTAATAATGTCCATAAATACTCCATTAATATATTTAAAATTAGATTATCTTCTATAATAATAGTGACATAAATATAATGCCGGGGTCAAAAACCTCAACTTTGATGTCACTTTATTTCTTATTCATTTTCATTAAATATTATCTTATCTTTGTTTGCAAATAGCCTGAGCCATTAAAAGTGCCTGATAATTATCTCTTACATCATGTACTCTGAATATTCTGCAACCTCTTTCATATCCGATAACAGTTGTAGCACATGTTCCAACGCTTCTTTCAGGTGCAGGAATATCTAATGTAAGACCGATAACTGATTTTCTTGAAGTTCCAAGAAGCACAGGGAATCCAAGATTTACTACCTTGTCACATTCATTAATAATCTGAAGATTATGTTCGTATGTTTTACCAAAACCTACTCCCGGATCAAGCACTATCTGGCTGTCCTTCACGCCATTTCTTCTTCCTATCTCAATACTTTCTCTTAAATCATTTAACAAATCTTCAACATAGCTATCATATTCTGCCTTAGGTCTGTTATGCATAACGCATGCTGCAACATCTGTTCCGGCTATTGACTTTGCCACTTCTTCATCATATTTAAATCCCCAGATGTCGTTAATCATATCTATTCCGGCTTTCACACCTGCTTTGGCAACATTTCCTTTGTAAGTATCAAGAGATACTGCTACATCAAAGTTATTTTTTATTGCTTCAATAATAGGTACAGTTCTTTCTATTTCCTCTTCGTCACTTATCTTTGTGTATCCCGGTCTTGTAGATTCTCCACCTACATCTATTATCTTTGCACCATCTCTAATCATCTCTGCTGTATGCTTTAAAGCTTTGTCTACTGAGTTAAATTTACCACCATCTGAAAATGAATCCGGTGTTACATTTAAAATTCCCATAATAACAGGTTCGTTGTCTAAATCAAAATAATATTTTCCTATTTGCATTGTAAAACTCCCATAATTTCTCTTTTCAATTCTTTATCTGCATTAAATTCACCTCTTGAAGCAATTGTAATGGTTTTGCTTCCCGGCTTTTTTATTCCTCTTGCTGACATACACATATGCTCAGCTTCAACTAAAACTAATACACCCTTTGCATCCAAATATTCCATAAGAGCATCTGCTATCTGATTAGTCATCTGTTCCTGAATCTGAAGTCGTCTTGCATACACTTCGACAGTTCTTGCAAGTTTGCTTATTCCTACCACTTTTCCATTTGGAATATACGCTATATGTGCCTTACCGTAAAACGGCATTAAATGGTGTTCGCAAGTTGAATAGAATGTAATGTCTTTTTCAATAACAACATCACTATTATCACACGAAAATGTCCTTGCTAAATGTTCCCCGGGATCCTGATTCATCCCTGAAAGCAGTTCCTCATACATACGTGCCACACGGTTTGGAGTATCCACTAACCCTTCTCTTGTTACATCTTCTCCAATACCCTCTAACAATAATGTAATCGCCTGCTCAATTTTTTTCTTGTCAAACATGTCAATCTCTCCTTCCGGCTTTAACTGTTTGCGTCATTAATAATATTTTTCAAATCACCTAAGTACGATAAGGAACCAAAAGCAAGTATCATATCTATTTCATTATTTCTGTACAATTTTTCTGCTTCCTTTACTGCTTCTTCTAATGTTGGTTCAAATATCACATTCTTATTAGAATCGGCAACCGCCAAAGCTAACGCTTTACCATTAAGTGCTCTTTTATTATCTGGCGTAATTGTAAAAATCTTTTTGGCTAAACCTGCTACAATTTTTATTTCCTTACTGTAGTCCTTATCCGCCAACACTCCCATTATAAAGGCTATTCTTTTATTTGTAAAATACATTTCTATAGATTCTTTAAGCTTAACTGCCGCTCCAGGATTATGAGCACCATCAATTACAATAAGCGGAGACTCATTTATTATCTCCATTCTTCCAGGCCATTTTGCATTCTTCATTCCTTCTATTATATTTTCATCCGAAATATTATACCCTTTATTTCTTAAGACTTCTAACGTTTCAATAGCTGTACAGGCATTAATTAACTGATATGCTCCCATCATTGATATTTTAATAGACAGTTTTGTATCATTTGCCGTTACATAGTCAAATGAAGTTATATACCCATCTATCTTTATGTTGTAAGGTTCATTTGCTACAACAACTTTGCTATTTTTAATTTCTGCCTTAGACTTTATAACATTTATTATGCTTTCATCCTGATTTGCCACTACTACATCACTGTTTTCTTTAATTATTCCAGATTTAACCCTGGCAATCTCTTCTATAGTTTCTCCTAAAAACTGCATATGATCCAGACTAATCGATGTTATAACACTGCATAATGCTTCCTTTTCCACATTGGTTGCGTCTGTCTCTCCACCCATACCTGTTTCTATCAAAACTATGTCACAAGGCTTGTTTGAAAAATATAAATAAGCCAACGCTGTTTCAACCTCAAACGATGTAGGGTGGTGCTTTCCATTTCTTACCATTCTTTCACAAGCCATATTTACCGTTGTTATATATTTTGCAAATTCTTCTTCAGTTATATTTTTCCCATCAAACTGAATTATTTCTCTATACTCAAATACTGCCGGAGAAGCATATCTGCCAACATGATACCCTGCCTGTAAAAGCACATTCTGTACAAATGTAAAAACTGAACCTTTTCCGTTTGTTCCCGCAACATGAACTATTTTCACTTTATCCTGAGGATTTCCAAGTTCACCAAGCAGTGTTTTTATAGTATCTAACCCTAATATGCTTCCATATTTTGTAGTTTCTTCAACAAATTTTCTTGCTTCACTATAATTCATAATCTTCTCTCTTTTATATATAATCTTATTCTATATTTTGCATTTTTCATAATAAATGTTTCATAACAAAAATTACATTTTCTATACAATAAAAGTTGCAGCAAATATGCTGCAACTTTTATTATATCATATGATGTTGGGGTCAAAAGGTGTTCTGCCCCTATGATACACGGATTTCTTCGCACTTGTGTTCCCGAAATCCTAAATACATTCTAAGGTGTAGAAGTTGTTTCTACTGCACTTGTAGTTTCTTCAACTGAACCTGACTCTTCAGCCTGTTGTGTTGTCTGACTTTCATCAGCCTTAAGATACTCTGCTTTAAGATAGCCCTGCTTATCACCATACTGAACCTGATACCATTCTCCTTCGTTATTTAAAACTGTAACAGCTTTTCCTGAAGGTACCTGTGTTATAATCTCAGCTTCTGTGCTGGCTGACTGCCTCAAATTTAATGTATCTGTAGTGTACATTGTAAGTACCGCCTGTGTTGTTTCTTCAACAGTAGTTGGTTCCTGAGTTGTTGTCTCTACCACAGGTGTTGTAGTAGGTACTTCATTCTTTTTCTTACTTCCTCCGGAAGCAATCTTTGAGATAATTATTATCAGAACAATTAAAACAACTAAAGCTATGCCACCAATCATAAAAATCTGATTTCTCTTTCTGATTTGTTCTTCTCTGGCCTGCTCAGCTCTTTTCTTTCTTTCTAAAATTCTCTGCTGTATCTCATCATCATAAGTTCTTGGCATATTAACTCTGCCTCCTTTTTAAGATGCAATTTATTCTTCTGCATCCTCTTCTTCTGCATAAATCTGTTCAAATACTTCTGCTACCATTTCATATTCTTCATCATCAGGTATAGATTCAATTGAAGGTGTTCCTTCTTCATCTTCATAATGACGATAAAATTCTACTGAAAAATCTGGCTTATCTTCTTCATAATCATCAGATACTGCTACATAATCCTGACCTTCAATCTCAAAAATGCCAATTACTTTGTAATCTACTTCTGAGCCATCATCAAATTCTATTGTTACATACATATCCATGTCATCTTCATCATCTTCAAACTGTTTTCCCATAGTTCACCTCTATTAATTATATTTTTAATACCACTACTTTATCAAAAACCGCCTAAAATTGCAATGCTTCTCCCACAAACTGCGACATTTGCATTGTATTTCCAAGATTTTGCCGCATTCCAAAAATGTGCAGTTTTTTCTTTGTTCTTGTCATTGCAACATAAAATAATCTTCTTTCTTCTTCAACTTCATCCTGTTTTATCGCCCTTGCTGAAGGAATAAGGCCCTGATTTGCATCAACTATAAAAACCACCTCAAACTCAAGCCCCTTAGCACTATGCATTGTAATTATATTTACTCCCTCACACTCTTTTGCCGTCTCATTATCCATTGCATGTTTCATCCATGCTTCAACTGTTTCATATTTCTGAGCATCATACTGAATTATATTTATTATATCTGATAATTTTGAAAATTTTATGCCTTTTTCTTTTGAATACTGTTGCAAATATTTTTCATAATTGCATCCGTTCTTTATATACAAAACACAGGCTGCCGGATTCATTCTTCTTATCATTTTAAAATGAAACTCTAAGTTTCTTATGTTATTCATTATCTCGTCATTATGCCCATATATCTTTTTCAGATTATAAAAATTCATATTATTGTCATTCATAACCTGTCTACTTATATACCTCACAGGCTTATTCATAATTCTTACTAAATCTTCATTTTCACAAATAGGTTTATTCAAATCTGAATAGGCACATCTTACATACGATAATATATCTTTTCCCACCGAATTATCGTATATGCTTTGTTTTTTCTTCTTTACGCTGGAATTAATCCTATAATCCGAAAACACATTTTTTATTGAAGGAATCTGGCTGTTATTTCTTACAAGTATTGCAATGTTTTTTAATTCAATTCCTGCCTTTTGATATTGATTTATTTTCTTTGCTATATATTCAAATTCTTCTTTTTGATTGTAAAATATCCTCACATCAGGTTTATTTATATCTTTAAATTTTTTATTTGCAATAATTTTTTTACTAAATCTTTCTTTATTATTTTCAATGAGACTTAACGACATCTGTAAAACTTCCTCCGGACATCTGTAATTGATGTTTAATAAAATTTCTTTACAATCAGGAAAATCCTTCTTAAAATCAAACATCAGCCTTGGTACAGAACCCCTGAATCCATAAATTGCCTGGTCATCATCCCCTACTATAAAAACATTATTTCTCGGAGTTATTAACATTTTTATATTTTCATACTGCATTTTATTAATATCCTGAAACTCATCTATTAATACATATCTATATTTATCCCGCCATTTTTGTAATGCTTTTTCATCATTTTTAAATATTTCATTACATATAATTACCATGTCATCAAAGTCTATATTATTATTTTCTCTCAATTCACAATTATACTCAGCATAAATCCTGTCAAATTCTTCCTTTTTGCACACTAATGATTCGTATTCATCTAAAGGTATTCCATTCCCCTTTACTTTGCTTATTTCTCCGATTATACATCTTGTAAACTCCATCAAATCATTAGTCTGTACTTTTAATCTGGCAACTATCTCCTTGATAATATCTGCCTTATTCTGCTCTGTTAATATCGAACACTTTCTTCCATTACTATCTTGTATAATCCTATAAAATATACTGTGAAATGTTCCAAACGAAACAGGATAAGTTATTATTTCGTTTCTATTACTATCAGATTCATTCATCAGATTCGTAAATCTTTCCTGCATTTCTACTGCTGCTGCCTTCGTAAATGTAACTACAAGAATATTATCAGGACTTACTCCTTCCTCTATAAGTTTCTTTGTTCTTCTGGTAATTACCGTTGTTTTTCCACTGCCAGGACCCGCTAATACTAATGCAGGTCCATCAATATGATTTATTGCCTCTAACTGACTTTCATTAAACATATGTCACCTTTCGCGGCATCTCTCTTTTTAGATGGTATCATATTGTATATATTCTTTCAACAGTAATTTTGCCTACTTATTTTTTGCCGAACTAAAATCCATATCCAAAAAAGCTACTATCACACCATGCGGTAATGATAATAACTTTTTATTAGTTTTCGACTTTTTTATATTTTAGTATATGCTTTATTATAATAGCCTCATTTGGCCATAAAATATGGGCACACCGCCTCAAAGCGATATACCCATATTTTTATATACTATGCTTTTAACATTTCAATTCCTTTTTTAATTCTTGCTAAGGATTCTTCCTTACCAATAACTTCCATTATTTCAAAAGCTCCGGCAGGTGTCATCTGCTTTCCTGACACTGCTGTTCTAAGTGGCCATAAAGCCTGACCATTCTTGCATTCCTTCTTAGCAATATATTCAAATACTACATCATGAAGATTCTGTACTGAATAATCGTCTGTAGCTTCTAATATTGGTAATAATTCCTCTAATACTTCTAATGAATTTTCAGAATTTGTTTTCATCTTCTTATGTGTGTACATAGCCACATCATATTCAGGTAATTCTTCAAAGAAATCAACCATTTCAGGAATTTCAGGGAACACTTCAATTCTTGTTTTTACCATATCAAGAATCTTCTTTAAATCGTAATCCTTTGTAATTACTTTCTTTATATATGACATTGCAAGTTCATAATACTTGTCATTATCCATCGCCTTAATATATTCACCGTTCATCCATTTTAATTTAACAATGTCAAATACAGATGGTGATTTATTTACCTTATGATAATCGAATTCTTTAATTAATTCATCTAATGTAAAGATTTCCTTGTTATCTTCAGGGCTCCATCCAAGAAGTGCTATATAATTAACAATTGCCTCTGAAACAAATCCCTGCTCAAGTAAATCTTCATATGAAGAATGTCCGCTTCTCTTGCTTAACTTCTTGTGATTTTCATCTGTAATTAATGGCAAATGAACGTACTTTGGTGATTCCCATCCAAATGCATCATATATTCTCTGATACTTTGGTGATGATGAAATATATTCATTTCCTCTTACTACATGTGTAATCTTCTGAAGATGATCATCAATTACATTTGCAAAGTTATATGTTGGATATCCGTCAGACTTAATTAAAATTATGTCATCTAATTCCTTATTTTCAACTGTTATTTCACCATAAATTTCATCAACAAAAGTTGTTGTTCCTTCTGTTGGCATATTGAATCTGATAACATATGGCTTTCCTGCTGCAAGATTAGCCTCTACTTCTTCTTTTGATAATGAAAGGCAATGCTTGTCATAAACTGTAATTTCCTTATCAGCACCTTCTTCTACCTTTGTCTTTAAAGATTCAAGTCTTTCCTTGTCACAGAAACAATAATATGCATCTCCCTGCTCAATAAGCTGCTTAGCATACTTAAGATAAATTCCTGATGCCTGACGCTCACTCTGAATATAAGGACCATATCCCTTATCTTTATCAGGTCCTTCATCATGTATAAGACCTGTAGATTCCAATGTTCTATAAATGATGTCTACAGCACCTTCAACATAACGTTCACGGTCTGTATCCTCAATTCTTAAAATAAAATCGCCACCTTCATGTTTTGCGATTAAAAATTCATACAATGCTGTTCTTAAATTTCCTACATGCATTCTGCCTGTTGGGCTTGGTGCAAATCTTGTTCTAACCTTTGACATTTTCTTTCTCCTCGATTTAAGTATCTCTTTTTACACACTATTTTTATTATAGTTTATTTTTTATAGGTTGTCTATTGATTCGTATGACAGGTTAAAGATTTTTCTATTCCTTTATTTATCATATTTTACGTCAAAAAAGATGTCATTACACTCTAAGCTAAAAGCTATCTATGTAATAACATCCTTTTTATCTTTTCTAATTCTTAATATTCTGCAATTATAAATTATTGAAATAATCTACTGCATTCTTTAATGATTCCTTAAATGAGTTATCAGATGAATTGTCAAATTCAAATAAATTCTTAATTCCCTGTGGGATTGAGAAATCAAGTTTCTTAACATATTCATCCCAATGCTCTAATTTCCATGTATCTCTGTCTGAATCTCTCTGAATCATTCTCTGACGACAAACTTCTACGTCACATTTAACCCAAACAACAACTAATTCAGCACCACGTTTTAATAACTGCTGTCTTAAGTTTTCCATATATTCAGGCTGTCTTACTTCTCTTGTAAATGGAGCATTGATAAATACTGTATCATTGTACTCTAATGCTTCATATGCAACTTCCATTATTGCATCATATTCATAATCTCTAATATTTTCTTCAAAGAAATCTGAACTTCTGTTATATTCTTGATTAGCAACTACAAATATCTGTTTTGATAATACAATTAATGTATCCTTATCAAGATATACACAATTAGGCATTGCCTTAGCTAATTTTCTTGTTACAAATGTCTTACCACATGCTGGTGGTGATGTTACCAGAATTAATTTCTTCATAATGATTACAACCTCTTTCTAACATATTATCTTTATTGTAAAATATAGAATTTTCTTTCCTAAAAAAAATCGTTACAAAAAACCCGATTTTCAAATTATTTTACCACTTCTATTCTTTATTAGTCAATAGGAATAGCATAAGAAAGTCGCTCTAATTATTTACTTTATTTTTGTTTAATTTTACTAAATACTATTATGGTGAACTTTTTTGATTTTATCAAGTACAATTATGGTGAGTTTTTTCGATTTTACCAAGTACTATTATGGTGAACTTTTTTGATTCTATCAAGTACTATTATGGTGAGTTTTTTATTTTTACTAATAGCACTATGGGAATCTTTTTTATAGAATAAACACTTTTTTCAAATTGATTCTACATCAGAAACAGGAAATGGCATCTTAGATGCCTCTAAGATGCCATAAAATTGAAAGGGTTTAGATTATTATATTACCTAAAAATCTAATACTCCTTTAGTTTAATAATTAAAAACGTTTTTTGCAATATTCTTTAAAAATATTATTTTTTTTGTAAATTTATTCTATGTTTCATCTATTTCTTTATACATAATGCACATTTTTTAGGTCGTTTTTGTAAATTTTTGAAGCTTTTTCTCCTATTTTTACTATTTAACCAATAAAAAAAGGATAAAAATGTTTTTATCCTTTTTTATCATTATATTTAATTGCAATTGAAGAAAATCCTTTCTTATTTTTTACTGTTATATTTAATTATAATTAAGAAATTTTTCTTCTCACTTTATTATTATATTGTTATATTTTACTTTAGCTATAGAACTTCTCTTCTTCTTTTTTGTTTCCTGATTCAACTTTGATGTTGTTTTCATCCATCTTAATCTTTGGAATTACAATAGGTGGCATACCTGCTGTTGTCAGTACTGACATTGTTAATGCTCTCATATGTGGATACATTTCATCGTATGCTTTCTTATGTACTTCTTTCTTTTCCATTTCTCCTTCAATATCAAAGCTTGCTCTTACGCTTATTTTGAAATTAAAATCATTTGGTGCATTCTTATTCATCATATCTACTACACAAGTTGCAATACAATGTTTCATATCCTGTGTATATTTAACATTGAAAGATGCTCTCTGTTCAATATCTAACTTTACCTGTCCCTGTAATTCATTTGACATGTCGATTTCATTTACCTGAATGCCTCTAAAAACTAATTCGCCCATTATTCTGTCTCCTTTGCGTCTTTTATTTTATGATATATAATGGTTAATTAACCAATACCTTCATATATCTAAATCGTTACATGACTAGCCGTTCTTACCGACGTCGCCGTTAGTTGCTATTATATCAGATTACATTTTTGATTTCCATAAAATCACACCAACTTTACACGACTTTGTATGACTATACAAAAATACTTAAATTAAATTATCACTTTATACAATAAAAGAGAGCAACTACTGCTCCCTTTTACCTCCCGTTACACTATATAATATTTAAACCCTCTCCTGATTTTCCTTGATGGAAAATCTATATCCGAACAGATAAATAATCTGCTCCCTTTCAATTTTATAATAATTATAATACTTTTTTTCACTGAATAATTAAAGTTCTCATTTTTTATTTTTAGTACACTATTTTATATGTTGAGTGTTTATTTAACTGGTTTTGCGCCATGATGGTAGTATTTTGACTTATATATTACACTTTCATCGCTTGAAGCGTGTTTGTACTATACACCGTCAATATAGTCACACCTTTTACTATCTTTCATTCAGTATTAATAATTTAACTATTCTAAAGATTTTGCTAAATTAATAACAAGCTATGTTATACTTTTTTAACAACACCCCTGCTCTTTTTAACTCAACGCAAAATTGAATTCATGTAATAGAGCATTGTTTGTGTAGTCAAATGTTCAATGATATATTTTAATCACGGTACCGATAATCAATTAGGAGGATGCCAGATTATTGGCTAAAAATTTTATGGAATCAATAGGAAATAATATAAAAAGAATACGTAAACAATTAGGTTTAACACAAGAAGAACTTGCTATGCATGTAGGAGTAACACCACAGGCGGTAAGCAGATGGGAAAACGGAACCGGAATGCCGGATATTTCTTTAGTTGTACCACTTGCAAAAACTCTTCGTGTTTCTACGGACTCACTTTTTGGCATTAATGAAGAAAAATATGACAGTCAAATCTATATTAATCTTAAGAGAAACATCGAAAAAATTGAAGCAGATGCAGAAAGCAACGAGGAAGCTGCATTGGCAAAATGCCAGTTCATGTTAAAGAAGATCTACGAAGATCCTGATAATTATATTTATTCAGTTTATTTCGTAGAGCAGGTTGCAAATTTAAGCCGTTTTGTTCACTATAATCATTTTGCGGAAGATAAATGGTCTGAATTTAGGGAACTTGCAATTAAATATGGTTCAAATGCAATAAGATTTACAGATGATAGAGAATGGAATGAAAGAGCTCATTTCGCACTCGCCTGGATTTATATTCATGATGGAAATTATGCATATGCCAGGGAGCATATCGAACAGCTTCCAACAATAAAATCGAATCGTCTGCAGGAAAGCATACTCGCTCAAATTACTTTATTTGAAAATGGATTTGAAGAAATGAGTAAAGTTTTAACTGTTAATCTTCAAAATTTTGTCAGAGCAATTAACAAAGAGAATTTATATGCAGTACAAAGTTTTGCTTGGGGAAATCCTAAGAAAGCTGTTGAGCATGGCAAATATTCTCTTTCATTAATGGAAACTTTTTGCCAGAAAAAAGAAATGAAATCATATTGTCGAGGCTTTATGAGAGATATTTATAAGTTTATTATTTTTGCAGAAATTCGATTAGACAATATCGATGAGGCAAAAAAATATTTAGATGAATTAAAAGAACAAATGAAAAGCATGTATGAATATCATCAGGAAGTTCTTGCATCAGAGACTGAACGTGCCAAATACAATGACCGTGCAATAGGTTATATGGAATCTTATACAAAAGAATTTATGGCACAACAATTGCAGGAAATCATTGACTTTGTAATCGGTTGCAATATGGATAATAATGGTGAAAAATTTGCTAATGTAATAAAAAGCAACAAAAATAACTAGACTTTACCTTTTATTAAGATAACCCGTGCGGGTTCGAGACACGCCATAAAAAAAAAGCGCGAGACGGGTTGCGGGTGTCCGGTGGACACCTCTGCGTAGCAGAAGCAACGACCGAGCCGGTAGGCGAGACATCGAACCCTAAAGTGAATTGTTCAGAGCCCCCATAAATAAAGGGGTTCTGGCAATTTATCCCGATAAATAAGGTTACTTTTAATTACTTTTAAGTTACCTTGTAGTTACTGTTAGCTAAATAGATAAGGCTTTAATGACTGCTTTATCGGTGTCTGACGCTTCATTAGTGTCAAATGTATAATTTCTTAAAGTTGTTTCTTCGTCGGAGTGTACCATGATTTCACGAACTGTGTTAATATTGATACCTGAATCAATCAGAGTAGAACATACAGTTTTTCTTATCTTATGAACAGACCGATATTTAATATTTCTGTCAATAATGTTAAATTCTTCATCAGAAGCCAAATCAAAAATTTCTCGTAATATCAATGCCATACTGCCAAAGGCTTTAGAGGTTAATTGATAGTCTATAATTTTTGAATAAGCCCAATCCTTGAGGTAACGTTTTGTCATATGGCTGTTTGTCTATTTCCAAGCATTAAAAAAAGAAGAGAAAACCGGATTTTGGCTTTCCCTTCTATTTTTAACTGTTTATAATTTTATTTTTTTATCTCAACCTGCTTTGGCTTTGACCATTTGCCCTGATAAGTTTTCTCTCCTTTGACAACAATGGCTTTTGCTCTTGCATACAATTTTTTAGCCTTTATAAACTTGCTATTTGATACACTATATGTCAATTTCTTAGTTGTTTTTGTCACTATTGTCTTTTTAAACTTCTTATCTTTTGCAATCTGTACTTTGTACTTGGTTGCGCCTTTAACTCTCTTCAATGTAAGACTTATTTTCTTAGCATTTTTCTTTTTAATTGCTTTTTTAACAACTGCCTTTCCAACATTTACAGATGATTTTTCTGTAGTCTGACTTGGTTGTTTTTTAGTCGTTGTTTGTGCATTTGTATTTGACTCCTGTGGCTTTGTAGTTTCTACTGCTGATGTTGTCTCTGTTTTCTCAGTTGTAGTTTCTATTTCAGGTGTTGTCTCAACTGATGGTGTTGTCTCAACTGATGGAGTTGTCTCAACTGATGGAGTTGTCTCAACTACTGGTGTTGTTTCATTTTCTGCAGTAGTTGTTGGATTTGTAGTTGGTTCCTCGTATTCTGAATATGCAGGATCTGCAAGTTCTGCAGGTGTTTTTCCTGAGAGTCCAGGGTCTGCCTTAATTGACACAGTTTTCTTTAATCCAAATGATTCTACATTGTTACTTGTATACTGTGATCTTACTTCTACTTCATATGTACCTGTCGCAAGTCTGTTTTCATAGTAACTTGCCACATCCCCATTGATTCCTACCTTAATACAAACACCATCTACAAAAAGATTCAATCTCTGACCTGTTAAATCTGCCTCACCAGACCATGCAATAGTAAATCCATAGTCTATACCTTCTGTTAAAATTGAAAGTCCAAGTGGTAAATTTGGCTGATTTGGTTTGTCAAATGACTGTGCATTATCTATAAACTGACCTTTAACAGTAACCTTTGATGACTGACCAAATGATGTTGCCGCCAAAGCTGACTCTCTGCCTTCTGCATCCACTGCTGATAAATATGCCAGATATTCACCTGCCGATACACTTTCCAATATAACATTTGACTTGGTAATTCCGTCTACATATACACGTCTGTAAGGTGTACCTGTCTTTGCATCAAATAAATATAAATTGTATCCTACAACTGATGAATCTGCTGATGGAATACTTGCGTTTGATGATGCTGCCCATGCAACACCTAATTTATTGTCTGCCTGCGCCGGATTGTCAGCAGGAACTTCCGGATTTCCTGTAATATAACTTAATCCCGCCGGTGTTTTTGGACCTATGCAATTAACAGGATATGTGTAATTAAGAGTTGCTCCTGTTACTGTAAAACTAACTGTTTCTGATAATTCTCCTTCTCCCATGCTGTTTACATTTGCGGCCTTTGCTGTATATGAACCTGCTGAAAGTCCACCTACTACACCGCCTTTTGTAGCATTGCCAATCTTTGTAACTTGCTTTCCATCCTTGTAAATATAAATAACTGTTGATGTAACTGTTGGATCATATCCAGCTACATTTGCTGGGTCATCGGCTCCTGCCCATGCAAACATAATTGCATTTTCAATTGTATCCGAACCACTTTTGCTATTAGCAACAAGTCCTATTACTTTCTTAGGTAATGCTGTTGCTGCACTTACATTGCTTGTTGGATAGTATGTAATCGAAGATACTATCATTGCAATGGCACAAATAATTGCACCAAATTTCTTTAACCCTTTCATTTCTTAACCTCTCTTTCATTTGATTAAATATTCATTGCAATTATACACTTTTAAAGAGTTATTTGTTAGTATCCTAATTTTATATATGGGATTATTTTTTTAGGAAAGTGTTTTAATTCTAAGATTTTCCATATATATGTACAAACACAAAAAACTCCTAAAAATGTAAAAAAAAAGCGCGAGACGGGTTGCGGGTGTCTGGTGGATGACTCTGCGAAGCAGAAGCAACGACCGAGCCGGTAGGCGAGACATCGAACCCGCACGGGTTCGATACACGTCGCGGAACAAAATAACAAAAGAGGTATCCATTGGATACCTCTTAAAAAATAAAAGCGCGAGACGGGGATCGAACCCGCGACCCCCTCCTTGGCAAGGAGGTGCTCCACCACTGAGCCACTCGCGCAAATCTTACGTGCACATCACACGCAAAAAATAATATACTATACTCTTTATATTTTGTAAAGTCCTTTTTTATTTTTTTCGATAGTGCCTCACTAATATCTTTTAAGATGTCATCAGTAATCATCACTCCTTAGAATTCTCTAATTTACTTCTTAAATTTATATTTTCCTTTTCCATAACCAGATACCGGTTCAATAATATCCGCCTGCACCAAATTGGAAATAAGTTTTGAAGCACCTGAACTTTTCATCTCAAGAAGTTCCATAACTGCACTTCTTCCAAAAACTTCATCAAAACCAAACCCATCAAAAAGTCTATGGATATGAACTGTCGTTTTTATCGAGAAATCGCTGCTTTTTTCGGAAAGTATATTTTCAATATTCACCTTTTCGTCTTGAATGTCCACTTTTTTATTTTCAATGTCCACTTATATGAAGATTTCGATTATGAAGTTCTTTTTTCTCGTTCAAAAGCAAGTTTCTGGGAAACGCTTCCAAATATTCTGTTGTTTCGTGAATACCTTTTTGCAGGTTCGTATAGTTTGCACGAACGAGTGCATTTATTTAGATGTTTTGAGTCCGTCCACCACCTGAAGTCCGATTGCCGTACTCCAAGCATAACCTTTATAAGCTTTATCCGGTTCAGACTCCCTCAAATATTCCTTAAACGGGTCTTTTTCCATATCCACTACCTCTCTTCATAGCTTTTATAATTCAATCTTACCTATTTGTACCTTCTTTATCGGGTGTTTATTACTATTTTGCATTTCTCCTATACAACTTTTCTTAGGTCTGACAAATATATTTCATAACGATATTGCTTGTCAGTAAAATCATTTTTAATCTTCGTCACACTTATCCGTTTAATATTATAATTATATATTGAATTTTCAAACGTTTCAAGATTTCAACCACTAACTGTCAGTATAGTTATTTATCGTTACCCAAAAAGCGAGACGGGTTGCTGGTGTCCGGTGGACACCTCTGCGAAGCAAAAGCAACGTCCGAGCCGGCAGGCGAGACATCGAACCCGCGCGGGTTCGATACACGTTGCAGGAACAAAATAACAAAAGAGGTATCCATTGGATACCTCTAAAAAAATAAAAGCGCGAGACGGGGATCGAACCCGCGACCCCCTCCTTGGCAAGGAGGTGCTCCACCACTGAGCCACTCGCGCGCATTAAATGCAAGAATTACTATACTATAAGACTCAGCTGTTGTCAACAATTTTTTAATTTTCTCAACTTTTTCGACTTTTTTATTCTTATCTCGTCATTTCACTTATCTGTGCAAACAAATCCAAATCTTCCTGTTTTATCTTTACATTTGTAGTTAAATCCTGTCCGTCAGGGTAAGTAATTTTAACTTCAATTATAGTGTCAGGTGTTATTCCTTTTGCATTTGCTGCATTCAAAAACGGTACTAATCTTGGGTGATTATTTGAAAACTTCTGCCAAGCTCCTTTTATTTTAAACAATGCTGCCGGATTCATATTCTACCTCCTATATAATATGTATTTCCCCCGCCTTTCGGTCGACGGCTATTCGTCGAAAACATTTATAGAAAATGAACTTCGTTCATTTTGTTTCCTATTTTTACTATTGCTATTGTTCTTAATCATTATTTTAACTATTTAAATTAGTTTCATATTCTATTTTACAAAAAATTTATAAAACTATCTATGTAATAATCACATTCTTTTAATATTTCTTTTTCATCTTCCTTTGAGCGTTCCTCATATACTGCTGCTGTCTTAAAGCCGCCTTTTTTTGCTCCAAGAATTCCTGCAAGTATATCTTCATACACAACCGTATCGCATGGATTTGTGCCAAGCCTTCTGGCCGCCTCCAAATACACATCAGGATGGGATTTGCCTTTGTTCACTTCCTTTACCATTACAACTGCATCTATGAATTTATTTAAGCCTGTACGTTCTAATGTCTTTTCAAATAAAACTTTATCTGATGAAGTGGCAATGGCTATCTTTACGCCCTGATTGTGCAATTTTTCAACGTACTCATACGCTCCCTGTTTGCAAATTACATCATAAGCATATTTATCTTTTGCCATTTCAAACCATTCATTTACAATGTCGTCTATATCTTCACTTAACCCAAATCGGTCTATTGTGTATCTTGCCGTGCGATGTGCATCCATATGTGCTATTGCTTTTGTATAATCGTCAGGCACTTCAAATCCCCTTTTACCTAAGAAATCTAAATCTACCTGATTCCATACCCACATTGAGTCAAATAAAGTTCCATCCAGGTCAAATATAGCGCCCTGCATGTCTAATCTGAATTTTTCTTTGTTCATAAATCTCCTAATTTGTTATTTTCTGAAGTTCCTCTAATAAATTTCCAAATAATTCAAGTGCTGTCTCTATCGGTTCTGAGCTTGTCATGTCAACGCCCGCTATCTTTAACAACTCAATCGGATCCTGTGAACTTCCGCCTGTAAGGAATTTCATGTAATCCTCAACTGCCGGCTTTCCTTCCTCTAATATACGCTTTGATAACGCAATTGCTGCTGATAACCCTGTCGCATACTGATATACATAAAATGGATTGTAAAAATGTGGAATCCTTGCCCATTCAAGTTCAATTTCCTTATCTATTACAATGTCATCTCCAAAATATTCTTTATTAAGATTGTAATATATTCCACAAAGTCTGTCTGCTGTTACACCCTCACCATTTTGTACCATGCTATGGGCAATTTTTTCAAATTCAGCAAACATTGTCTGTCTATATAATGTTCCCTTAAACTGTTCAAGAAAATGATTTATCAAATAAGTTTTTTCTTCTTCATCTTCAGTAATTTTAAGCAAATGCTGTATAAGAAGCGATTCGTTACATGTTGATGCAACTTCTGCCACGAAAATCTTATATCCGGCATTTACATACGGCTGATTTGCGTCTGAATAATAAGAATGTATAGCATGTCCCATTTCATGTGCCAAAGTAAATACATGATCTAATGTTCCATGATAATTCATAAGAACATATGGATGTGTTCCGTAAGCGCCCCATGAATAAGCTCCACTTCTTTTGCCTTCATTTTCATACACGTCAATCCATCTGTTGTCAAATCCTTCTTCTAATACTTTAATATATTCTTCTCCCATAGGAGCTAAGCCTTCTAACACGATATCCTTTGCTGCCTCAAATGAATATTTTGTATCCGGTGCCTTAGCAATCGGAGTATACAAATCATACATATGAAGTTCTGAAACATCCAAAATCTTTTTTCTAAGAGATACATACTTATGCATCTTATCCATATTTTTGTGAACTGTTTCTATTAAATTATCATACACACTTTCAGGAATATTGCTTCCATACAGATACATTTCTCTTGCTGATGAAAAGTTTCTAACCTGTGCATAAAAATTTGCCTGATCCAAATTTGCTGCAAATGTAGCAGCTAATGTATTTCTCATCTTACCATAAGTTTCATATACACCTTCAAATGCTGCTTTTCTCACTTCCCTGTCCACACTTTCCAACAATGGCACAAAATTTCCGTGGGTAATTTCTATCTCTTCCCCTTCCTCCGTTGTAATTGAAGGGAATTTAATATCAGCTCCATTGTACATTGAAAAAATATTTTCCGCTGCATTTGCCATCTGTCTGCTTTTTGCAAGGATTGTCTCTGTCTTTTTATCAAGAGTATGATTTTTACCTCTTAAAATTTCACTAATGTATCTCTTATAAGTTTCAAGTTCAGGATTTTCATTAAAAAATATATTTATTTTTTCTGTTGTTATTTCTAATATTTCAGGTTCAGCAAATGCACTTGCGCCACTTATCTCCACCATTAATTTCTGTGCTCTGGCAGCAAATTCCTGATACATGCTGTTTGCCATATCCTGATGATATCTCATATTTGCATAAACATATAAACGCTCCATTAGCAAATTTGTTTCATCATTGAATTTAAGATATTCAAGAAGACTGTCTGCACTTTCTCCTAGTGTGCCTTCAAAATCTTCATACTGAAAAATCATTCTCTGGAGTCTTCCAAATTCCTCCTCCCAGAAATCATCACTTTCAAACATATCTTCAAGACACCATGTATCTTCTACTTTTTGCTCTATTCTCTTCATATTCTGTTCCTCCTAAAATATGTATTGCCTCTTCTTTAAGTCGGCAGCTAATCATCAGAAACCTTTATAAAAATAAACTTTGTTCATTGTGTTTTCTTCTACAAATATCCTAATGTACGCAATACAAAAACAATTAATGTTATTGTAAATGCTGACATCATAGTAGTTATTACTACCATACTGCTTGTAAGAGTTCCATCACACTTCATATTTTTTGCCATTATGTAACAACTTGGCGTTGTTGGTGAACCTAACATTATTACTAATGCCATTAACTTAGCATCTCTGTAACCAAGCCACACTGCAACAGGTAAAAATACAGCAGCCATAATTACAAGTTTTATGGCTGAACCTGTAACTGCCGGTCCCATTTTCTTTAATGCATTTGAAAATTCAAATGAGCCGCCAATCGCAAGCAAAGCTAAAGGTGTTGCCATTTTTGCTATATTCCCAATAGTATTATCTATCATAAGTGGGAAATCTACTCTGAAAATTGAAAGTAGCAATCCTACTACAATACCTATAATAATTGGATTTGTAGCAATACCTTTTATTGTATTTTTGACAGGTGAGCCTTCAATTTCTTCTCTTCTTGGGCTTTCTATTGTAAGCACTATTACAGAATATATGTTATAAAGCGGAACTGCCCCAATAATCATAAGCGGAACCATTCCTGTGTCACCATACATATTTAATACAAATGCCGTTCCAAGCACTGCCGCACTTCCCCTAAATGAACCCTGCACGAATTCCGGAACAAGACTTTTATCTTTTAGGAATGCTTTTGCAAGCGTCCATGTTGCGAAAAAACATAGTGATGTCACTATCATGCAATACAAAATATATTTGCCATCAAATTCCTGTCTAAAATCTGTATTCATTAAATCCTGTATCAAAAGGCATGGCAATGTAACTTTAAAATTTATTTTATTTGCGACCTTTATAAATTCAGGTGTTATCCAGCCAATTTTTTTCAAAACATATCCTACTACAATTACCAAAAATACAGGAACTGTAGCGTTGAGGCTGTATATCAAATTACTCATTATTTTGTCTCCTTAGTAATCATTTAAGCATTTATGATGAATGGCTGTTATCGTAAGATGTATAGTTGCCTTTGATTTACCTATCATCATATTATCAATCTTATTTATGATAAAAATATGAAATCACTTGCGAAGCATCGCTATTTCTTCCTTGTATGGAGGATATGAGTTCTTACTGTCATTTTCATCTTTAATATATGGAGTTTCCAAAATTTTAGGAACGCTCTCAAATTCAGGCAAATGAACTATTTTGTGCAATGTTTCAAAGCCAATATAACCTTTGCCGATATTTTCATGTCTGTCTTTACCTGCTCCAAGTTCATTTTTGCTATCATTTATATGAAATACCGCAATCTGGTCTGTTCCGATTGTCTTATCAAATTTTTCTAAAGTCGCACTTAAATCATTTACCAAATCATATCCACTGTCATTTACATGGCATGTATCAAAGCACACTCTTAATTTATCATTGTATTTTACACCATCATAAATTCTTGCAAGTTCTTCGAAATTTCTTCCGATTTCACTGCCCTTTCCTGCCATTGTTTCAAGTGCAATATTTATCTTAGTATCACTCGTAAGTACTTCATTTAAACCTTCGATAATTTTGTTAATTCCTGCGTCTACTCCTGCTCCAACGTGAGAACCCGGATGAAGCACCATGCTTTTTGCCCTCATCGCCTGTGCTCTTTCAATCTCTTTTGCGAGAAACTCTACAGCTAATTCATAAGTTTCAGGTTTAACTGTATTTGCCAGATTAATAATATACGGTGCGTGAATTACCACTTCATCTATTCCATGTTCATCCATATATTCCCATGCTTTATCAATATTTAATTCACTTATTTCTTTTCTTCTTGTATTTTGCGGAGCACCTGTGTAAGCCATAAACACATTTGCACCATATGAAGCTGCTTCCTTTGCAGAACCAAGCATCATTTCTTTACCATTCATTCCAACATGGGATCCAATACGTATCATTTTACTTTCCTCTCATTTTTAATCAGTCCATTTGATATTTTACTACAAACATTCATACTTGACCACATCTGTAATATATTTAATCTCCATTACTTCCAATATTTTATCTCTAAAATTCTCCAAAATGTGATACAATAGTTTTATTGGAAACAGTTGTTGGGAGGATTTTTATGGGTTTAACAATTGAAAAAACTGTCCGTTCTGACCATATGGATGTACTAAAAAATATTGTATCCATTTGTTGTCAGAATGATTCGAAAAAATATTCCTTTTTTTACGAGGAGGATGACTCTTATTTATTTGGTCACCCGGGATTTTTTTATTTTAGTGATGACAGCAATAATATATTAGGATTTATTTGTCTTTCCGGAATCGACATGCAAAACTTTGATGTATGTGGTTTTGTTCTGCCTGCCTATCGTAACAACGGAATTTTTTCTCAATTATTAACTGCTGTTAAAGAAGAATATAAAAATATCAATCTTTCATTTCCGCTTCCTGCTCATTGCAAAAATGCAGCTGAAGTTTTGAGAAAAAATAATTTCAGATACTCAGATACAGAATGTAAAATGTCTTTAAATTTGAAAAATTTAATCATTTATCCTTCTGAATTTGACATAGATATAACAGAATCAGGTAAAGGTGCGCAACAATGTGCATTTTTTAAAGACGACTTTTTTGTCGGTTCATGCTCAATAACTTTAATAAATGATTCCTATTGTATTTTAAGTGAAGTTGAAATTATAAAAAAATATCGTGGACTTGGACTTGGTGCACACTTAATTAACTGTCTGTTAGGTTATTTAGACGAAATAAATATTGACAAAATAATTCTTCACGTTACTAAAAGTAATATACCTGCATTCCGCCTTTATCAGTCGATGGGATTTGTTGTCGATTCAAGTCTTGATTACTATTGTCTTAATTTATAATAAAATAAGAAAGCAAGCTTAGTTTTCCCCATTTTTTGAGGAATAAAAAGAGCTTCGTATTTGTATCACTTTCAATTTTCAGATTTTACATCTGTTTTAAACTGATACATACGAAACTCTTTTTATTATTTTTCTGTATTTTTCTAATTATATTCCGCTGATTCTAAAGCATGCATATGATTAAATGGGAAATAAACGCACATTGCTTTTGCAATTATTTTATCTTTCTTTACATAAGTGTTATTCCAGTATCTTGCATCATTTGAAATATTTCTGTTATCACCCATTAAGAAATAACTTCCCTCCGGCACATTGTATTCGTTCTTTCCATCAGGAAGATTGCTTACATCATTTCCAACTGTCCATTCCTCAGGCAAATAATCTTCTTCTAATGGTTCTTCTGAATCATTTATGTAAATTTTTCCTTCTTTAATTACAACCTTATCACCAGGCAAACCGATTACTCTCTTTACAAATAACTGACTTTCATCATCCGGGAATTTAAAAATTACAATATCTCCACGCTTTATGTCGCCTGTTTTATATGCCAGTCTGTTACCAAGCATTCTATCTTTAGTCATAATTGTTGTTTCCATTGAACCACTTGGTACATTTGCATTAATTATTACAAAATTATTTACTAAAAATGCAATTACAACTGCTGCAATAAATATTCTAATCCAACTGAAAATTTCTTTTTTCAAATCAAAAGGTTCTAATTCTTCTAATTTTCTTTTTATCTTTTTCTTTTCTTTCTTAGTTAAATTAGGATCATTCAATTGCTCCTGATACTTTTCCCTCTCTAACTCTTTCTTCTTCAGTTCTTCTGCCTTCTTAGCCTCTTTCTCAGTCATATTTTCATTTATATTTTCACTCATGTCATTTCCTTTCCGAAGAAAAAAGTTATTTTCTCTTCCCCTAAATTCTTATTCATTATATCCACAAAAACAATGATGTGCAAGACTTCCTCCTTTAACTCTTTGTAAACTTGCATTAAGTTTTTGTGAACTTGAATATTTCTTATTAACATTTGTGAAAAATTTTTTTCATTTTAAGCCAATCATCTTCCAGGTAGCTCCTTTATGAGTGGTTTCATTGTATGATAGATTTGCTTAACAACATTACTATCCGAATACAATTTTAGCAATTTGTTATTTACCTCCTGTCTTGTTTTCGCATTTATCATTATTTCTATTATTTCTTCCTTATTGTCAACATATATTTTTTTCTTAAAATTTTGTCCAAAAAAAGAACGTACCTGTGCTTCTCTTTTTGTTTCCGACTTATTTTTTATTTCAACAAATTTTTCAAGAACTATTTTTATATCCTGATATACTTTAGAATAATCATCAAATTCTCTTTTTATATCATTATGTATTTTATTTAGCATTTGTTCATCATTGCAATGTGTAATTACGTATTTACATACTTTATTTGCATCATTTGCTATATATCCTAATTCTACCAAACCATGTTGTACAAAATTATTTAATTCACTCCTATCTTCCCCCGAAAAATTACAGTTCATCCCTTCACTAATCTTATGGTTCAATCTCTGTGTATTAGTCCCTCTTTTTATTAACTCATTCTCCAATTCAGCTCTATTTAAATCTTTTTTTGGAATCTCTATTTCACGACATATGTGGGAACAACCTTCTTTTTTCCAAAATTCGATAATATTATCGTAATCTTTGTCCTTACTTACTACAACATATTTACATTCCTTCCCATAAATTCCGATTATATACCCAAGGTAAGAAACTAAATGCATATCCAATGACTGATTTCTAACCGGTACTAAATGAGCATTTATGTCGCTTTTAAGCCAAAATACTTCCGGTCGAATGTTTAATGCATTTTGTGTTGAAAAAATATGTACATGTTCTTCATTTGACAAATTATCAATATTTGCAATTCCATTATTATGAACATTCTCAAAATCTATTAAATAAAACGTCTCCATTTACATTATATCCCTCTCATTATTGCTAAAAAAATTGTTTAATACAATTCTGAGTGAACTATATTAAAAAATTTTATCTTTTATTTATCGTTGTTTTTCATCCACCCCATTATATTTGTTACTATTTATAATGTACATATTATCACAAATTGATTTATGAAACAACATTATCCAATTTGCGACACCCTAAAAAAACAAAAGCGACTAAAAAGCCGCTTTTTTTTATAAATTCGTATATCCCATAAGACTTTCATCAACAGCCTTTGCTGCTTCACGGCCTTCATGAATTGCCCATACAACTAATGACTGGCCTCTATGCATATCTCCTGCAGTAAATACTTTTTCAACATTTGTCTGATAACTTTCAGGTGCTGTCTTAACATTTGTTCTTTCATTTACAGCAACACCAAATGCCTTTGTTACGTAATCCTGACTACCGAGAAATCCTGCTGCTATTAACACGAGCTGAGCCTTTACTTCATATTCACTTCCCGGTATTTCTACCATGTTAAATCTTCCCGTCTTTTCATCTTTCTTTGACTCTAATTTAACTAAAACAACTTTTTCAAGATTTCCATTTTTGTCTTTCTTGAATTCTTTAACTGTTGTCTGGTAAACTCTTGGGTCATGTCCAAATACAGCAATTGCTTCTTCCTGACCATAGTCTGTCTTGCAGACTTTTGGCCATTCAGGCCATGGGTTATTTGCTGCTCTTTCATCCGGTGCTTTTGGCATCATTTCTAACTGTAATACACTTTTTGCTCCGTGACGGATACATGTACCTACGCAGTCATTTCCTGTATCACCACCACCGATGACAATTACATCTTTACCTTTTGCAGAAATAAAGGTTCCTTCTTTAAGTCCGTTATCAAGCAAACTCTTTGTTGTTGATTTTAAGAAATCTACTGCAAAATAAATTCCATTTGCATCTCTTCCTGTAACCTTAATATCTCTTGGATTTGTAGCTCCGCACGCAAGAATTACCCTGTCATATTCTTTTAATATCATATCTGCCTTTATATCTTTTCCAATATCTTTACCTGTTACAAATTCAACGCCTTCTTCTTTCATAATATTGATTTTTCTATCAATAATATGCTTTTCAAGTTTCATATTTGGAATTCCGTACATAAGCAATCCACCAACTCTGTCTGCACGTTCAAATACTGTAACATTATGTCCACGTTTATTAAGCTGGTCGGCTGCTGCAAGTCCCGAAGGGCCTGAACCGATAACCGCAACCTTTTTTCCTGTTCTCATTGATGGAGCTTTTGCTGCCGCAAAGCCCTTAGCATATGCATTTTCAATAATTGTATTTTCATTTGCTCTACATGAAACCGGATTTCCATTCAATCCACAGGTACATGCCTTTTCACATAAAGCAGGACATACTCTTGATGTAAATTCAGGAAAATTGTTTGTCTTGTGTAAACGATTATAAGCCTGTTCCATATTTCCATGATATAAAAGGTCATTCCACTCAGGTATAAGGTTATTTAGAGGACAACCTGATGCCATGCCTGCTAACATTTTACCTGACTGACAAAATGGAACTCCGCAATCCATACATCTTGCAGCCTGGCATCTTTGTTTTTCAAATGATAATGGTTCGTGAAATTCATTAAAGTTTTTTATTCTTTCTTTTGGTGAATAAGCCGGTGCATCTTCACGCTCATATTCTAAAAATCCTGTTGGTTTTCCCATTTTTCTTTCTCCTCTTCATTTAAATTTCTTCCATTAGGACATGCAGTTCGATTACGCAGCCTTCGCTGCTTCATCTCACTCGCTTTGCTATCCTACCTCTAACCGATAGGACAAGCAGTTCGATTCCGCAGCCTTTGCTGCTTCATCTCACTCGCTTTGCTACGCAAATAATAAATAATTACTTCCTTCGGCAGTACGTAAACGTCCTGCCGACGTAGTAATTATTTATTGCTTGTCCTATCTTGTTGCCGCATAAAATGCTTCGATTTGTGCCTGTTCCGGATTTAATCCTTTTTCTTCCATTTTTGCAATGGCATTTAATATCTTCTTATAATCGTAAGGAATGATTTTCTTGAATTTTGGAAGATATTCTTCAAAGTTTTCAAGTATTTCTTTTCCTCGTACTGAGTTTGTATATTTAACATGTTCTTCAAGCGTTTTCTTTAATTCCTGAACATCATATTTATTTGACAACTCTTCTGTAGATACTAACTCTTTATTTGTTTTCATATATAAATCGTTGTTTTCATCAAGTACATAAGCAACACCGCCGCTCATACCTGCTGCGAAGTTCTTACCTACTTTACCGATAATTACTACACGTCCGCCTGTCATGTATTCACATCCGTGTTCTCCAACACCTTCTACAACTGCTGTAGCACCTGAATTTCTTACACAGAAACGTTCTCCTGCTACACCGTTTATATATGCACTTCCACTTGTAGCACCATATAAAGCAACATTACCGATAATGATATTTTCATCCTGTTTAAACTTAGATTCCTTAGGTGGTTTAACAACAATCTTTCCACCTGATAACCCTTTACCAAGATAATCATTGCTATCACCTGTAAGTTCTATGGTTAATCCTTTAGGAATAAATGCACCAAAGCTCTGTCCACCGGCACCGTTACATTTTACAACGTACATATCGTCATCTAATGTATCGTTATATTTCTTTGTAATTTCTGAACCGAATATTGTACCAAATGATCTGTCTAAGTTATTTACATCAACTTCAACACTTGCTGCCTTTTTAGCATCTAAAGCCTTGCCTAATTTTTTCAATAATACAGTTACGTCTTTTGTCTGGTCTAACTTAAAGTCATATACATTTTTCTTGTTGTACTGAACTCTTTCATTTGCAAAATCAGCATTGATTATCTTATCAAGATTTACTTCAGGTGCATGACCTGCTGTAACATTTTCTTTTACCTTTAATAAATCAGCTCTACCAACTAATTCATCTACTGTTCTAACGCCAAGTTTTGCCATGTATTCTCTTAATTCCTGAGCTATAAACTTCATAAAGTTTACCACATATTCAGGTTTTCCTTTGAATCTCTTTCTAAGTTCAGGATTCTGTGTTGCCACACCAACAGGACATGTATCAAGGTTGCATACCCTCATCATTACGCACCCCATTGTTACTAATGGGGCTGTCGCAAATCCGTATTCTTCTGCACCAAGCATTGCAGCAATTGCTACATCACGTCCACTCATTAACTTACCATCTGTTTCAACAATAACTTTATTTCTTAGACCATTTGCAATCAATGTCTGATGTGCTTCTGCTAATCCAAGTTCCCAAGGAAGACCTGCATTGTAAATTGAATTTCCCGGAGCTGCACCTGTACCACCATCAAATCCTGAAATAAGAATTACCTGCGCTCCTGCTTTTGCAACACCTGCTGCTACAGTACCAACACCTACTTCTGAAACTAATTTAACTGAAATTCTTGAATCTCTGTTTGCATTTTTCAAATCATAAATCAACTGTGCCAAATCCTCAATTGAATAAATATCATGATGAGGTGGTGGTGAAATTAAGCTTACACCCGGTGTTGAATATCTTGTTTTTGCAATCCAAGGATAAACTTTCTTTCCAGGCAAGTGTCCACCTTCACCAGGTTTAGCACCCTGTGCCATTTTAATCTGAATTTCTTCTGCACTTACAAGATATCTTGATGTAACACCAAAACGTCCTGAAGCAACCTGCTTAATCTTTGAACATTTGTTAAGTCCGTCTTTTCCAACAACTAAACGTTCAGGAGCTTCTCCACCTTCACCTGAATTTGATTTTCCGCCAATCATATTCATTGCAATTGCCATTGTTTCATGTGCTTCCTGAGAAATTGAACCATATGACATTGCTCCTGTCTTAAATCTCTTTACAATTGAATCAACACTTTCTACTTCATCAATTGGGATTCCACCATTTTCAGGATATTTAAAGTCAATTAATCCTCTTAAATGTACCGGACTCATTTCCTCGTCAATCATATGCGTATACTGTTTAAATAAATCATAGTTTCCTGTCCATGTTGCCATTTGAAGAGTATGAATTGTCTGTGGATTATATTTATGCTCTTCTTTTCCACTTCTTAATTTATGAGAGCCTGAACTTTCAAGAGTAAGGTCGACATCAAGTCCTAATGGATCAAATGCTTTTGAATGAAGTTCTTCAACATTTTCTTCAATATCACGCATTGTGATACCCTCTACTCTGCTTACAGTTCCTGTAAAATATTTATCAATTACTTCACTACTAATTCCGATTGCTTCAAAAATCTGTGATCCCTGATATGACTGAATTGTTGAAATACCCATCTTAGATGCTATCTTAACTATTCCATGAAGTATCGCATCGTTATAATCATCAATTGCTGCGTATGGGTCTTTATCAATCATATTTTCATCAACCATCTGTTTGATTGTATCATGTGCCAAATAAGGATTGATTGCACTTGCACCATAACCAAGTAATGTTGCAAAATGATGTACGTCTCTTGGTTCACCACTTTCAAGAATAAGTGAAAGTGTTGTTCTTTTCTTTGTTTTTACAAGATGCTGATGTACTGCTGATACAGCTAAAAGTGCCGGTATCTGTACATGATATTCATCTACACCTCTGTCTGAAAGTATTATGATATTTGCTCCATCCTTATGCGCTTTATCTACATCTACGAATACCTGTTCAATAGCTTTCTCTAATGCAATTCCTTTGTAATATACGATTGGAACCTTTGCAGCCTTAAATCCATCTACATTCATATTTTCAATCTTAAGTAAATCTGTACTTGTAAGAATTGGATTATGAATTTTTAATACCTTACAGTTTTCAGGTTTTTCTTCTAAGATATTTCCGTCTTTACCTATATAAACAGAAGTTGATGTAACTATTTCTTCTCTGATTGCATCAATAGGTGGATTTGTTACCTGAGCAAATAACTGCTTAAAGTAATTGTATAATGGATTCTTTGCTTCACTAAGTACTGCTATTGGTGTATCTTTACCCATTGCACTAATTCCTTCTGCTCCGTTATTTGCCATTGGAATTATCTTCTTTAAATCTTCATAAGTGTATCCAAAGTTTTTCTGTAATCTCTGTCTTTCTTCCTTTGTATATGATTCAACTTTTTTATTTGGAATCTTTATATCTTTCAAATATACAAGATTGTTATTTAACCATTCACCATATGGTTTTCTTGTTGCATATTCTTCTTTTAATTCATCATCATCAATTAATTTTCCATTTACAGTATCTACAAGAAGCATACGTCCTGGACGAAGTCTATCTTTTACTACTATTTTTGCAGGGTCAATTTCAAGGACACCTACTTCTGATGAAAGAATCAACTGGTCATCATCTGTAATATAATATCTTGATGGTCTTAGTCCGTTTCTATCAAGGATTGCTCCCATGTAATCTCCATCTGAGAAAAGGATAGATGCCGGTCCATCCCATGGTTCCATCATTGTTGCATAATACTGATAGAAGTCTTTTTTGCTCTGTGAAATTGTGTTGTTATTTTCCCATGGTTCAGGAATACACATCATTACTGCAAGAGGCAAATCTACTCCATTCATTACTAAGAATTCTAATGTATTATCAAGCATTGCTGAGTCAGAACCATTTGTATCTACTACAGGCATAACTTTCTGAATAGAATTTTTCATATATTCACTATCCATTGATTCTTCTCTTGCAAGCATGTTATCTGCATTTCCACGAATTGTATTTATTTCTCCATTATGAACAATAAATCTATTTGGATGAGCTCTCTTCCAACTTGGATTTGTGTTAGTTGAGAATCTTGAATGAACCATTGCTATAGCTGATTCAAAATCTTTACTCTGTAAATCATCAAAAAACATTCTAAGTTCTCCAACTAAGAACATACCTTTGTATACTATTGTTCTACTTGACATTGAAACTGTATATGTTCCAACACTGCTGTGTGAAAATACTCTTCTTACAATGTATAATTTTCTATCAAAAGGTAATCCTTTTTCTACATCTTCAGGTTTCTTTATGAAGCACTGCATAATGTATGGCATGCATTCAACTGCCTTAGTTCCTAAAATTTCAGGATGTGTTGGTACTTCTCTCCATCCTAAGAATTCAAGTCCTTCTTTCTCAACTATTATTTCAAGCATTTTCATTTCACGCTTACGGACAAGTTCGTCCTGAGACATAAAGAACATTCCAACTCCGTATTCTCTTTCATTTCCAATGTCAAATCCTAAATTCTTTGTAGCTTTCTTAAAGAACTTATGTGAAATCTGTAACAAAATACCAACTCCGTCACCAGTCTTTCCTTCTGCGTCCTTACCTGCTCTATGCTCAAGATTTTCTACTATCTTTAAAGCATTTTCTACTGTTTCATGAGATTTGATACCTTTAATGTTTACAACTGCACCAATACCACAGTTATCATGTTCAAATCTTTCATCGTATAAGCCATCTTTTTTTGCTTTCTCAAATAATTCGTTTTGATTCATCGTATCCCTCCTGATAGTTAGAATATAAAAAAGGTACAAAGGACTGCCTCAGTTGCATAGCAACACTGAAGTACGCCTTTGTACCTTTATGCTTACTTTTTTATTTACTTAATTTTATAAACTATTTTTATGACAAAATCAAGTAAAATTAAGTAAAAAATACATATTTTTTTATTTTTTTTACTTTCTCTATTTTAAGTATGTGCCTTAACTTAGTTTGTCTTAACTAATTTAACCATTTGGTTTACTTTAGAAAGCCTTTTATAAAAAAATTCTTCCATGCAAAAATGCTTTTCTTTATGCACGGAAGAATTTTTATTTATTAACTATTAAGGAAATCCTTAATCTTCTTACTTCTAACAGGATTTCTTAACTTTCTTAATGCCTTAGCTTCAATCTGTCTGATACGCTCTCTTGTAACATTGAATTCCTTTCCAACTTCTTCAAGAGTTCTTGGATGTCCGTCTCTTAAGCCAAATCTTAAGATAATAACTTCCTTTTCACGTTCTTTCAAATCTTCAAGTAATACATCAATGTGTTCTCTAAGCATAACTGATTCAATGTTAGCTTCCGGAGTAACTGTATTGTTGTCTGCAACAAAATCTCCTAAGTTAGAATCATCTTCTTCACCGATAGGTGTTTCTAATGATGCAGGCTCTCTTGCTATCTGCATTATCTCTAAAACTTTTTCTTCTGTTATATCTAATGCATTGGCTAATTCCTGAGTTGATGGCTCGTAACCTAACTCTAAAGTTAATTTACGCTGCATCTTTGACATTCTGTTAATTGTCTCAACCATATGAACAGGTACACGGATTGTTCTTGCGTGGTCTGCAAGTGCTCTTGTTACAGACTGTCTAATCCACCATGTAGCATATGTACTCAGCTTATATCCTTTTTCGTAATCAAATTTTTCAACACCTTTTATGAGTCCTAAATTGCCCTCCTGTACTAAATCAAGGAAACTCATACCTCTTCCTGTGTATCTCTTAGCAATACTAACAACAAGACGTAAATTAGCTTCTATTAATTTGTCTTTAGCAACAGGATCGCCTTCTGATTTACGTTTGGCAAGTTCAAGTTCTTCTTCTGCAGTTAACAATGGAACTGTACCTATTTCTTTTAAGTACATTCTAACAGGGTCTTCTGTTCCGACACCTTCAAGTAAACCAACATTATCTAATTCAACAATTTCTTCTTCATCTTCAAAATCGTCATCTGTAGGTTCTAAATCAATAGGGCCTTCTGCTGCAAGTGTCAAATCTGCTTCTGTTGGTTCTGCATCAGATGCAGTTTCTTCTGCATTATCCACCTCTTCATTATCAGTATCATCTACCGCTTCCACATCAGTTTTCACACTTGTCTTCTTTGTTAATTTCTTTGTTTCTGACTTTCCGTCTGAATCACCTGTTTTAATTGTCAATCCATTTTCAATTATATACTCGGCAATAGCATCTTTACGTTCGCCTGTAAGTGGCATCCCCTGAAACATGTTATCAACATCAGCAGTTGTAACCACTCCACCATTCTTCTTGCCAAGTTCTACTAATTCTGTCAGTTTTTCTGTAAAGTCTTTCTTCTTCACTACAGCAATCCCTTTCTTTGAATTTGAATAACTCCGACTAATCATGAACTCATAAATATATAAAAACTCTCTTCGTCGAGATAGACCTATCCACATTAAGTGTTGGTTATTCAACTTACAATTATACGCATATGTTTAAAATCCGTCAACATTATTTTTAAATATTTTGTAAAAAAATACGCAAATTTGTATCAATGAGTAGATATTGCATAATTACTGTCTACTTATTATGAATATTTGGTAGGATTATTGGACTGCGTAGCACGAAACAATCCGTAAACATCAAAGTTGGTGCTTTTGATTCCAACATATTTTATTCTGAAATAATTTCTCCTCCGCAAAGCACATATCCATCCTGATATACAACTAAAGATTGTCCCGGGGTCACTGCTCTTTGAGGTTTGTCAAATTCACAATACAATTTTTCATCTTCCATCCACACAGTACAGTCTGCCCCTTCATGGTTATATCTTATTTTCGCAAATGCTCTTTGTTTTCCACTAATGCTTTCCTTTGCCATCATATTAACATTGTGCGCAACTACTATCTTTTTAAACAGGGATTCATTGTCGCATACCACAATCTGATTCTTATTGGCATTGATTTCACAAACATACATATTTTTATTTTGCAATTTCAAACCTTTTCGCTGTCCGACTGTATAAAAAATAATTCCTTTATGTTTTCCAACAACTTCTCCATCCATTGTCACAATATCTCCCGGTATTGCCCTTTTTCCTGTTTCTTTGTATATAAAATTTGCATATTTTCCATCGGGAATAAAGCACATATCCTGACTGTCTTTTTTATGTGCAACAGGAATTCCTACTCTTTCAGCAATCTTTCGCACTTCATCTTTTTCATAGCTGCCAAGAGGCATAATTGTATGTTCTAACTGTTCCTGAGTCAGTAAATGTAATGCATATGTCTGGTCTTTTTTTGCCGTTTTTGAATTTTTAATTGCGTACCTTCCATTTTCTAATTTTTCTATCTTTGCATAATGACCTGTTGCAATATAATCCGCTCCTAAATTTCCTGCCTTTTCCCTTAAAGCCTGCCATTTTACATATCTGTTGCATACCACACAAGGATTAGGTGTCTTTCCGTCATTATAAGTTTTAACAAAATATTCTATAACATTTTTATGAAATTCTTCATTAAAATTAAGCACATAATGAGGAATACCCAAATACGCCGCCACTTTCCTTGCGTCTTCCACTTCTGCTATTCCTGTTTCTCCACTTTCAGGAATATCTTTCTGCCACACCTGCATTGTAACGCCAATTACATTGTAACCCTGTTTCTTTAATAAATATGCCGTAACCGATGAGTCAACTCCCCCTGATAACCCTACTACAACTGTTTTATTTTTCATTTTTGACCTCTTAAATATTTCTTATTTTTATAGACATCATGTTGTCTTTTTTCTTATCCTCTATTATAATATTTTTGTAAATAACTTCAAGTAAAGGAAAGGCCATTATACCATATGTAATGACTAATATTATACATGAATATTAAAATAGATAAACGTAGTCAGCGCACAAGGGAAGCTTTGAAGAAAACGCTTGCGCAAATGATGATAAAACAGAATATTAATGATATTACAATTAAAAATCTTGTTGTTCTTGCAAATATAAACCGTTCAACTTTTTATCTGCATTATACGGATATATTTGACCTATTACAAGAAATGGAAAACGACATTATTTCCCAGATTCAGAAGGTACTTGATTCCTATCCTTCATTATCGAGAGCTCAAAGTTACAGTTTTGTAACTGACCTGATTTCTGTTTTTGAAGCAAACAGAGATTCATTAAAAGCTTTAATGGGATATCACGGCGATGCATTTTTTATACAACGTATGGAAGACGTAATCGAAAGTAAGGTAAGAAAACAGATTAATCTTATATATTGTTTTAACAAATCAATTGCCCCTGAATATGTTTATTCGTTTTTAAGAAGCGGTTGTATTGGAATGCTTAAAACATGGATTTTTTCTGATTGCGTTACACCACCTGAAGAAATGGCTGTATTTGTATACAACACAGTCCATGATATTATCACAAGACTTATAGAAGATACTTCTAAGTAATATATGAAAAATTTTTGATAAACATAAAAAATGAACACAAATTCGTTATCACTAAACGTAACTTATTTGTGTTCATCTTTTTTATCTTTTTATCGCAATCAGTTCTTCATCATCTTCTCTGTTGGTATCAGAAAATTCACTTATAAAACCATAAATATAATTTTCCTAAATACACTGAGGCCTAATTAATTTTTCCTTCAAATCATAATTTATTTTCCAGTCCGTAATCTTTCCAGTTTTCATATCACATTCCTTATATCTTGGTTCTACAGAATCTACCTCTGCCTCTGCTTTTTCTATTGTAGACACACCATTTGCGTCTTCTTATCCATACTTTCTACAAACAAAAAGCATTCAGACTTTCGTGTGGTTTATTACACATGAAATCCAAATGCTTTTTATAATTAATTTTATAAAATTCTAAATAAGCTAAATTTTTCACCCCGTATATCCCCACAATTAACTAAAATAATTTAATTTACATCATCAGCCGGTACAATTGGTGACCATCCATCATCCTGTCCCGGATATTCTTCTGAGTCGCCACTTACCTGTTCATCTGCTGTATTTTCGTTATTACCTTCGTTATCAGCTGCATTGCCATCTTCTATCATGTCTACTGAATCCCAATAATTCGTTTCGCCTTCAGCTGATTCGTTATCCATTGAATTGTTGTCATCTGCCTCATCTGTCTGATAATTAGCTGTTGTCACTTCCATCTTATTCTCAGCATCTTTTCCGGTGCCTGAAGGATGTAACACAACAATCAAAACTACTGCTAAAATAACTGCCACAATTCCTACTATAATTATACTTTTTTTCTTTGGCATAAATACCACCCCTTAGTACAGATAGTTTAATTTAAACATCATCCATACCATATGTCAATATTATTATTCATTTTCAATTTTATCTACATACTGAGACTTGTAATATAAGTAAAGTCCCTTATATTCCTCACTATGTTTGTCCATCATATGTCCATGCATATCATCTAAATGCAATTCTTTATTTACCCTCTTAGTAATATGCAAAGCTATATTTTCACAGTGGCTGGCAATTCTCTCAAAATTAGTAAGTAAATCTAATAAAGTAATACCTGCTTCTATGCTACATTGTCCGTTTTCCAATCTTGAAATATGATTGTCTTTTATCATATTTTTTAATCTTGAAATTATCTTAACCATTGGCTCTACTCTGATAACTGATATTTCATCATCTTCTTTAAATGCCTGGAATGTTGTATTAATAATAGATTCTATTGCATCTACTAAGACCTCAACTTCTTTTAACCCCTTATCAGAAAAATGAGCTTTTCTTTCATTCATTTCTTCCATAAGGAATGAAATATTTATACAGTGATCACCTATTCTTTCCAAATCTCCAACTGAATTTAATAATTCAGATACGACTCTTTTTCCATCTCCAGGAAGCTGTTTTGCATCTATCTTTAAAATGTATGAACTTAAAACGCTTTCACATTTATCAATAAAGTCTTCATTTTTTCTTGCTTCATCTAATAACTTAATATCAAAATGTTTAATGAGCTCGCATGCAATCTTATAGTTATTTGATATTGCATCCGTCATTGCCCACATAACTTCTTTACTCTGCTTTAAAGCTACTGTAGGTGTTTTTAATAACATTGGATCAAGTGTTCCAAGTTCTTTATCCATAAGAGACTCTTCTTCATTTCCAACAATCTTTCCTGTCAAATCACCTACTTTATCTGCAAATGGAAGTAAAACTAAACTTGTAACAAGGTTAAATCCTACATGGATAATAGCAATCTTACTTCTGTTTACAGTTTCTCCAAATATTGCTAAACCAAATGCTTCTTTACATACACAGAATATAACCATAAATGAAAATGCACCTATAATATTAAACAATAAATAGCTAAGAGAAACTCTTTTTGCTTTTTTATTTGCACCGATTCCACCTAAAATAATAGCAACACATTTACCAATGTTCTGACCGATAATAATAGGAATTGCAGTTCCATATGTTACTACTCCTGTAGCGGAAAGTGCCTGTAAAATACCTACTGAAGCAGATGAGCTCTGAATAATTGCCGTAAGTACCATACCTATTAAAAATGCAAGTAATGGATTACTTATTGTTCCAAACATATGCTCAATAGCTGCCGTAATCTGTGCATTACCGCTAAACACAGATTCCATTGTTGTCATACCTGTAAAAAGTATGCCAAGACCAACTAAAATTCCCGCTGTATCTTTTAATTTCTTTTTCTTAGAGAAAAGAATAATAAAAGCACCTACAACCAATAACACGCATGCTAAATATTTAGGCTTAACTAATTTTAAAATTAAAAGATTATCACCAACATCTCCTAAACTTAAAATAATAGCTGTCGCTGTACTACCAACATTGGCACCAAATACTACCGGAATAGCCTGTCCTAATTTCATAATTCCGGCATTTACAAATCCGATAAGCATAAGTGTAGTTGCCGCTGAACTTTGAATAATGGCAGTTACCCCTGTTCCAAGGCCCCAACCTTTAAGCTGTCCTGTTCTTTTGCTCTTTCCTGTTGTCAGCTTTTCCAAAATCTTTTCAAGACTTCCACCTGCTAACTTTTCAAGAGATGAACCCATAAGACTCATTCCATACAAAAACAGTCCTACGCCACCAAGTAACTCTAATACTAAAAGTACATAGTCCATAATTACTTTCTCCTTGCACACTATGTATTGCCCCCTCCCTTTGGTCGGTGGCTAATCGTCGGAAACACTTATATATAATGAACTTTGTCCATTTTGTTTCCTATGGAAAATAGATATTTTACTTCATTTTTTCTTATTTTTTCCTTGATTTTTACATATAATTTACATATCCATAGTCCATAATAACGAATACACATACTTTTTTCAATAAAAATTTTAATGTTATTTAAAGTTGTGAAATTATCTTTGCTATAGCATCCTCAGTGTTTGCAACTGTAATTCTGTCAGCCTTTTCTTTCAATTCTTTTACTGCATTACCTACTGCATATCCAATATCAGAACATTCAATCATATTTATATCATTTTCATTATCTCCAATTCCGATTGTAGTATGAATAGTATTTCCATTTTCTTTTCCTAAATGTTCTTTCAAATATTTTATTGCAATTCCTTTTCCACTGTCTATCGACTGCATTTCTATTCCTTCGGGCCAGCTTAAATCAAATCTGAATTTATCCCCAAATCTTATTTTTAACTGCTCCTGCAATTTTTTTGTTACATCAGCAGGTTGAATAAACAGATTTTTATATAAATAATCCGGAAGCTTTGTTATATATTCTTCCAAACTATTTTCATCATACTTATGTTCTGCCGGCTTATAACCTACACTTTCATATATGTTTCCACTTGTCCATATTTCCCATATTTGTGGCCATTCTTCATTTACATATCTTAAAACTTTAGCAAAACGCTCTTTCTCCATTTTCCATGAATTTAACATTTTCTCTGCGTTAATATCATAGAGTACCGCACCATTTAAGGATACTATTGGTGCATTAACCTTAAATTTATCTTTAAAATTATTTGCGAAATGAGGAAATCTGCCTGTAGCTAATGTAAATAATCCACCCTCTTCTTCAAAATATTTAATAGCCTCTGCATTTGCATCTGATACTTTTCCTTCATTGTCTGTCAATGTTCCATCGCAATCCGTGCAAATAAGATATCCCTTAAACTTATTCATATGTTTCTCTCCATAATTAAATTTTATTAACATTTTTGTAAGTTTTGATTACACTATGATGTTAACATATAACTATATTTATTTACACTATTTTGTTGTATACTCTATTATGAATTTAAATATTTAGGAGAATTAATTGATATGAATATTACAAATACAGATATTATTTTGGCATCTAAATCGCCAAGACGTATGGAACTAATGAAGCAGGCAGGGTATGACTTTAAAATTGTTACTTCTGACACTCCTGAAATCACAACTAAAACTGCTCCTTTTGACGTTTCCATGGAACTTTCATCTATCAAAGCTTTTGGCGTTGCAAATTCCCTTTCTTTATTGGAGAACGACACTTTAATTATTGGAGCTGATACTGTCGTCTTTTGCGATGATGAAATCATGGGAAAACCATCTGATTATGATGATGCATTTCGTATGTTAAAGAAATTACAGAATAAAACGCATCAGGTTTATACAGGCGTAACCTTACTTCATTACACATCCGGAAATTCATCTCCGAAAGTTAAATCTTTTTATGAAAAAACAGATGTACATGTATGCCCTATGACTGACGATGAAATAAACAGTTATATTAATACAAAAGATTCTTTTGATAAAGCCGGAGCATATGGAATTCAGGGACCTTTTGCAATTCATATTGAGAAAATAAATGGTGATTACAACAACGTAGTAGGTCTTCCTATTTCGCGCTTATATCATGAAATCAATAATTTTTCAGACTTGTGTTAACTTGTTCAACTGATATGTACCTAGAATTCCGGACATTTTTGTCCGGTAAAGAAGGTACATACAGTTTGTGAAGAGTTCTTATTATACTTATTATAAAACCTGATTTATTGAAAAGTCTTCATTAACCAATACAAATCCCGGTTTTTTGCCTATTTCTATAGTTCCAAATTCATCAAGAACTCCTATTGCCTTTGCCGGATTATAAGTTGCTGCTTTAATCGCATCTGCTATAGGGATTCCAAATTCTATGGCCTTAACCATACAGTCGTAAACATTTGTTACGCTTCCTGCCAATTCTCCTGTAACAATTCTTGCCTCATTTCCTTTCTTTATAACAACCTGACCACCTAACTCCGATTCACCATCAGGCATTCCACAGGCTCTCATGCTATCACTTATAAGTATCACTCTGTCACTTCCAAACATTGAAAATGTTGCTCTTACAACTGAAGGATGAATATGTACGCCATCGCAAATCAATTCTGCTGTAACATTTTTGGCATCCCTTGCTGCACCTACAACGCCCGGATTTCTATGATTTAATCCTGTCATTGCATTATATAAATGTGTTGCATGTTTTGCTCCGCTTTCATATGCCAATGTTGCTTCATCATAATTTGCCATTGTATGTCCTACTGAGAATCTGACTTTATCGTGTAATTTTGAAATACACTCTATAGCGCCTTCTCTTTCAGGTGCTATTGTTACAAGCTTTACCATATTACCTGATTCGTCAATAAGTTCTTGTAACATCTCTGCGTCCGGTTTCTGAACATATTCAGGATTCTGAGCTCCTACCCTGTCCGGAGATATAAATGGACCTTCAAGATTTATCCCTACGAGCTTTGCCTTTAATTTTTCTGAAGTATTTACCTGTTCATTATCTTTTTCCAAAGACTTAGTATTCATTTGAATATCCTTATATTCTTTTGCATTTTTGCAAATTTCCATAAGACGTTGTTTTGGCAATGTCATTGTTGCCGGACAAATGGCAGCTATTCCATGCTCTTTTTCATATTCTGCCATTTTTTCTACAGCTTCAAGTGTTGCATCACAAAAATCACTGCCAACACATCCGTGAAAATGGATGTCTACAAGCCCCGGAATTACCATTAAGCCATTAGCATCGATAATTCTAGTGTAATTATTATCTGATTTATTGTTATTTGCATCTGTACTACCGCTAATATCACTTGTATTATTTGTACTGTCACCATTATTTCCAAAATATATAATATCCTTAATTTCACCTTTATCTAATATTATATCTGCCTTTTCAAATGTAAAATTCTTTGTAAAAACCTTACCATTCTTTATAATTTCCATAAAACCCTCACTTTTGCTTTTCTATAAAATTAATCCTTTATTAACACAAAGCAATTACCAAAATACGAAATTTAACCGAAAGTTTAAATAAAGTTATTTTAGTAATTGCTTTTACTTGTTTTAGTATTCTACTTATTTACACATAATTACTGTTACATCGTTATGTAACTGTAATACTGATGCCGGTACTTTTGGAGTTACCGGTCCAAAGAAGGCTTTTTTAGCTATCTCTGCCTTACCTTCACCACTTACTACAACAACAATCTTTTTAGCCTGCATTATGGCTTTAATTCCCATTGTATAAGCTTCCTTAGGTACTTCATCGATAGTATCAAAGAATCTTGAATTTGCCTTAACAGTACTTTCTGTCAATTTAACGCAATGAGTTTCTTTTTCAAATGCTTCACCTGGTTCGTTAAATCCGATATGTCCATTATTTCCAAGACCTAAAAGTTGTAAATCAACCCCTCCTGATTCTCTTATTATTCTATTATAATCTGAGCATGCTTTATCAGAATCCATTTCCAAACCATCAGGCACATATGTATTCTTTTTATCAATATTGATACGATCAAACAAATGCTTGTTCATAAAATATCTATAACTCTGTTCGTTATCAGGAGCAATTCCTTTATATTCATCTAAATTAATTGTAGTAACATTAGAAAAGTCTAAATCACCTTTCTCGTACCAGCGAATCAACTGTTCGTAAGTTCCTATTGGTGTAGAACCCGTTGCCAACCCAATGACACTATTTGGCTTAATTATTATCTGAGCTGAAATAATATTTGCTGCAGTTCTGCTCATATGATAATAATCCTGTGTTTCTATAACACGCATTTATTTTCCTTTCCCTCCATAATTTCTGTAATCCGATGGAGATTTTCCTACATAACTTTTGAATATACGGCAAAAGTGTGTTACATCCTGAAAACCTACGCGTTCAGATACATCCTGAATCTTATAATTTTTATTCTCTAACAAATCTTTCGCCTTATCTATTCTTATTGTGTTAACTATTTCAAAAAATCCTCTTCCTGTGTACTGATTAAGTAACTTACTTAAATGCCAGCTACTTATAAAACATTGTTCAGCCACATCTAAAAGACTTAATTTCAATTTGTAATGTTCATATATAAATTTCAATGCGTTTTTAAGTATAAAATTGTTAGCATCAGTACATTTTAATCTATCCTTTTCAGGAGTATCACATTCAGGATGATTTTTTATAAATGTTTCATATATATAATTCTCTTCTTCATCTGAACGGCTCCATATAGAATCAATTTCTGCATTGCTGCTATCATTTCCCTTCTGCTTAAGATTGTTAGTCATTGCACTTATTGCTTCTTCTAACTCATCTATCTTTGACGGTTTTAATAAAAATCTTGTCACTCCAAGCTTTATAGCCTGCTGTGCATATTCAAAATTTCTAAATCCTGTCAATAAACACACTTCAATATCGGGATACTCAGACTTAATTGCTGCAACCATTGCAAGTCCGTCCATATTATTCATTGATATATCTGAAATTAAAATGTCAGGTTTTATTTTTCTCATAAGTTCTAAACCTGCTAATCCATTGCTGGCTGTACCAGCAATTCCACAATTCCAATTTGCCCATTCAATTCCTAATTTAAGCCCCTCTACTATAATCGGCTCGTCATCCACGATAATTACTTTATACATAAAACTCTCTCCTTATTATCCCTTAACAGCACCTACTGTCATACCTTTAATAATGTATTTCTGTAATGCCATATATACTACTAAAATAGGTATTACAATCAAAGTTACTGATGTGAACAGCATACCATAATTTACACCTTCTTTTGAAGCAATATTATTAAGAAGAATTGTAATTGCCCAGTTATCTTTTGTTCTAAGGAAGAACATCTGAGTAAACAAATCATTGTAGCTCCAAAGGAAACTAAAAATTCCAACTGTTACAAATGATGGCTTTGATAGCGGCATGATTATTCTAAAATAAATCTGGAATATATTACAGCCTTCCATATACGCTGCCTCTTCCAGTTCCACCGGAAGCCCTCTCATGTAACTTCTGAGTACTATTATAGCAAATGACATATTTCCTGCAATCTGCGGAAGTATAACTGATAACAAATTTAATGAAACATGTGGTGTGTTTACAATTCCCCAACCTGTCATCATTCTTAATACAGGAATGATGGTGGAGTAGATAGGGAACATCATTCCTGCATAAAGTAAGGCATCCAAAATTCCCTTGCCCGGGAACTTATACCTCGTTAATATATAAGCTGCCATTCCGGAGAATAGAATAACAACTACTGCAACAGTACCAGATATAATAAAACTGTTCCTGTATGCATTCAAAATGTCATAGTTGGCAAATACTGCTTTATAATTATCTAATGAGAACAGTTTACCAACAGGCAATGCAAATGAATTATTGTATATTGCCTTTTTATTTTTAAACGAATTCATGATGGACCATAGCAGAGGGAAAATTGTCGTAAGAGCCCAAACAATAAGAATTGTATATACAAATACCAAAGATATTTTAAAATTTTTCTTCTTCATGTCTTTTCTCCCTTCTATACATCATAATCGTCATTTGTCTTAAATATTTGATTTACTACAACTGACAATACTACACCTATTATTACAATAACAACTGCTATTGCCGAACTGTAGTCAACATCTACATATACTTTTGAGTACATGTATGTTCCTGTTAACCATGTATTTGACATACCATTTACAAACATTGTCCATGGTAAATCGAATACTTTTAAAGCTCCTGTTACTGCTAATACTACGCATGTACAAATACTATTTCTTAATAATGGAAGCGTTACATATCTAACCTGCTGAAGCTTTGAAGCTCCATCAATTTCTGCTGCTTCATATAAATCTTCCGGTATTCCGCTTAATCCCGTAAGTAAAATTATGAAATAAAATCCAACATATTGCCATATAACCGGAACAAGCATTGTAAACATCGGATGTGTTGCCTTCCAGTCAATCAATTCATTTTTACCTGCATCCAAAACACCAATAAGCTGTAGAAGCTGATTTATCATTCCTTTATCATAAAGGAAAACTAAGTTAAACAATAAGCCAAGGGCTGTTGCTGAAATAACAATTGGGAAAAAATATACTACTCTGAAAAATCCTGCACCTTTCTTTATATTGCTTACTAACAATGAAAGAACAATAGCCAGTCCTACTTCTCCAACAATTGTTGCTATAATCATAATTCCTGTATTTTTCAAGGCTATTAACATTTTCGGATCCTTGAAAATTTCAAGATAATTTTTGTAAAACGGAGCATTCCATTTGTCAGCTGCCGTCCCCATATACTTTATATGTTGAAAACTGTTAATTATGTTTTGTATGAATGGGTAGTAAAGAAATATCAACATAAAAACAAATGCCGGTATTAAGAAAAATGCAATATATTTTTTGTTTTGGTATATTTTTGCACCCATATTATATCTCCTTATTTTTTTAAAGCCGGAAGGTTTTTGTTCCTTCCGGCTCTAATTTCTACTTGATTATTTTAATAATTTATTCACCAGAATTAATTGTTAATGCTTCATCTACAGCTGCTGCAACTTTTGTGTTACCCTGAACAATATCTGCCATACCTGCAAAAATAGGATCTTTTGCTGCTGTTGATAAACTATCCTGTACAGCTGGAGAAATTCCAGTTGCTCCTGCACATAATTCTACACCTGCATTTGCAAGACTTGACATTGAATCAGCGTCAACTGTTGCACCATTCTTTAATGCTGTTGCTGAGCTTCCTGCAAATTTTGATACCATTTCATCACTTGTCATGTATTCAATGAAATCTACAGCTGCTGCACGTTTTTCAGGATCATCCCAGCATTTCTTTGTAATATAGTAACCACTTGAAAGACCACCGATAAGGTCTGTTGACTTACGATTTCCTTTTCCAGGAACGTATGTAACTGTGTAATTATCAATATCATCTACTGCTTCTTCAATACCACCAACTTTCCATGAACCATCAATTAAGAAAGCTGCTTTATCAGATGTAAATAACTCAAATGTTTCACTATCTGATGCTGTTAATGTATTGTCTGGGAAATATCCTTTTTCATAAAGGTCTTTGATATCATTGATACCATTTACCCAAGCTTTACCATATTCATCATCTGCTGATTTAGGTAATGTACTATGTGTAGCTACATCCTGGAAGTTGAAAATTGTGTATTCAAACCAATAATGTGGAATTTCCTGTAATGAAGCTGCTATTGGTGTGTAACCTGCTTTCTTTATTGTTTCACACATTGTCATAAATTCATCCCAAGTTGTATCTGCTGTTGGAGCTTCAACTCCTGCTTCTTTAAGTACATCCTTGTTTACAAATAATCCTTCCCAGTATCCATTAACCGGTACTGAATAATTCTTTCCATCTACAGGTGATGCTCCAAGCATGTCATCTTTCATATTTGATGCATAATCAGGATATTCCTGTCTGATTTCATCAATTGAAACTACCTTACCCTGTTCAACGAACTGGTTTGAATCAACTCCGTTGAAGAAGAATAATACATCCGGTTCTGAACCTGTTTCAAAGTCTGTAATAACTCTTGATTTAAATGTTTCATCAGATGTTGCTGAACTATCTTCAATCTTGTTTCCTGTTTCTTTAGTCCATGCAGCACAGGCATCTTTATAATTTCCTGCATTTGTGTCTTCACCTGCATATGTTGTTGTAACCTTTAATGTTACCTTTCCTGAATCTGCTTTGTCTTTGTTGTCGCTGCTGCTTGCGGCATCTCCATTGCTTCCGCATCCAACCATGGATACTGCCATAAGTCCTGCGAGCATAAGTGCTAATGGTTTTCTCATATAACTCCTCCAATCCATTCACTGATACCTTTTCTTTTTTCCTTATAACCATATGCTTTTTTTATTTGGTTATAAGTTTTTTCCGTATCTATTATTTATTACATGTATTATTCTATTCGAATTGCACAAAAAAGTTAATGATTTTGCTTGTTTATTTGTTGAATATAGTTGTTCATTTTTGTATAAAATATTTAATCTTTTTGCAAAAATTTGTATTTTATTGTTTTCAATTTAAAAATTTTGCTATTATTGTCAATTTTCCATTTTGAACCTATCTATTTTCAGTTTACTTTCAGTAAGATTGTCATCAATGTTTTCTATAGATAAACCACTGTTTTCACCATATAAAAGCTTAAGTCTCATGTTTACATTTCTAATTCCGATATTATGTACATTCTCTTCCAGTTTCTGATCCGAAAGTAATATTTCTATCTTCGCTTTATCAGCCTCAGTCATATTTCCATTATTATGAACAACTATATACAAGTTATTGTAATCTGCATATATTTTCAGGCTTCCTATAATATTCCCCTCTTTATCTCCTCCATGCTCTACAGCATTTTCTACAATTGGCTGTACTATAAGTCTTGGAATCTTTAAATTAAGTAAATTTTCATCCACATCTTTATCAAAATGGAATCGGCTTCCAAATCTCTGATGAATGATATACAAATAAGCATCTACGTACTTAAGTTCCTCTTCAATAGTGATGAATTTTTCTTTTTTTCTATTCATTGTCGCTTCCATCATTACTCCAAGAGATTCAATCATTCCACTTACATCATGATTTCCACTCATTCTGGCCTTCCAGTTAATAATCTCCAATGTATTATTTAGAAAATGTGGATTAATCTGTGACTGCAACGCTTGCATATTTGCATCTCTTAATGCTACTTCTTCTGCATATATTCGATTAAAAGATTCTTCAAGTCCTAATGACATATGGTTAAATGTATCTATTAGTTTTCCAAATTCTTTATTTCCTTCAAATGCAGGTAAAGTTATTCCATATTCTCCTTCTTCAATCTTTTCAGACATTTCCATCAAATCTGAAATTGGTTTATTGATATTTCTGTAAAAATAATAAAATGTTAACGCTGCCAATAAAATTGTAATCAAAATGATTAATACATATATATATACATACGTAAACGATTCATTAAGTACTTCCATTCGATTTAATTTAACAATATATGTAAACTGCTGATTATTGCATCTTGTGTACAGATTTACAGTATAATTGTTACTATCATAATTGCTTTCTGTTTCTGTAACTTCTCCATAATTTCTTTTATTATTATCAGCATAAATTTTGAATTTTTCATTATTTATATCATTTTCATAATCAGGTTCACATACCATATCTCCATCTAGAAATATAGCCCCATTTTCTCTCCACACTACATTATCCATGCTTTTAAACATATTTGATTTATTTATTTCCATAACAATAATTGCATAAGGATTGTAATCACTTGTAACCAGATTTCTAACTAAATACAGATGTTCTCCTATCTCTATAAATTTAGTATTAGTTCCCATTCTTTGAGCTACTGACTTTATCTGTGTCATAGCATTATTTTTAAAATCTGAAATACTTGCATAAGTCGCTCCCGCAACATTGCTATACGTATAATATTCCATTGTTGTTTTTTCTTTAAATACAACAATTGTGCTTGAAATCATTGAATTATATTTGTACTTTTCACTAAGATAACTAGATATTTCTCTGTACATTACCGCTTCATTTTTATCTTTTAGGAATTGTAAATAACTTGTTCTTATGACATTGTCATATGAAGCCTGCTTTGATTCCTGTATTACTTTTTCTATATTACTGTTGCAGTTTTCTGCAGCATTTTCCATAGATGTAACTACTGTATTTCTTACCTGATTAGAAGTTTTTGAAGCTGACGAGAAAAAAAGAACAACCGACAATGCTCCAAACGGTACTACAAGGCATATTACCAGCAGTCGAATCATCCCAAAGGTCAGATTTGCCTTTTTCCCTTCTTTATTTAGTGCATTATATCTGTTGTTCTTTTTCATTATTAGTCTCCCTTCAACTTTTACTATTATTTCTGTTGGGAAACTTATTTATTATTCTGTTACTAATATTATATAAATAATTATTATATAAATGACTTATTAAACTTATGTTACTCCAAAATTACTACTTTAATCCTAAGAATTTCTCATATATTTCACAAACTTCAATAGCCTGTTCTTTTGTTGGCATTTCACAGAAAATACGAATCAATGGTTCAGTTCCTGAGAATCTGCCAATTACCCATCCTCCGTTTTCAAAATAAACTTTGCTTCCATCCATATACGAAACATGCTGAATCTTATATGGCAATTCAGGAATCTGTTTATCTTCCATTAATATTTTGTGAATTTCTTCTTTCTTTTCTTTTGTAAATTTGTAGTCACGCTCTTCCATATAAATAGCTCCGCATTCAGCTTCAATGTCTTTATATATTTCAGATAACTTTCTTCCTGTAACTGCTATCATTTCTATAAGTAACATTGCTGCATAAATACCATCTTTACCATTAATATGTCCACGTACTGTAAGTCCTCCGGAAGATTCCCCGCCAATAACTGCATTTTCTTCAGTCATTTTTGCTGATATATACTTAAAACCTACCGGAACTTCGTAACAAGTTTCCCCAAACTTATTTGCTACCTTATCAAGCATATGTGTTGTAGCTACGTTTCTAACTACTGCACCATGCCATCCTTTATATTTTACAAGATAATAATATAATAACACAAGAATGTCATTTGGATGAAGAAATCTTCCTGTATCATCAATAACTCCAATTCTGTCCGCATCTCCATCTGTAGCAATTCCTATGTCAAATCCATAATCAATTACTCTTGTCATAAGACCTCTAAGAGTTGATGCACTTGGTGATGGAAGCTTTCCACCAAATAAGGTATCATGTCTGTCATGTATTGTTTCTACATCACATCTTGCCGTAAGCAGTAATGTTTTTAAAGGTATTTCAGAAACTCCATACATCGGGTCTAAAGCAACTCTAAGACCTGCATTTCTGATTTTCTGCATATCTACAGCATTAATTATATTATCTAAGTATTCATTTAAAGGATAAATTTCTTTAATCAACTCTTTGCTTACTGCCTCATCATAATCCATTTCTTCTATAGAATCCACATCTATTTTTGAAGCGTAGTCTTCTATTTCTTTTGTCTGATTTTCATCAGCATCTCTGCCACCATAAGTAAATACTTTTACACCATTGTAAATAGCCGGATTATGGCTTGCTGTTACCATCATTCCATATGGCATTTCATGTTTTTCTACATAGAACATAATAAGAGGAGTAGGCGCTGATTTGTTAACGAGCAATGTTGTAATTTCCTGTGCTGCAAATACCTGTCCCATCCATCTCATAGCTTCTTTTGACAAAAATCTCTTGTCATAACCAATTATCATTCCTTTATCAGTCTTGCCTTCTGCTTTCATTTTGTTGCACATAGCCTGAGCTAATAATTGAATGTTTTTCTTAGTAAATTCATCTCCTATGACTGCTCTCCAGCCGCCTGTTCCAAATTTAATCATGTAATCCTCCTCATTATACCTTATGCTACCCCATGGTGATTTCAACCAGATTATGGCTTCCTTTTTCCATAACCGGAATAAAATCTACTATTTCCCCATTTAATTTTATTTCTTTAACTCCTTTATTAACCTTATTAGGGTTAACTACATTTATATCGTACTCCGCGCCTCTCCATACACGGTGAACTTTAAATTTATCCCATTCCTTTGGAATGCATGGATCAATATTTAATTTATCAAAATCAGGTCTGATTCCAAGCATATATCTTGTTGCTGAGAAATATGACCATCCTCCACTTCCTGTCATAAACGGATGTCTTGCTCTTCCGTATGCAGTATGGTCTTTTCCCATGATAAACTGGCAATAAGAATATGGTTCTGCTTCTCTGATTTCAATCATGTCATTCTGATTGTATGGACATAATGAATTATAATATTCCATTGCCCTGTTGCCTCTTCCAAGTACACATTCCGCTGCCCATGCCCATGGGTTTGGATGTGAGAATATCGCACCATTTTCCTTGACACCCGGATATACTCTTGTGATAAATCCTATATCATCATCAGGAACTGTATACGATGGAGCATTTAACATTATTCCATATGGTGTTGCCAAATATTCTTTTACACTGTCCATAGCCTTAATGCCTTTTTCTTCCGATGCCGCCCCCGACAATACTGCCCAGGCATTTGACTCTAAATGAACTTTACCTTCTTTATCTGTACTTGTTCCAATTTTCTTTCCGTTTTTGGTTATTCCTCTTATAAACCAATCTTTATCCCACAATTCATTATTACATACATCTTTTACATGCATGGCCATTTCCTTATATTTCTTAACATCATCATCTCTTCCAAGATACTGTGCTAATTCTATAAAATTGTTTATTGCCCAATAATGTAAAAATGATACTAAAGCACTTTCTCCTCCGCCAAGATTTAAGCAGTCATTCCAATCTGCCCTAAGTCCTAAGCAAATTCCTGTTGCTCCTACTTCTTTTGCTGAAAAATCTAATATTCTCATCATATGTTCATATACAGTACCTTCTCCCTTATCTGCATATGGAACAATCTGATCAGCAAATTCGATTTCTCCTGTTTCTTTTATATATTCCACAATAGATGGTATAAGCCATAAAGCATCATCTGAGCATGCATCTTCAATACCATGTATTATATCTGACTTATTAATTCCCGGAATTACTGTAGGTGATTTAAAAGGTTTCTTATCATCCTTTTTCTTTTCAAACCATTCCGGTTGGAATAAATGTAATCCATATCCTTTTGAAACTAATCCATTAAGAAGCTGTACTATTCTCTGTTTACACTTTTCCGGATTAGAATGCGGTATAGTCATTGAATCCTGCGCCGTATCTCTATATCCTAATCCCGTTCTTCCACCTACTTCGATGAAAGATGCAAATCTTGAAAACATTACATTAACTTCTGACTGATATAAATTCCATATATTAATCATTGTGTTCATTGCTTCACTTGGAGTTTCAATTGTTAATTTATTAATTTTATCATTCCAATACTTTTCCAAATTTTTGTATGCTTTGTCCACATTTGTAAAATCGCTATACTTTTCTCTTATTCTTCTGCCTTCTGTGTCATCGCCTTCACCTAACATAAAGATAAGTCTGACTTTTTCGCCCGGTTGTATTACAATATTTTTCTGTAAAGAACCGCAGTGATTATTTCCTTTTTCAAATGAACCTGTACATTTTCCATTTATTACTGCCTGTGGATTATCTTCCGTATGATATAAACCCAGGAACTTGTCTCTGAGGCAATCGAAGCCATCTGGAGAAAAATTTGAAGTAAAATACTGATAACCAAATTCTTCATAGAATAAGTCATACAATATAATTCCATCCTTATATGAGGAACCCGCACAATACAAACTCATCTGAAAATTCTGATTATCTATCATAATATGATGGAAGGAAAATTCACAATAAGAAAAAATACTTAAGTTCCTAGGTTTATTGTCTGTATTTTCAATAACTACATCCCAAAGTTCAACATCATCTTCTATTGGAACGCAAAGTTTCTGACTTGCTTTTAATTTATCATATTCGCATTCATAAACAGAATATGATAATCCATGTCTGCACTTATACTTAGCTTTATCAAGTGGCTTTCCTACCGGCTGCCATGAAATGCTAAAGTAATCACCATTATCATTGTCTCTTACATACACATAATGTCCCGGTCTGTCCATTGGCACTGAATTGCCTCTAAACCTTGTTACTCTATGATACTCAGGTGTTTTATAAAACATATAACCACCTGCCGTATGATTAACTACCACACATGTATCTTTCACACCTAAATAATTCGTCCATGATGTAGGAAGATCCACTCTGTCTATTACATACTCTCTTTTTTCATTATCAAAATGTCCGTATCTCATAATCCTCTCCCTGCCTATTTTCTTAGTTAAAATAATGATAGCAAATATAATCTCTTTTTTGAATGAACGTACTTGTTATTACTTTTCTCTTTTTGTCAGATTTGTTTTTATTTTTTGTTATTTGGAACAAATAAATACAAATCAGCAATAATTTACGGATTAATCAATCTATTACATTTGTCATAAATATTATTTGATAGCAGAGTCAAAAAACCACAACTTTAATTCTTACGGATTGTTTCAGTAAATTGTAGATTCATTATGAAAATAAAGAAAATCAATTTAATTTTAGACTTTATTTATGTTTGTTTAGGTGTAAAATATACATATAAATAAACATCAAAGTTGGGAGGTTTATATGAGAGAACGATTACAGGAATTTTTGGACCATATGGAAATGGTCACATCAAAAGAATTGTCAGACAATGAACGTGAAGCAGTTTTTAACGATTTTATGAAACAGATTCAGTTTTTCCAAAATGAAAGACTTATTCATTTAATCGTAACAGTTACATTTGCAATTATTGCAATTTTTACAACTTTGGCAAATTATGTTCTCCAAAGTATATGTGTGTTTGTATTTTTGCTTGCAATATACATTCTTCTTTTATTTTACATAAGGCATTATTTCTTTCTCGAAAGAGGAGTACAAAAGCTTTACCTCTACTATGATAAACTTGTCAAAAACACTTATTATAGTGATGATGTGAAGAAAAAATGCAGTTTAGTTTAAAAATAGCGTACTATTTTCAAATAAAATAATTATCGACTTTTTTCGACTATAATTAATTTGTAATGTTAAAATCAAAAAGCCACTTTTAGAAAAACAATGTTTTTCTAATCATGTAAAAATACCAAATTGGAATGTTTTACAAAAAAAGGCTACCACTTTACGTAATTTGTAAAGTGGTAGCTTTTTTAATTAATAGCTTTTAACTTAATAATAAAATTTTATCTATCCCATTTATCACAAAGTGCCTGTACCTGGTCGGCAAATTTTGCAAGGTCTTTATTTGCACCGCCTTCATTACGTTTAATAACTGCAAGAAGTCTCTGCCCTGCAGCAAGTAATCTTTCATATACAGTAGATGGTTTTCTCTGTTTTGAAGAGTTGCTTTGTATTCTGATTGGAACTCCTTCTTTTATTAATTCACCTGTTGCCAGGTCAAACTGTGTTCCACTGTAAGGAGCATATGCATCATATCCATGTTCATCTCTTAAAAGTTTTGCAAAAATATCACATACCTCATCTTCACCATGAACTACAAAGACTTTCTGTGGTCTTTTCTTCATAGCTTCGAGCCATTTTACTAACTCTTTCTGATCTCCATGACCGCTTATACCTTTTAAGGATTCTATTCTTGCCTTAACAGCTATTTCTTCACCAAAAAGTTTTACTGTTGTTGCTCCTTCAAGTATTGCTCTTCCTAACGTACCGACTGCCTGATAACCTACAAATAATATTGTAGAGTTCTCTCTCCACAGATTATGCTTCAAGTGGTGTCGTATTCTTCCGGCTTCACACATACCTGATGCAGACAATATAACTTTTGGCATATTATTCTGGTTAATAGCAACAGATTCATTACTTGTAACTGAAACCTTTAATCCATCGAACTTCAACGGGTTAACTCCCATGTTAATTAATTCCATTGTTTCTTCATCAAAGCAATCAATTACGTTATTATTAAATACATTTGTTGCCTCTATGGCAAGCGGACTATCTACATACACTTCAAAATTAGGATAGTTCTTAACCATATTATCTCTTTTAATAATACGGAGGAAATATAGCATTTCCTGAGTTCTGCCTACGGCAAATGACGGGATAACTACATTTCCACCTCTTGCAAATGTTTCGTTTAATATTCTCGCCAGAGCTTTTACATAATCAGGTCTTTCTTCATGGAATCTGTCACCATATGTAGATTCTATTAAGACATAATCAGCTCCATCCATTGTCTTAGGATCTTTAATTATTGGTTTATTAATATTACCAATATCTCCTGAGAAAATTATCGTCTTAGACACATCACCTTCAGTAACTTTTACCTCGATGCTTGATGAACCAAGCAAATGTCCTGCATCTACAAACTTAATCTGGAATTCATCACATACACTCACAGTTTCATCATAGTTTACCGGAACCATTAATTCACAGGCAGCTACTGCATCTGCCATCGTATAGATTGGTTCATATTCTTCCTTACCGGCTCTCTTTGCCTTTCTGCTTTTCCATTCAGCTTCAAATTCCTGGATATGTGCACTATCACGAAGCATTATGTTACATAATTCGCAAGTTGCTTTCGTTGCAAATACCTGTCCCTTAAAGCCTCTCTTTACCATAAGCGGAATTAATCCTGAATGGTCAATGTGAGCATGAGTTAAAAATATGTAATCTATATCTCCTGCTGCCACCGGCAACTCCTGATTTACATAAATATCCTTTCCCTGTTCCATACCACAATCTACAATAGCTTTTTTATCTCCAACCTGTAAATAGTGGCAACTTCCTGTAACCTCATGGTCTGCTCCAAGAAATGTTAGAATCATAAAATCATCCCCTTTATATTAAATTTTAATCCGTACTAATTAATATATTTATTATAACATTTTATGATTACAGGGTCAAAAATATAAAACGATTTTATTTTTTTATTTCTTTATTTTATAACTTGTTTTATTTTTTGTTTTTTATCTTCTTTATTTTGCTCCAGTTGCCATATACTTTTTTACCATTAATAACTTCATATGCTCTTACTTTAACATAGTAAGTTTTATTTGGTTTAAGCTTTCTTACAACTACATTAACTTTCTTAGAAGTTATCTTAATAACTTTCTTTCCGGCAAATTTGTTATTTCTAGCAACTAAAACTTCATAGCCTTTTGCTTTCTTAACTTTTCTTAACTTAATTGCTACTTTCTTAGCTGATTTTTTCTTTACTGCCTTTTTAATTTTTACAGTCTTAACTGCTTTTGTTGTAGCATTTGTTGTTGTAGTTACAGTTTCTGTTGTCTGACTTGCTGTAGTAGAAACATTTGTTATGTCTTTAGCAGTTGTACTTTCCATAACTTTTTTTGTTGTTGTCTCGTCTGTTGTACTTTCCACAACCTCTGTTGTTGTTTCTACAGTAGATTCCTCTGTTGTTTCCTCTTCAATTTCAACTTCAACTGTGTAACCTTCTGTTTCAAATCCATTAAGTTCTGAAGTAATCTTAATCGTATGTTTTCCTGCTTTATCAAATGTATATGTCAAAGTTGTTGCTGCCGGATATTTGTTGTATAACTCTCCATCAACATATACATTGTAAATCTGGCCTAATCTTATCTGTTCTAAGCTCTGTCTCCACATAACTGTCACTTCATTTTTATTCTTTTTAGCAATTGCAACACCTTTTACTTCTAATGGTTTTGCCCACTCTACATTTATTGTTGCCTGCTGCATTAATATTGGAGTGTTGTCTTTATCATCAACATATGCTGTAACAATATATTTTCCTTCCTTATCAATGTTTACTGTTGCATTACCATTTTCGTCAGTAACTGCTCCATCGATTGGTGTAATTTCACCTGTTTTAACATCAACAATTCCAATCTTTGCACCTTTAACAGCATGTGTATTTGCCTCAATAACTGACTGTTCACATGCACCATACCATGCATAATTATATCCACTTACTGATACATTAAATGTTTTATCTGTTGTTGTGCTGTCTGTATCAAGCTTAATTGTTGATAAATCATCTGAATATCCTGCATCCTGAAGGAAATAGAAATCAACTACATCATTGTCTGCTGTTTTAGCCTGGTCTACTGTATATCCTGTGTAATATCCATTTACTAATTCATCATTATGTGGATATTTTCCATTAATTGAATACATAAATGTTGAAGCATCTTTTCCAAATGTCTTTGAAACAAATGTACCATACTGGCTTGTACTAAAATCAATGTAATCTTTTGCTGTTGAAGTTGTGAATTTATCTCCGTATACATATTCATGTGCTGCAACGAGAACATCGAGAGCTGATACTCCATCTTTTACTGCATCTGTATAGCCATATCTTTCAGCTAAATATCCATTAACTTCTACTGTCTTTGAAGCTACGATAAATTTGTTATTAGCCTGAGCATTTACCGTAACATTTACATTTTCATTTTCTAATATGCACTTATCAAAGTTTTCATTAGAAATATCTGAAATTGCATTTATTTTTTCTTCTGTAGTCTTACTGTTATCCATAAGTAACTGTGCATACTTAGAAGTAATTTCTACAATTTCATTTTTAGCATCTTCGCTACAATCATTTAACTCTTTTCCTGTTGCATATTTGTAAAGTACTTCATTGCAATCATCTGATGCATAGCTATCTGTTACTGTTGCATATGTAGCATTTACTTTACCGCATACAACTTTATCTTTTGAAACACCGTAACAGTTTGTTACTTTTCCTCTTGTTATTGAACCAATTATTGAGCCTAATGTATCACCTGTTGCAGCACTTGAAACTGTTCCAAGAGAGATACAGTTATTTACTGATGAATCTACAGAACCATTTGCATAACCAACAATTCCACCAATCATTAAACCTGTTTTGCTTTCAATATTTGCTGTATTGATACAATTTTTAACAACTGCACTTGTTGTAATTTCACTTGCGATTCCACCTGCATAACCTGCTGTTGAAATAACATTTCCTTCATTTACACAATTTTCAACTGTGCCATTTGTATTACCTACAATACCACCTGTGTATCTGTTTCCTGAAATAGTTCCTTTGTTCTTTGAGTTTTTAATTACTGTTCCTTTTGTATATCCACAAATACCACCAATGTAACTCCAGTTTCCTTTTACGTAGTCTTTAATTTCAACATTTACATCTGCTGTTACATTATTAATTTCTGTATTTGAAGCATATCCTACAATACCACCTGTATTTGCGTTTATTACACTCATTGTAGATAGAGCTGTAATTGCAACATCACCTTCTACTGTAAGATTTTTTAATTTTGCACCATTTGTATATGCAAATAATCCACCATAAACTGTTGATGCATTAATTGCTGTTTTATCAATTCTTAAGTTGTATATCTTATGATTATCACCATCAAATGTTCCACCGTAATATACATATGCAGAACTTGAAGTATAATAACTAATCTGTGGGAAATTGTATCCGGCAAGATCAATATCCTTTGTTAATTTTGCATTTAATGCTGATGTTGTCTTTGCTGTTGATGAATTTACTTCATTAGCAAACCATGCAAGTTCTGAACCTGTTCCAATTAAATATGTACCTTCTTCATCCATCTGTGGTTCTGTGAATGTTTTTCCATCCCATGCATTTTCATCAGCTTTCTTTAACACAATAGTTATTGTTGTTTTCCCGTCAGTTACCTCTGTCTTTGAACCTAAAGTAAATGTTCCATATTTTGCTACATATCCCGGTGCACTAATGCTGTAACTATATTTTGCATATCCAAGAGCACTGAAATCTTCAACTGTTTCGTTTGTATTTTTATTTACTACAGATAAGTCATAGTCTTTAATTTCATTTCCCTGTTCATCTGTTACATTAACATTAACTCCATAAGTTACCTTTCTATTTACAGGAATAGAGAAATCTGAAATTGTTGAATGCTGTCCTGTAACAATTACTGCGTTAAAGCATGTTCCAACACCTGCATCTGTTAATGTATACATATACTTCCATGCATCTGCATAGCTGTACATTGACTGTAAGTTAATGTATCCGTTTGAAATTGTATAATCTGTCTGTTCCTGTCCATCTTCAAATGTTAAATCAGAAGGTATTGTAACTTCTAATGAACCACTATCAGCAACCTGATACTGTGAAATCTGACCTGTTAACTTAGTACCATCCGGTGTATTTCCTACTATCTGTAATACTACCGGATTGAAAATACCTGAAACCTTTGGAATCGATCTGTAAAGCCCGTCAAATATTATTTTAACCTTATCTCCCGGCATAATTTTTTCTCCGGGATTTGACATGTTTTCATAATTCATCTGAACTTTAGCAGCTCTTACAACCTGATATCCTACAGAACCATTCTTTGATGTAACTTTTATAATGTTATTTCCTTCTTTAAGGTTTACATCATATGTTCCATTTTCATTTGATTCAACTGCTGTTCCATCTTCAAAACTACTATGTAAGTCATCTGTTGTTTTTACCGGAATAACTTCAACTTTATCAATTCCACTTGAAGCATATGGTGCAATGTTCATACTTCCTTCTTTTCCATTAAAGAAGAATGTGTCATAATTCCAGCACCAGTCTTTTCCATTTACATTTTTTACTCCTATATCAGAAATGTCTGATTTTTCATTTCCGACATGGATTATTGCTATACCTGTTCTCTTTGGAGATATTGCAGGGTAAAATCCTCCGCTTGATGTACCATCAACATCTATAGCATTATAGGTAACTGCAATTACGGCTGTTCCTGCTTTAACACCTTTAATATCTAACCAGTTTCCTTTTCCGTTAGTTCTATTATCTTCTACTTCTTCTATATCAATATTATCTGCACCTGATAAAATTTCATAATTAAAATCAGGTTCAATCATTATATTTCCTGCATCACTATTAATAATTTCCCATACTCTGTAAGCTCTGAGTCTAAATGTTTCATCAACGTCAATGTTCTTAACATTCTTATCACTTACATTCATAATTAAGTTTGCTTCATCTCTTGTTAATACTCTGCTGTCTAAGCCACTGAAATCATGACTTGTAACATCTTTTCTATCCAAATCAACTGAAAATGTTGCTGATTGTTCGCTTCCAAGGCTCATATATCCTGCCTTAGTTACATATCCATCTTTAGATACACGATATGAATAATTTCCATTTGACTTTGGAACATAGAAATACCATGTTACTGTTCCATCTGAATTAGTTTTTTGCTTATAACTTTCAATTTCTTTATCCCTAAAGTTGTTCATCTGGAAATATACCTGTGCTTTCGCTTCATCAGGTACTGTAATAGCTGATGTAATTCTTGAAACAACTGAAGGTGACCATGAAAATGTTGAATAACCTTTTTGTACTGTACCGTTAATTCCATATCCATAAGTAAGATCATATTCTTCTGCTATGTCTTTATTTGGATATGCAAAATAATTGTAAAGGCATGCATTTCCCTGAGCTACAAGCATATATGGATAGTATGTAATGCCTGCATTTACATATGGTGTACCAGGTGTAGCTGTACAACTATAATAAGGGCAAACAACTTCTGTAGTATACTGGTCCGCTGTTAAATAATTATTTCCGTCATACTTTGTTCTTGAACTTACATTTGTACATCTGATATATACTGATTTTGAATCATATCCTGACTGAGTTACATTAGATGACATTGGAACGTTAACGCACATACCGCCTAATGGATTTGTATACTCTTGTGTACTTTCATCATATCCAAATGCTCTGTATGAATATGTTCCACCATTTAATGAAGCTGTATATACTCTATACTGTCCACTTGAATCAATATTTCCTCCTTCAAGTTCAATTTCATCTGATTCATCAAATTCATCGTAACCTGTTTCATCATTCTGTCCTAATGTTTTGTATAATTTAATTTCAGGATTCTTATTTGCTCCTGCATTGTCTCTTCCAACATAAAATGTCATATCATATGTTGTTTCTTCCGGATCCTGTACTGTTAAATTAACTGTATAAGTTGCCTCTGAAAGTAATCCTGTTGTTTTACAATAAGCTTTCCAACTATACTTATATTTTCCCGGAGTGCTTTCTGTAACTGCATATTCCGGAAGACTACTTGCGAATCCGATAGTGATTTCTTCATATTTTGAAGGTTCTGACCATGTTTCACTTTCTTCATCGTAAACACTTCTGCTTACATAATAAAGCATTCCATGTTTTTCGCTGTCAGTGAATTTGTCCCCTAAATATGGCTTATATCCATTATAGATATAAGTTGTCTCATTCACTTCTTCCTTTACACCATCGCTTAATGTAATGCATGGTGCTTTTTCTTCTGCTCTTGCAATTGTGACATCATTAAGTGTCATACCGGCAATCATTGTTATTGCCAATAAAAATGCAAGAATTTTCTTTCCCACTTGTTTCATCTCTTCTCTCCTTTGTTTTTTTAGTCCCATATTTTTGCTGTGAGACTTGCCATAATTAGTGAAAGTAAAACTTACCTGATAGCTCAAACATCATCCACATTTTATTTATCGCCTGCTCTGTTTTTACTTTTTTGCCGAAACATAATTATATATATCAAACACGTTGTTTTTCTTATTTTGCTGCACCGTTTATTGTAAATAAAAAAGTAAAACTCGCCTAATGGCTCAAACATTACTTTTTTATTTACCACCCGCTTTTTTTCACTTTTTGATAAAAACATAATTATATATATCAAACACGTTGTTTTTCTTATTTTGCTGCGCCGTTTATTGTAAATAAAAAAGTAAAACTCGCCTGATGGCTCAAACATTACTTTTTTATTTACACTATGCTCGCAATATTGCGAAAAACTTCCTATCGTTTGCTACATATAATTATGTTCCATCAAAAAGTCACAAATATTAGCAACGATAAATAAATAACTTTGTATCAGTAATGGTAATTTTTATTTCATTAACTATGGCAAATTTCACAATTTAAACCAAAAGTTATACTTTTATACATCTTCGCCATAGCTGCAAATTCCATGCACGTGTAATCTGCAGTTATGGCTACTTATGTATAATTTAACGTTTTATAGATTTTACGGCTGAATATTTTCCGTATATCTTCTTTTTGTCTACTGTTCTGAAACCTCTGATTTTGTAATAATACTTTTTGTTTCTTTTTACTTTTCTGTCTATATATGTTGTCTTCTTATTCGAAGTTATTGTTTTTATTATTTTGAATTTTTTACTCTTTCCTTCTTTTCTGTAGACAACATATCCACTAAAGTTTTTATTTCTGTTCCATTTTATTTTTAAGTATTTTTTGCCCTGTTTTCTTACCTTAAGTCCGTTTGCTTTTTCAAGTTCTGATTTTGTCTGTACAATGGATTCATTTCCTAAAATTACCCCATCTGCCTTATTTGAAATTCTGATAAAAGGAATAATTTTATATTGATATGTACTACCAACTATTGCCTGTGTATCTTCGTATCCTGTTTCTTTAAAGTTTGCAATTTCCTTATATTCCCCTGTTTTATTATCTAACTTATAAAGCAGGTATCCGTCTGCATAACTTAAGTTATTCCAACTTAAATTTATTTTCTGGAATCCTTTATTGTTTCCGGTAAATCCAAGTGAATTTGAATCCAAATATTCTTTTGCAATTCTTCTGAATACATTTTCAGCATCAATTAACTTTTGGTAGTTAGTTACAAATTTTTCAAGTGAACTATCAAGCTGGTCATATGCATTTCTTGCATCAATTATTGCCTGCTTTGAATCAAGAGTTATAACATCACCTATACCGTTTATTTTATTTACGACATCTGCTGCTTTTTCTTCACCTTCTTTGTCTGTAACGGTAATGTTTACAGTGTCTATTAATGGATCAAATTTGCCGTAAGTAGAAAGTTCATCATTATAAAGTACATAATTAAATGAAACTTCCACATCAGACATCACTGACGTCAGTGCTCTATCATCAACAGTTACATATTTAGTAACATTTCTTGTTTTTCCATTTGAATAAAAAGCTGTAACTTCCATTCCGCTAGGGTCAAATTTTTCGCCTACTTTATATTCAAGTTTATCCGGCTGTTTTGTTACCTGTATTTTTGTTATTTTGCTTCCAAGTGCCATCATGTATGCTGAGTCGTTTTTAAAATACATTGTTCCATAATCATCCGAAATCAAACTGCAGATTGCATAATTTGCCTGAGCACCTTTTGGTGAAAACAGAACGTTATAATCATTTTCATCCTCGTACTCACTATCTCTTGTAATTATTGCTTTGGTCTGTCCCGGTTTATCTTTAAGTACTCTTATTTTTCCCGGCTCATAATTATCTATAAAGTATACATATGTATATCCGTCTTCTGACTCATATCCTGTCGTTGCAAGACCACTTGTCTGAGGATAGCCTCTTGTGCTTAAGTTATATGCAACACTCATATCATCCAGATTTACAACTGCAATATGATGTCCTGAATTAACTCCGAACTGTTCTTTTCCTTTAACTCCAACATAAGCCCTTTTATTGCAAATAACAGGAGTTGAAGTGCTTGAACTTCCCATATCAAGTTTTTTCACTTCTTCAATTGTTCCATCTGAATCAATTTTTGCTGAACAGAAATCTCCACCTTTTGATGTGAAATAAAATCTTTCTGTTTCTTTATCAAAACTAACACTACATCTAATATCGCCTCTTACATCATCATATTTTGATATAAGATTGCCTGTTAACGAATCAAGAACTATCAATGAACCTTTACCTTCTTCATCCGCTTTCGCTCCATCATCTGTTCCTACTACAAGATATTTGTCACATACATAACTTCCTGCCCAGTAAAATCCACCTTTTGATGTATATGTCCAGCTCGCTGTCTTTTTTTCTGTTTTGTCATTTACATCTTCATCTGTAACTGACAAACAAACATAATTTGCATTTCCTGTCTCACCATTCCAAAATCCTGTATAAATATATCCGTTGTGATAGGTAATCGGTGAATTTGGCTGACCATATAATGGGTCTTCATAAACCCATAAGGATTCTAATGTATCTGCATTAAATGCCTGTATTGCTCCACTTGCAAGAGCAACAAATATCATTCCGTCTGCATATGTTGGAGGTGTAATATTAAAAGCTGAGGTTCTTATCATGTTTCCACTTTTAATTACTTTTCCTGTTATGGTATCTACCTTTACAATCGATGTCGCTGTAGTATATACCAAATCATCTCCAACAAGAATCGGCGAACTTGGTGCCCCGCTTCCAAATCCCGTACCAACTTTTTCTGCCCAATAAAGCATAGAATTTGTATAGTCAGTAGGTATTAGTGCTTTTGTCACACCATTATTTTCATCATTGCCTCTGAAATTACTCCATATAGAAGTAATTCCTTTATTTATTGCATTATTAACATCAGCTTCTTTTAGTGTTGCATCTATATTAGTATTTGCTCCTGCAACAAAGCTTCCACTTACAGATTTATATCCGTATTTAGTAACGACATAAGTATATTTTTCACCTTCAAGCAAATTTTCTGCCGTAAACTGCGTATCAACAACATTTTTACCTGCTATAATTTCTCCATCACTATTTTTTATCTGAATAATACTTCCGTTCGTTAATTTAAAATCTGTATTAGCAAGATTTATTTTTGCAATTTTAATTATGTAAGTCGAATAACTGCACTCATCTTTTTTAGCACTAATCTTTATTCCATCTATTTCTGTGCTAATATCAATCTTACTGTTTCCATCAACAGGTTCGTCATTTACATATATGTTGTAATTTTCATCATATGGAACTATCTGTGTTTCTATCTTTTCCAAATTTTTCGGAATGCTTATTTCATATTCGTAAGTATCCCTGTTGAATTCAGGTTGTATGGAAATATTTCTGCCTGTTTTTTCATTTGCAAATGTAATACCTTTTAATGTTGTCTGTCTTTTTATATTGAATGTGTATTTTTCTACAACTTTGCTATAAGCTGCTGTTAATACAAATTTATTATCAACAGTTCCTTTTTCAATGATTTTTCCCAGTTTCTTTCCCAGTTCATCATTTCCACTGATAATTATTTCTTTGCTTTCACCATTTGTATCCGTATAGTTAGCTTTAATTTCTGTTCCATCAGGTACACTTTCTTCTAATCCCACCTTTACGCATACTGAATCTTCATAATCGGGAACCGTAATTGTATATTCTTTTGTATTTGCATCAAATGGTGCATCAAACTTATAAGATTTCGAATTATCTGAAATGCCATTACTTATTTCAATGTTTTTTATTAATCTGCCGTCATATTCTCCAGGATGATTTTCTGTTGTTTCTTCTGATACATTTTCTCCGGAAACATTGATTACTGCAATTGGTGGTGCAACGCATGCATTTCCTGAACTCAATTTATAATTTTCATAAGTTGATGTTGATGAAACATAATAAGTTCCGGGTTTGTCAAATGTTAATGTTATCTGTCCATTATCGTCAGTTTCCTGACTTAATTCTTTCCAATTATCATTGTTATAATCCGACACCGCCTGCAAAGCATTACAGTACACTACTTTTTCACCGGGCATCGCTTCACCTACGAAAGATGAATTACCATCATTTGCTGCATTTGTTGCAGTTCCCCTCATTGTCAAAGTTATGTTTTCATTTGTATGTATGTCAAAAATTCCGGGATTTGTACACTTTGTGCTTTCACTTGTAAAAAATGAAAATGCACCCGTGTGATAGAAATCCCAATCAGAAAACATTGCCACATCGATTTCCATTCCATCTTCAAGTAAAATATAGTCAGATGTTGACCCCCATCCTGCTGCCTGAAGCGGATATTCGTGATTAACATAATACATTAAGTTTTCATCATGTCCCCAAAATCTTGTCATATATAAACTTGTTGCAGAACCGGAAATACTCATTGCATCCTGTAATCTGTCATTTACTACAAATTTTTCTCCTTTTCCAAGATAATACTTTTCAAGCATTTTAATGAAAAGATGAAGTAATGTCGGTCTTTCTACAATTTTATCACTATTGTATCTTCCACCTTCTTCAAATGAATCTGCTTCATATCTGTAGTAATCCTCCATACCATATTCAGCTAAGTCAAAATAACTTATAGTCACAGGAATATGGCACAAAACAGTTTCATTATCATCATTTCCCGTTACAAATTTTCCATCTTCACTCAATGTAAAATAAACTGTAACGGTACCTTTCTCTTCTGTTTCTCCATATACAGTAATTAGACTTCCACAATTAGCAAAACATGTGGTTATTACAATTATTAAACTTAAAATCCATCCATAAATTCTTTTTTTCATTTCGTTCTCACTCATTTTACTTTATATGTTTTTTCATAAACTATTTGCTACTATCTTATATTTCTCTTATTTTGCATTTAAACATTATTTAAGGCTTCCATATTTATAAACAAATTTCCATTTAAATTTCTGCCATTTGCTAAGTTTCAGGAAAATATCTTTTCTAACATTTTCACAGTAATATTTCATTTGATTTACCTGCTCCTTAGTACAAGTCTTGTTGCTATATCTTGCCTTTTGATATAATGTCATCATTTCCAAATATCCTGCTTCACACTCACTCTCATAAGCCTTTAGAAATTCTTCATATTTTTCTAAATTCTTAAATCTATTAGTTTTATCAATGATAAAGTATGCATTCATAAGATATGAAAATAAATTCATTATTGCCTTATTTGTATTGGCATTGTTGTTATCCTGTTTTATATTTTTTCTGATAAAATATAATCTTATTTCATAGATAACAGCCGTAATAATTGCAATTGCTAATAAACTGCAAATAATCCATATCAGGTAATTTAATTCAGATTTATTTTTATCATTATCATCATTTTTTTCTTTTTCAGGTTCTTCACCATTATAATTATCTCTGTCTATTTCCTGACTAATCTGCCTGTTATCATTTGTTTCATTCTCCAAGCCCGATGTAAAGCTGTCATTCATTCCCATCAAATCCATATATGATTTAATAGTTTCAAATGGAATCCATCCAACACCATCCTGATAATATTCTGCCCAACAATGAAAATTATTCTTAGGTATGTTAATAGTGCTGTTATCATCAGCATCTTTCACATCATCCTGCGTAATAAGATATCCTTCAACATACCTTGCCGGTATTCCAAAGTATCTGAACATTAAAACTGTTGCCGTGGCATAATCCTTGTCATTACCCACTTTTTCAACTTCCATAAATTCATTTACGAAGTTTCCATAATCATTTATCCCCTGAAACTTTTTACTATATTTAATATTTTTATTTAAATAATTTAGTATCTCTGATTTCGCGTAACTGTATGAATCATGATTATCATTATCTTTTTTCAAATATGTACCAAGTATTTCCTTTTGCTTTACTGTCAAATCCAAATATGTTTTATATACAAATTCATTATAGTAATTTTCGTTTTTTAAATACTTTGTCGGCTTATCTCCATTATTTTTAAGATTTTCCACAATATCCGAATAATTAGTCACTATGTTATCTGACACATCAAGTTCATATTTTCTTGTGCCATATAAGCCTTTTGACAGAAGCTTTTCATCTCCTATTTCATCTTTATCTGTTAACCCATCATTATCTGAAACATATTCATATGGTGAATAAATGTATTTCGAAGATGCCCCTAAAACATTAATAGTCATCTTGTTTATATCAATTTCACTATTGCCCTCGCTTTTTGCATTAAACAATTGTGTCTGCCCATAAAAATTTTCTTTATGTAACCAGAAGAATAAATCTGCATACTTGTACATTTTCTTTTTATCTGTTTCATTCCAACCGTTTTGCGAAAAATCCCCTGCCACTAAGCCTTTCAAATAATAAGACTGTGGCTTTGACATTTTTACTTTCAATGCAATCTTATTTTTCTCTAAATATCTCAAATCATCTGTTTTATGATTTATATTTTGGTTTAAGTTCTCCAACATCTTATCTGTATTAGTCTCATATGATATTGGAACACATAAAATGCTAATAACAAGCATTGAAAAGACTATTAATACTTTACTTTTATTATTTTGTTCAAATGCACTGCTTAATCTTTTTTTATTTAGGCAAATTATATTTGCAAATATTAAAACTGCTGCCATAAGGCAACTTTTTTTACCACCAAACATTCCCTGAATAACTACTGTGACTATTATTCCAATTGCAAATACTGCCTGATTTTCATATTTAATTGCAATATATAAAACAATTGCAATTAAAGCTAATAGTCCTATTAAAAGCAAATCCATTTTAAAGTCAGGATTTAATATGTACTTTTGAGTAATCATTCCATATTTTTTTCCGATTAAATCAGAAATATCATTTAAAATAACTTTCATATTTAATCCAAATGCCGTTATCCTAAACTCTGTCACTTTAAATACAAATCCTGTTATTCCAACCAGAACAATTAATTCCATAATCAAAGCCATCAAAATATCTGTTGATTTTTTATCTTCTTTATTCAGTTTTCTTAAATCAACAGTATTTTGATTTTTCATATTTTAATTGCCCTTCTTTGTTTTAAGTTGTGCGAATTTAATTCATCATCTACAGTAAGCCACGTAACGCCTTTTGCCGCTATATTATGTACATCAGATTTTGTTTCTGCCACTATAACCGTATGTGCTTTTTCAAATGACATTTTTGCTATATAATTCTCATATTCTGATGTCTTGTTTAAGCATTTTCCTGCTGCTAATACTTTAGGTAATCTGCTTACTAAATCCTGTTCACTTCTTATGTTATATGAAATATATTTTTCTTTATCTTCCTGCCACCATCCTATAGTATGAGGAATATTTTCGTTAAAAAGATTCCTACTTAATGATATGAACATTTCTGCTAAAGCATCCGCCATTTCATATTTGGAATTTTCAAATCGGTTGTCAAAAATTAATATGATTGAATCTTCTGCCTCTTTAGCCATTTTTTTAACCATTGGATTTTCATATTTACCTGTTAATTTCCAATGGATATTTTTAATGTTATCTCCAATCTGATATTCCTTAATATCAAATACCTCTCCTGAAACTCCTGCTACATTCTCCATGAATTGCCATGTATCTGACGCTTCCTTTGCATTTGAATTTCCAAGTTCAATATCTTGTGTAATGGTATACGGCATAACATATACCTGCTGACTTTCATTAAAATTTTTCTTAATAGACGCTATTCCCCAAATATCAAATATCTCGATATTTTTCAGTTCTACCTTTATGCATCCACAATATTTAGATTCAAGTTCAAGTGGCATTTCACTTTTCTTTGTTATACCAAGGAACAAATTCTCTTTAACTTTCTTTGTCTCGCTTGTAAGTATGTTCTTTATTTCAAAATTAAAAACCATCTCATTTAATGGAACAGGGTATTTATTGTTTACTATTATTTTTCCTGTAACATTTTTGCCCTTATCCACTACATTTGTGAATTTAAGTTCTGCATTTAAATTCGTAGTTGCTAATTTTGCATAGGCAAATGTAAGTATTCCTGTCAAAATCATAATTATAGGAATTATTAAAAATAATTTCTGCCGCCACACTACTGCTGATATCAGAAATAATAACAGCAGTAAAAAAAATCCTAAGCTCTTTCTATTCATTTTCTACACTTTCTATTATTTCTTTCATTATTTCGTCAGTGTTTACTTCATTAATCATTGACCTTGATTCCACGATTATACGGTGGCTGCATACATCTTTAAAAATATATTGAACATCCTGTGGCACTACATAATCTCTTCCACCAAGCATCGCTTTTGCCTTCGCCATTTTGCAAATTGCCAATGCTCCTCTAGGGCTGATTCCTAATTTTATGAGTTCATGTTCTCTCGTTTTTTCTACAAGCTTACTTATATATTCATAAATTTCATCTGACACATAAATATTCCCCGCCAATTCCTGCAGGTTTATTAATTCATTTTTATTAATAACATGCTTTACTTTGTCTAACGGATTCTCATGATGTCTGTCTTTCATAATTTCTATCAGATTATTCATATCCGGATATCCCATATTAAGTCTAATCATAAATCTGTCTAACTGAGAATTTGGAAGACTTTGTGTTCCAATCCATCCTGTAGGATTTTGAGTTGCAATTACAACAAATGGTTTTTCCACTGTTCTTGTAACTCCATCTACCGTTATCTTTCCTTCTTCCATTACTTCAAGTAACGCAGATTGGGTTTTGCTTGAAGCTCTGTTAATTTCATCTGCAAGCAATAGATTTGTCATTGCACACCCTTCCATATATTGAAATTCGCCACTATTTTTGTTATATACCGAAAATCCTGTTATATCTGATGGAACACTATCGGGTGTAAACTGCATTCTCTTATAATCAAGTCCTAATACTTTACTAAAAGTTAATGCCAATGTAGTTTTTCCTACTCCCGGCACATCTTCTAATAAAATATGTCCTCCGGCTAATATCGCCATTAATACTTTTTCTATGATTTCATCTTTACCTATTACAACCTTTTTAACTTCTGAAACAATATCTTCTATTTTTTTATTCATCTTTAATACCTTTCTTTTGAAAGCCTAGTCGTTTAATATGTAACACTATATTTATCTTTGATACCATAAGAACCGCTTGACGGATTATATCCTCCAATATCCTTTCCATATGCCAAAGTGTATCTAATCTTTATATCATCACCATCTTTTGGCTTATATTCCGACATTCCGTATTCTTTATATTCATCATTAACACTGTACGCCCAACCTGAACCCTGACAGAAATCAAGTTGTCCTAAGCTATCCATGTCATATATGTACTCTCCGGTTGAAGGGTCTATATTAAACTGAAGTCCATCCTCAATGATTTCATCTTTTAATTTCTCATCAATCATCCAGCCTCTTAAAATTCCCGGTCTTGATATAGTTTCAAGATAAAATCCTTTATCCACTGTTCCGCTGTTTGTATATGAGAATCCGCTTTTCTCTATAGCACGTTCAAATATATCTGCTGCGTTATCTCCATAATAAATATCTACTGTTTTAGGTCTTAATAGGACTCCTAAATGAATAACCTTCGCATCGATGCTTACTGTTGCCGTACCAATAACGGTTCCTTCATCTATATATGTACATTTTAATTTGTAACTATATTCCTTATACCTTCCATCGCTGTCTGTTATCTTAACTTCAAGGCTATTGTCTCCATTTTGCAAATTAAGCAAATATCCAACATAATTAGCAGACCATCTGTACTGAATTTTCTTTCCATTTAATTTAACTTCAATTCCGTCATAATAAATTTTATTTTTCTTATAGTCCATTGCCCCAATGTATAAGGTAAAACTCTCGCCCTTAACCTCCATTCCATCAGTGACATTTATATATGAAATAACCGGTTCAGTATCTTTTGTAGCCAACGGAACATATTTAATTGTAAAGGTTTTATTCAAGGATACATTTCCTGAATCTGTTGCCTTAAGTCTAATGGTGTTATTACCAATTTTTAAACCGGAAGTATATGCTCCTTCATTTCCTGTAATTATGTTTCCATTAACAATTACAGATAATTTCGCCTTATCTGTTCCATTTCTTATAACTGCCTGAAATTCAATATTTTCTGCATTAACTGTTTTATTTTCCAAATCGGTTTCAATTCCAAAACCATCCTCATATTCAAGAGTTATTTCATACTTTTTTGTAATCGAATATTTATCATATTCAGCTTTTGCGACTATTGTGTTTTTTCCTTTTTTTAAAATTACAGAATATTTGCCATCTTTTCCCGTTATATTTTTACCATTTAACGATACCTTTACATCTGCATCATTTTCACCCATTTTTGCCTGCAAATTAAATTTGAAAAACGGATTGTTTACAGTCTGGTCCTTCAAATCTGTTGATATAAACAAATTGCCTGTATCTACATTTACCGTATATTTTTTCTTTGCAATAATTTCACGACCGTCATCTCTTCTGTAATTAACCACTATTTCTATAGTATTGGTTCCTTCCTTAAGAATAACTCTGCCATCAAAATTATTTATCTGCTCATCATTCACATACACTAACTGTTGTTCTACCGTAAGACTTTCAACTAAATGTGTAATCGTAAATGCATATTCATATGTAGAAATTGTTTCTCCATCTATAATTGAAGTTGTAAAATATAGGGTTTCTGTTTTTTGATTTACTTTATCCACAAAAGATTTACCTTTGCTTTTATTGAATTTTCCTTCATCTGCGGATTCTTTTCCATTTCCTGATTTGTTAGAAGTGCTTTTAAGATTTACATTTCCATTGCCATTTCCATCTGTTTCATTATTAGTCTCTTCACTGTTGTCATTACTGTCATTATTTTCTTCATTATCTTCGTTATCTGAATTTTGCAAATTAGAATAATCATTAAATTCATCTACCTGCAAGCCATCGTTTTCATACACTTTAGATGCCTTTGCCTTATTATTCATTGGGTTTACCGGTGTATCCCCCTTGTGATACCGAATCCCCCACGTTCCTATGATTAAAGCCATGGCAGTAAGTATAACTATTATTCTATTAATAATCCGTTTATTATTTTTCACCATAGCCTCTCCTAATTTTTCTCTTTAAAAAATGGCAACAAAAAAAACACATCCTCCTCACCCGGAAAATATATTTAAACCGCATATATGGCAGGTCTCCTGACTCAGCTTCATCCTTAAAAGCGCCTTCCCGGTTTCCCAGTGACATATTGCTTTCTCGTCTGCATTACAGTAGTGGTGACTGCTTCGGGTTCTAACCGAATTCCCTATTAATCGACACGAATATAATTCTGTCAAACCATATACTGATATGAAATTTAAATCGTATTAATGATAGCATTATTATTTATATAATGCAATTCTTTTGTATTGTTAATTAGCAAAAGAGTGACTATTTTGGTCACTCTTTTACTCTTAATATACCGTATAGTCTATAATTGAACCTTTGTAGTTTGCTTTATACACATATACATAATTGTTTATACTTTACCTCAACTCCTTCAAATGGTCTAAATTATTAACTATAGTGTCGTGCTTGAACATTGTACATATTAAAGTATAAACCTTTTTCGTTTTCCATTAATTCCTCATGGCTTCCCTCTTCAACTACTAAACCATTCTCCAAGACTATTATTCTATCGCAGAATCTGCATGATGATAGTCTGTGAGAAATGTAAATTGCTGTTTTCCCATGAACCAGTTTGTCAAAGTTCTTGTAAACTTCGTATTCAGAAATAGGATCAAGTGCTGCCGTAGGTTCGTCAAGAACAACTATAGGTGCATTCTTATACAATGCTCTTGCAATAGCAAGTTTCTGAGCCTGACCGCCTGATGGTTCAACACCGTTTTCCACAAACATTTTATAAATATGTGTGGAATCTTTTTCTTCAAGGCTGTTAATCCAATCCTCAATTCCTGCAATCTTGTATATTTCATCTAAATCAACTTTTTTATCCTCAAAAACTGTTACGTTTTCCTTAATTGTAAAGGCAAAAAGTCTGAAATCCTGAAATACTACAGACAACAATCTTATATATTCCCTAAAGCTGTACTCTCCGGCTTCCCTGCCATTTATTAATATTTTTCCTTCGTAATTATCGTATAAATGACATAGTAACTTTATGAAGGTTGTCTTTCCGGCACCATTTTGTCCTACAATGGCAACATGTTCTCCTGCCTTAATTGTTGCAGACACGTTTTTAAGAATATACTTTTCTGTGTTTGGATATTTAAAACTTACATCCTTAAATTCAATTTCACACTTATCAAAGTTTGCCAAAATATCTTCTGTTTCTTCTAAAGTTATATTGTCTGACAATCCGTTTTCCGCTGCTGAACTATCAAATTCATTGTCTTCAACAGCTACACTTTCAACAAAATCAATATAGAACTTTAAAACTGAAGATGTATAATTCATTTCAAGATATGAATTAACTATGTTTCTAATTGCACTTGCAAACTCGCCTGTAGCCTGAAATAAACTTGAAAACTCGCCAATGGAAATGGTTTTGTTAAAAATATTTACCACCAGCAATATATAAATGGTCATATCACTTACAGAATAAAATATATTATTTACATTCCAATATTTCAAGAATCCCATGAAATATTTTTTACTTGTATCATATATTCTGTCCACATAGCCGTCATATTTCTTTTCAAATATTTCTGACGCGTCATAAAGACGAATGTCCTTTGCATATCTGCTTTCCTGCAATTCAGTATTAAAATATGTACTGCCTCTTTCCACATTGCTCATTTCTTTGAAGAACTTACGTCTGCCCTTGTTTACTTTCGATGTGGTATAAGAGTTTACCGCAAAAGAAATAATTACAGGAATCATTAACCAAGGAATTCTTGCACAAACAAGAACCACAACTCCAAGTGCTACAAAGAACTTAGTGATAATGTTTGCCAGTGCTGTAATAAGACCATTAACCTGTCCTGTTTCATTTAATGCTCTTTCCGCATTTTTAATAATATCTAAAACATCTGTGTCCTCTGTATTTTTAAACTTCATTTTAATGCAGTTCATACATAAATTGGTTTTAAATATTCTGTCAAACTTTTCGCCAATTCTTGATATGTTTTCTCCTGTCCACTTCTTAAGGTTTGAACAAATAAAACTTCCAATACAAATAAAAGCTACCCAAAACACAATCCAAAACATATTTCTCTTAGATTCATCTGCAATTTCATCAATAAGATACTGGGTTCCAAGAATTGTTACAAAGGGAGACAGTGAATTTACAATTATGTTTAAAATAAGAAAAGCATAATATTTCTTGTCATTCTGCCACGCAAATTTTCCAAAAAACTTAAAGCAACGGATATTATCTTTATTATTTTTCATACTACTGTCCTCCCTCCATTTCAACTTTTAATGCTTCTACACCTTCATTGATTTCTAAATCAGCATCTTCCACATTATCGCTGTTTTTTTGTTTTTCATCATAATATTGTGACTGAATGCCAAACATATAAGCATATTTTCCATTCTTAGCCATTAGTTCTTCGTGAGTTCCTTCCTCAACAATTGTTCCATCTTCAAACATTGCAATCTTGTCGCAGAACCTTGTACTTCCAAGTCTGTGTGAAATAAAAACTGCTGTTTTTCCATAAATCATATTTTCAAATTCACGATACATTCTGTCCTCTGCCAACGCATCAAGTGCTGCTGTAGGTTCGTCCAAAATAACAACTTTTCCATCTTTATACAAAGCCCTTGCCATGGCAAGTCGCTGTTTTTCCCCTCCTGACAAATCAATTCCTTCTTTATCAAAAATTTTTAATAAATTAGTATGTATGCCCTTTTCGTATGAATTGATTTTTTCACTTAAACCACTTTGCTCCAGCACCTCATTTATCTTATTCATATCAGTTTTGTCTTCCTCTGCAAATGAAATATTCTGATAGATTGGCATTGCAAAACATTCCACATTTTGGAATACAGGTGAAAACAGTTTAAAATATTCTTCCCTGTTGTATTCTTTTATGTCAACATCATTTAAAAGGATTCTTCCTTCACTTGGTTCGTACAACTTCATCATAAGTTTTATGAAAGTAGTTTTTCCGGCACCGTTAACGCCAACTACCGCAAGTTTCGCTCCATTCTTAATGGTTAGATTAACATTCTTTAAGACATAATTATCGTGTCCCGGATACTTAAAGCTTACATTTTCAAATCTAAATTCAAACTTATCAAGATTTATTTCTGTAATGTGACCATCTTTTTCATCTGCTGTTTCCCTGTCTTCCTTCCAGTCAACAAAGTTTCTGTAATCATTAATCATAAGACTATTAGTTCTCATATCTGAATAAATCCAGTTAACATATCCTACTGACGCATGGAATGTAGATACAAGTCCAACATAAAGAACAAAATCCGATATCTGATACGCACCTGTAACAACATTGTAAACAAGCCATGTGTACATAAGAATCTTCTGAACAATCAATACTGATCCAAGGCTTACTTCCCACAAAACCATTCTGTTGTGATGTTTCCTGTTTAATTCTTTGTATGTTTCATTTACACCTGATAACTGATTGAAAAATGCATTTGACATATTAAAAAGTCTGATATCTTTTGCAAAATCAAAATTCTTTGTAGTTGACTCTAAGTAATTCATTTTACGCCATGTTGGTGCCATTGCATCTGAAAACTTGATCTTATCTCTTTTTGTAAAGAAAGATGAAATCTTTACTATTCCAAAAGATATTACAATGAAAATTATCATCATTAATATATTTTGGATTCCTATTAATGCCGCTGACAAAATCATTAATGTTCCCTGGGCAATAAAATTTCTACTTTGGTATAAAACTCCATGAAATCCCTTGCCTCTGTTCAATGCTGTTTTTGCTCTTTGGGCACAATCAAGAAAATCCGGTGATTCCATGTTTTTAAAGTCAGTATGAAATAACTTGTCCATTCTCTTCTTTTCAACATAGCCTTCTGTCTTTCGATATTCAAACTCGAAACTGTTGTAACATGTAGTGCTGATAACATCTAAAATCATCATTATTAAGCAAATAATTACTGTATACATAATTATTGTGTTAAATGGCAAATCATCCTCAATAAATGACAGCACATATTTAGGAGCATATGAATTTAACAAAGTACCCACTATGTCTCCTATAGGCTTAATTAATGTAATTGCCAGCAGTCTTAAGTTACTCTTTCTCTCAATATTCAGGGCATAAATAAAATTATTTAAAAAGCTATATTCCTTCTGTTTTTTCATATGTCTCCTCTTTACTAATGTTACATCTAATTTAATTTTGCGACTTTCATTTTCACATAATTAAAATCAGAAATAAAAGTATACTTTCCTTTTCCTTTAACTTCTTTAACAAAACCTATTTCTTTTAATTTTTTCATAACATTCCTAGCCGTTGAAGTTGAACATTTCAATACTCTCTATCTCAGGAGCACCAAATATCTGATTAGTTTCAATTTCTTCATATATTTTTAATATGTTTTTTCGTTGGTTCATTATAATTCTGACTCTCAATAGCAAACTTTATATTTTGAAAAGACAACTTTTTACTCTCAATAGTTAACTTTTCAGACAAATAGGCATCTTTTTCAACGTTGAAATTATAAATGACTGCGTGCAACACAAAAGCATTTGTATGATAAACTGAAAGCTATTGGTGGATATACATTCTGGTCATATTGGGTTCTCCATCTCCCTGTACCATGCACAAAAATTCCCAACCGTATCTTTCATAGAAACTGGTATGGTCTGTAATCAAATAGACAGGTGTTATGTTTTTTGATTTTAAATCTTCTACAACCATATTAAGCAGATGTCCTGAGATGCCCTGACATCTATATTCCTCTTCTGTGTAGACTGCACAAACATTCGGAGTGAGATCTTTTCGAGCATGGAAATCGTTCTCGATTACTCCCAGCCCACCTACAATTTTATTTTCATCCAAGCAAATATACCAACCATATTCTGTTTTCTTATTCAGATAAGCTTCCATACATTCAAGATAAGCTTCTGTTGGAACTCCCCATTTACTGTGAAACCATTCGGCTGCACAATTTTTTAGTTCTGGCTTTTCTCTTAAAGAAATATACGTGTAATTTTTCATTTTTTCACCATAATCCTTTTTCAAATTTCTTTATCTCTACAAATTTTTATCTATATATTTAAAATAAGGTTTCTTATTAACCTCTGTACTATGTTCCAAATACCATTTAACACTATCTCTCAATCCGTCTTCTAATGATATGGTTTCTGGGTATATTTTGTTTTGACATGATACATTCTTTTGCAAAGTCTATAGCCTCTTTTACACTAATTCTACAACTTACATTTTATTCAAATCAATCCAAAATCTTTGTTCCATAACACCATCAACTACAACTTCGTTTTCTAGTATTCCTCCATTGTTTTCAATACTTTTAGCCGAGCCAATATTTCCTTTATCACAAACCATCAGAACTTTATTTATTCCTAGCTTTCTACACTCGTCCAAAGCCAACGATATCATTTTTGTTGCAATCCCTTTTCTTCTCTCTGATGGACGAACACCATCTCCTATGTGTCCACCATTTAATAACAACTTTTCGTTTAAATAATGCCTAATATTTACAGCACCTACAACAATGTTTCGTTCTTCATCTAAGCAAAAAAATGTTGAATCAGGAACTAAGCCATCACTTGTATCTTTTACCTCCAGATTGTTACAATAGTAATCAAAATCGCTGTAATCTAAACGACCAATTACATAGGGTATAATTTCTTCGCCAGTATTATTCCACTCATCCAACATATCTACGATTTGATTACGATACTTGTTTGTTGCTTTTATTAACTTAAGTTTCACAATAATACCTCCGGCACTAATCCTTTGTTATTAGAATTTATATATCTCCTCTATAATGCACCAATTCCGCTTTGTATATCAAATTTATTTTCTCACATTATATCATCTTCATCTTCTAAATTCCATTTTTCATCTTGGTATTCCCCCTATTTTGATTATTAAATTAATTATTTCTTTACCAATCTTCTCATTATAGATTTTCCTATTTGTAATGTAGCAAATCGTATGGATAGTATTTCATATCTTTTAATTCATAATCATCTAATTTAAGTATTTTAGCTATAGCCCCTGCTTCAAAGCTCCACTATCCATAATAACAGTTAGTGCTTAAGTTGTGCGTATTATGCCAAAAGGCTTGTATATGTTCTCTATACCAGAATCTTTTGACATATTCTTTGAGTTTTTCCACCTTGTCTTCACTGTTTATATTAGTTTCATATTATCCAGATTTCTTCTAAAAAATGAAGCCGGATTAAACTGTACTTCCTACAATCCATCCAGCTTCTTATATATGAATCTCAATTTTTTCCCCCTATTTATTAGAGTCAGATATATTTTACCAAAAAAAATGCTTCAAAACATTTTTTTGCGTAACTTGTATCATTTTTTGCGTAACTTGTCATTTTTTGCCAGGGGGAAGACAAATTTTTGTGTTTTTATATATTATGTGATGTCGAATTTTGTCGAATATAAAAATAGTTTTGGCTATACATTTAGTAATAACGCTGTAGCTTCAACCTCTTTTTCTTTAAACTCAAGTTCAAATTCTCCCTGATATTTTTCTACTATACGCTTTATACTTTTCAAACCAATTCCGTGGTATTCTTTATCTTTCTTAGTTGTTTGTAATTCATTATTTTTATTTCCATCATAAGAATTTTTTACTTTTATTATTATAAATTTCTTCTGTGGTTTTATTACAATACTTACGTTTCCATTTTCGACTTTTTCAGCAGCTTCAATTGCATTATCTAGGAGATTTCCAATTATATTTGTAAAATCAATTTCATCAACAATACATTTATCAGGAATGTTTCCATCTGCATAAAAATTAATTCCCTTATGCTCTGCCGAGTTTTTCTTTGTTGCTAAAACAGCATCAATAACTTTATTTCCTGTCATTTCGTAATGTGTCTTTATTCCTAGTTGTTGTATTTCATTATTTAAATATTTTTTTATCTCCGCTGTACTTTCCTCTTCAACAAGCTGTGCCAATGTAATAATATTATTTTTATAATTATGAATACTTTCTCTCCACAAATCAAATGCTCTCTCTGTGTCTTCAAGTGATTTGCTAAGCATTCTATTTTGCATTTCAACTAATTCTATGTTTTTCTGTTTTTCATAACTGTCGGCCAGTTTAAGTATGAAATACAAAAGAAGCACTCCCAATATCATATCTGCCACAAAAAATATAGTGCTTATTAATGCAACATTTGAATCCTGCTGTTTTAATCCTAAATATATAATTGAAAAATTTGATGCGAAAATAAAGAATGCAACACATCCTATAATTGCTGCATATTTTCCTGAAATAATCCTTCTTTTGCTAACAATTTTATCAATAATCATTATTACCAGAACTAAAAGTACTTTGCTAATTACCATACATACATATCTTGTAGGACTTTTATCTTTAATAGAAGATTGATTTGTCAGGAATAAGGTTACATATACAACTACAAACTCTACTGCTGTTATGATTACACCATATAAAAATACCAATAATATGGCGAACTTCTGTTTTTGTCTGTATATAACCCATTGAATGATAATATACATAATCATAAAAGAAAATGATAAAATAAATGAAACCGTCTTTATGGTATTTAAACCTGTTATTATCGCTGCCCCTATCAAAGAATACAAAAATATTTTCTTTCTGTATTCATCATTTTTTTCGCCTATAAATATTCCACAAAATATACAACACATTAATGTGTCAATAAAACTCCCCAAATACTCTACTACCCAATAAAAAGCTATCATACTTTCTCTCTCCAATACTTTAATAATGTCTTTTTAACATCACTCATCCTCGTTCTGCTAACCGGCAGTTTTTCGTTATTATCCAGTGTGATTTCAACTTTAGAAAACTCACTTACATATTTAATATTTACTGCACATCCACTATAGATTTGAATGAAGTTATTATCATCCAGTTCCTCTAAAAAATTTTTTAAACTTTTTCCAATATACATTACTCTTCCATCATACATGCATATTTTTAATTTTCTTTTATCCACTTCTATATGCATTATTTCAGAATTTTTTATTTTTTTATTTCCTTCATCTGTTTTAATTATTGTATATTTATCATCTTTATCCTTTAAAAGTTCAAAAACATCTTCTAATACCTGAGGCAGTTCCTCATCTAACCGTGTCTTTCTCATATATCTAAATGGTTGATATTGTATGGCATCAAACACCATCTCATCATGTGCCGATACAAATATTAGAGTAATGTTTAATTTTCTTTTTCTAATTTCATTCGCAATCTGTAACCCTGATATATGAGGCATATCGATGTCTAACATTAGAACATCTATGCTTTCTTTTTCTTCACAGATTTCATTTAGCAAAATATTACCATCCGTATAAATAAATATCTCAGTATTGTATTTCATATTCTTTGATATTTTTATGATTTTTGTCTTCATATTATCAATAAATATTTTATTGTCATCGCATATTGCAATATTAATATTCATTATATTTACCTTCTCCGTTAATCTTTATCTTTATTTGTATTTTTCATTATATCATAATTCGTAGCTTTGCTGCTTCCGTGTCTATCATTATCGCAATTTGCCGTTCGCTGTAAAGCTACAAGTAGCTTTTCGCTTTCCCCGCTCATTATATCACATATTCTAATCGATTTTGTTTCAATTTTCTTTCTAAAGGTGTTGAAATTCTTTATCAAATGGTTTATTCTAAATTTAGATTCCATACGACTGGCGGATAAGTGAGAGCACTCACAGGGAGTATGGAGATGTATCGAAGCCGACCGCCTGGGCAACCATTTAGGTTTCCCAGGTGGTTTTTTTATACCCATTTGGCAGGATTTGCGTATGCTATGTCTTATAAGGCACCTTGCTTACCTTTCTATATTTGGAAACCAAAGAAAAAATTTTTTATAAAGGAGAAACACTATGCAGATGTTATCACTTGAAAATGAATTAAAAGAAAATGCGTACCCTGGAAGAGGAATCGTAATCGGTAAAACTCCTAATGGCAAATACGCAGTAACAGCTTATTTCATCATGGGAAGAAGCGAAAACAGCAGAAACAGAGTTTTTGTCGAAGATGGCGAAGGAATCCGTACTCAGGCATTTGACCCTTCTAAATTAGTAGACCCAAGTCTTATTATCTATGCTCCTGTTCGTGTTCTTGGTAACAAAACAATTGTTACAAATGGCGACCAGACAGATACTGTTTACGAATTAATGGATAAAGGTCAGACTTTTGAACAGTCATTAAGAACAAGAGAATTTGAACCTGACGGTCCTAACTATACTCCTAGAATTTCAGGAATTATGCAGGTTGAAGACGGTTCTTATAACTATGCAATGTCTATTTTAAAGAGCAACAACGGTAACCCTGATGCATGCAACAGATACACATTTACATATGAAAATCCTGTAAATGGAGAAGGTCACTTTATTCATACATATATGCATGATGGAAATCCGCTTCCAAGTTTTGAAGGTGAACCAAAGCTTGTTTCAATTAAAGATGATATGAACGAATTCACAGATATGCTTTGGAACAATTTAAATAAAGATAACAAAGTTTCTTTATTTGTAAGATATATCGATATTGAAACAGGGAAATACGAAACTAAGATTATTAACAAGAATAAATAATTTAAAGATTGGAGATTTATAATGAAAGAATTAGAATTAAAATATGGTTGTAATCCAAATCAGAAGCCATCAAGAATATTTATGAATGAAGGTGAACTTCCTATCGAAGTTCTTAACGGAAAACCGGGATACATCAATTTCCTTGATGCTTTCAATGGTTGGCAGTTAGTTAGAGAATTAAAGAAAGCTACAGGACTTCCTGCTGCTACTTCTTTTAAGCATGTATCACCTGCCGGAGCTGCTGTTGGTCTTCCTTTAAGTGAAATCGAATCAAAGATTTATTGGGTTGATGATTTAGGAGAATTATCACCACTTGCCAGCGCTTATGCAAGAGCCAGAGGTGCTGACAGAATGTCTTCATATGGTGACTTCATTGCTCTTTCTGATGTTTGTGATGTTTCTACAGCAGCAATCATTAAGAGAGAATTCTCAGATGGAATTATCGCTCCGGGTTATGAACCTGAAGCTTTAGAAATGTTAAAAGGAAAGAAAAAAGGAAGTTACGCGATTATTCAGATTGACCCTGATTATGAACCTGCTCCAATTGAACATAAAGAAGTATTTGGTGTTACATTTGAACAGGGACGTAACGACTTAAATATTGATGAACATTTCTTTGACAATATTGTTACTGAAAACAAAGACCTTCCTGAAAAAGCTAAAATTGACATGGCAATTGCTATGATTACATTAAAATATACTCAGTCTAACTCAGTATGTTTCGTTAAAAACGGTCAGGCAATAGGTGTAGGTGCAGGACAGCAGTCAAGAATTCACTGTGTAAGATTAGCCGGACAGAAGGCTGATAACTGGTTACTTCGTCAGGCACCACAGGTACTTAACCTTCCATTTATTGAAGGTATGAAACGTGCTAACAGAGATAATGCAATCGACCTTTACATTGGTGAAGATTATATGGATGTTCTTGCAGATGGTAAATGGGAAAGTATCTTCACAGAAAAACCACCTGTATTTACAAAAGAAGAAAAACAGGCATGGTTAGCTCAGGCTTCAGATATTACACTTGGTTCTGATGCATTCTTCCCATTCGATGACAATATCGAAAGAGCTGCTAAGAGCGGTGTTAAATATGTTGCACAGCCGGGTGGTTCAATTCGTGATCAAGATGTTATCGATGCTTGTAACAGACATAATATGGTAATGAGCTTTACAGGAATCCGTTTATTCCATCACTAAAATATTATTTCTGTAATGAAATTTAATGACAGATTACTATTATTTAATTATAAAATTTTGTAATTTGAATAAATCATTTCAACTAAATAAATATATAAAAGCAAAGAAATCCGGCAGCACTTAACCGTCTGCCGGATTTCTTTGTTCAATAAAAAATATAAAGATAAGATGACCTGTCCACTTTTTATTTTTTATCATTAGTAGATAACGCTTTAATAACTTTGTCATAATCCACTGAAACCACCTCAAGAAGTTCATTTACCTTCTCCATTCTTCTTTTCTTTAGAGAATCGACTAATGGAATAATATGATTATACAACTGGTTTAAACTTAAGTTACCTGTAATCCCCTTCAATGCATTCGCTGCCTGAAAAGCCTGTTCTGCGTCTCCTTTGCTAATTGCTTCACACATTATGTCGTAGTTTACATCCTTTGGGAATGTAAACAAAAATCTTTCATACAAATCCTCCTTGTCATTAAATCTTCTTATTCCATCGTTAACATCAATTCCCGCTTGTGTTAACAACTCTTTATTCATTTTTCCTCCTTTAGAATAAGATGTTCAATATACTTTGCTTTTTACGAATAAAGCTAGACTGTTGTACAAAAAAAGTCTTGGGCACAGCACACCAAGACTAATAAAGTGCAACTGGCTGCCATTTTAAAGGCCCTATAGCTTTGCGTCACAGGTTTTCACCTGCTTTGCTAAATATATTTACTATATTTATAGTATATCGCTTTTTTTGATATATACAATGCGATTTACAATTTGTTTACAGTTTTCGTGAATTTGTCTATACAAATTCACGTTTACTATAAAAATTTCTTTAAATATGAAATACCTTTTTCAATCTTTCATCTTCATATAATACCTTCTTTGCCAAATCTCTATATTCTTTTTCATGTAAATAAGTATGTCTGTGAGGCTTTATTGAAGGTGCCATATCTATTGCCTTTTCATAGTCTTTGATATCCAAGTCTAATTTCTCAACAAAATTCCAAAATCCCGTATCGGTAAATATTGTATTTACTCTCTTATATCTGTGATTCTGAACAACGCTCATTAGATAAGTTGCAATGCCAACCTGGACTCCGTGTAATTGTGGTACAGGAAGCATTTTATCAAGAGCATGTGAAATCAAATGTTCACTTCCACTTGTAGGTGCACTTCCTCCTGCAATTTCATTTGCGATTCCACTCATTGCAAGCGAGTCTAACAACTCTTTTAAGAACAAATCATCTTTAATACTTTCAAACGGTGTTCTTACAAAACTATTTACAGCCTTTTTTGCAATCATCATTGCAAAATCATTTAACTCTGTATAACCTTTTTGATCTTCATACACCCAGTCATAAAGTGCCGTAATTTTTGATACCATATCTCCAATTCCTGAATAAATAAATTTTTCAGGAGCACTTTTTATTATCTGTGTGTCGGCAACAATTCCATATGCCATTCTTGCCGGAACCGATGTACGTCTTCCATTAACAAGAAGTGATGCACTGGCACTTGAAAAGCCATCACTGGATGCTGAAGTAGGCACGCTTATAAATGGTAATTTTCTAAGATATGCGGCATATTTTGCACCGTCAATAACTTTACCACCACCAATACCTACTACAACCTGTGCTTTAGAATCAATATCAAATGCAATCCCTATCAATTCTTCTATTTTAATTGAATCCATTTCTCTGTAGCCAAGCACATTGACTCCTGCATCTTTAAGTGACTTCATTACTGTTTCACCAAACATGTCTATTAAATCATTTCCAAAATATATTACGGCATTAGACATTCCACTCGATTTAATATAAGTACCAAGATTTTCTAATGTTCCTTTTCCGACTTTCAAAATTGTAGGTATTGCTATATGACTACCACCCATTATTGTGACTCCTTTGATTAACTTAATATTATTTATGCCGGGAACATTAATCTAAAACCTATCCAATATATAATGATTTCAAATATTTCCCGGCATAATAAATTTTATATTTTCTATAAATTATTCTTTGACCAATCCATCAGGCTCTTTGAAAAATTAATTGTTGCTGTTGATGTCCAATGGCATCCGTCACCGCCATCACATGATGATTTCAAATATCCTTTTCCATCATCAAACAAACCTGTGTAATCATAATAATATACATTATCTGTTGCTGCTGCCAAATCTGAGTACGCTTTATTAAATTTCAAACGCTGTGATTTCTTTGGCACATTTGCAGTACTTCTTTTGCCCGTTGGTGCTATTGGAAGAAGGACTATCTGTACATTTTTATTTTTCTTTTTAAGTTTATTTATCATCGTTTTAAAATTGTTGATTGTAGGAGTTGTATTGTCAGTACCTGATTCATTCATTCCTATTAAAAAATATACTCTGTCAGGATTATATGATGCAACTTTTTCTATACCTGTAGCACTTTTTCCATTAACTTTAAATTTCTTTGAATTTATAAATCCTGAACTACTTACACCTACACTACTTATAAAATGTGTTCCCTTTGGATACTGATTCTTTGCCCAAAGTTCAATTCCTTCAACATAGCATTCTCCTGCAACTACAATACTTAAATCTTTAGTTGCAGCCTTTACATATTTAGCCTTTGAAAGACTGCTTTCTCCCATGCTTCCGGCAACTGTTCTTACAGCCTGCACTTTATAGTAGTATTTTTGACCGCCTACTGTATTTGTATCCACGTAATTTCTGGCAGTTGTTGATGTAAGAAGGCTATAAGTTCCACCCTTTGTTGTAGCTCTGTATACTTTGTAACTATTCGCTTTTTTTACACGATTCCATTTAATCTTAACCTGTTTTTCAGTTTTATTCTTTACCGTAATTGTTGGTGCATTTAAAACAATTGTCTGGTTCTTTTTTTGATTTTTAACAGTTTCAGCCTTAACATTTTTTACACATGAATATTTTTGAATTTCATTGTCAAATGAACTCATTTCACACATTCCTGCCAAAATAAGTGCTATTGTGCATGCCCATGTAAAAGTAATAAATTTTTTCATAATTATAATCCACCTTTCTGATAAAATAGCAATGTCTAAAAATCCATACTAAGTCTTGTTTCAACATTAGGTCTTACATATGTGTTTGCAACATGCTGATGTTTTGGATGTGTCTGATATGCCTTCAATGCATACTCATTTTCAAATTCACTATCCATCATTATATCAGCAGATGAAGATGGCAAATATTCTATTCGGATGTTCATTTTTAACAATCCGTCAATCTGTCCTTCTAATGCTTCTAAATTTTCCTTTATATCTTTCTTCGCCTGTATCTTTTCTTCTTCTGTTAATGTTTCCTTTAACTTCCATAAAATAATATGCTTTACCATTTCATGCCTCCTAAAATTTATTCTTTCCACACCATTGTAACCGACCTAAATAGTTTTTTCAATTGTTGTAGACATTCATATTTTCATTATGGTACTATAACTTTTGAAAACGATAAATTTATTATTAAGAATTAATTAAAATTTAAGGTCAATATCATTACATTTTTAATCTGACAAAATTTAGCAAAATTGCATTTGTCGTCGCTGGTTCAAATCGACATATATGTAGTTTGAATGAAACCATCGTTTGAAATTCAAACTACATGTTGAAGATTTAGAACTGTTGCGAGTGACAAGTTGCACAAGCGTAATTCTGTTAATTTTGTCAGATTGAAATATAAATGAAATTATACTTATTTACGGAAAGGATATTTTAATATGGCAGCAGAAACAAAATTTACCGGGACTGATACTTATGTAGCATCTGACGATTTATTAGCAGCAGTTGAGGTTGCAACAAAGCTTCAAAAGCCTTTGCTAGTTAAGGGAGAACCGGGAACAGGTAAAACTATGCTTGCTGAGGCAGTTGCTAAAGCTCTCGACAAAGAATTATTAATTTGGAACATAAAATCTACAACTAAAGCTCAGGACGGTTTATATATTTACGATACAATTCAAAGATTATATGACAGCCAGTTTGGTGTAGATGGTGTGGATGATATCAGCAGATATATCAAACTTGGAAAACTTGGAGAAGCCTTCAAAAAAGAGGAGCAGGTTATTTTATTAATTGATGAAATAGATAAGGCTGATTTGGAATTTCCTAACGATCTTCTTTGGGAACTTGATAAAATGGAATTTTATATTAATGAAACTAAAGAAACTGTTAAGGCAAAAATCCGTCCTATAGTTATCATTACTTCAAATGCTGAAAAGGAACTTCCTGACGCATTTTTACGTCGTTGTATTTTCCACTATATTTCATTTCCAAATGCAGATTTAATGAGACAGATTGTTAATGCTCATTTTGAAAATTTAGAAGAACATTTGCTTGAGCAGGCAATGAAAACATTTTACTGGATTAGAAGTATTAGAGATGTTAGAAAGAAACCTAGCACATCTGAATTTATAGATTGGATTAGAGCTCTTATGATTGGTGGCGTTGACCCTGATTCTATTGAGAAAACACTTCCATATCTTGGTGTTTTAATTAAGAAGGATGAAGATTTAGAAACAATAAAACAGATGAGCTTATAGGAGGGAATTTATGTTTACTGACTTTTTCTATGTATTGAAAAATCACGGATTAAACATTTCTACCACCGAATGGCTTATGCTTATGGACGCACTTGATAAAGATTTGGCCCATTCAAATTTTACTGATTTTTATTATCTTTGCCGTACAATTTTAGTTAAAAGCGAAGGTGATTATGACAAATTTGATATTGCCTTTCAGGAATATTTTAACGATATAAAAGATAATTCTTTTGATATGAGTAAAATTGATGCATGGCTGCACAATGATGTTGAAACGGGCAAGAAAACTTACCCAAGCAAATATATAGACAAGCGTACCGAGCGTGAAGCCAAGGAAGTTCATCGTAAATTTGAGGAACGACTTGGTGAACAGAAAACTGAGCATCACGGTGGAACTTACTGGATTGGTATGGGCGGTGGCTCTGAATTTGGTAAAAGAGGTCACGTAGCCGGTGGTATTCAGTTAGGAAATGAAGCCGGAATGAAAACTGCTTTCACTGTTATGGGCGAAAGACGTTATAAAGATTTCAGACGTGATACAAAACTTACAATGCGACAGTTTCAGGTTGCTTTCCGTGAACTTCGCCAATATTCAAGAAAACTTGATTTGCCAAAAACTGAACTTGATATCGACGGAACAATTAATTCAACCTGTAATCAGGGTGGTTATTTAAAATTAGAATTTCAACAGCCAAGAAAAAATACTGTAAAGCTTATGCTTTTATTTGACAGTGGTGGTTCGATGTATCCTTATAGTTCTTTGTGTAACGAGCTTTTTCAGGCTGTGCATAAAGCTAATCATTTTAAGGATGTAAAAACTTTTTACTTCCACAATTGTATTTATGCTAAATTATATAAAACACCTGAATGCGCAAGTGGTGACTGGATAGATACTACATGGGCATTTAGAAATTATGATAAGGATTATAAAGTAATTATTGTTGGCGATGCAGGTATGGCACCTGAAGAATTCAAAGATAAAAACGGTAATTACAGTGGTCCAAACGGTGGACTTTCAGGTAAGGAATGGATTGAACTTTTTAAGAAGAAATATCCACACAGCATTTGGTTAAATCCTTCATATCACTATGGAGATTTGAACAATATGTACTGGATGGAATCTGAAAGAGTAATTCGCGAAAACATCGATATGTTTCCTTTAACTGTTGATGGACTTAAGCGTGGCATTAAAACACTTATGTATGATAAGAAGAAATAAAGGCTCGTGGATGCGTCTGACGACTTGTGATTGTGTAAGTCGGACTTGATTTACGGATAATATTAAATCAATTTTCGTCCGTAATATATTTTAGTAATTTAATTATTTTGAATTCTACAATTAAATTATGTAAACCAAATTACGGATAATTTTTCAATTTGAAATATTATCCGTAATTTTATTTTTACTTTAATTTATACTGAACCTATGGCCGTGGGCACATACACTTCATCTGTTAATTCTGCATTTTTATCTGCTGTCCCTGTATTAAAGGATATCTCACAAGGCTTTCCCCTTCAAGATTTTCCTTATGCATATCAACTGCAGTAATCTGATTATTTTCATAAGTAGTGTAATAGTAAATTCCCTTTGTCGCATTGCAGCATGAAGTATAAATAGTTATTTCGTATTTACCCTCATCTACTTCACAACATCCTCTTTGTTGTTCAACTGAACCTAAAATATGAAAGAACTGACTAACACTCTCATTTTCCGTTTCCCCTGATTTGGAATTCATTTTTGTAAACGCTACTCTTACAAATCTTGACCCTGAAGACAAATCTCCCGGCATTCCAATTGCACCCATTCCTCTGCTATATGAATTAAGTTGCAAATTATCTGAGAAACTGTTAGTCGGTTGTTTTGATGATAAATGCATGTAATTGTTAAGTTGAAACATCTGCTGTTCAAATGGTGGATTATTAGTCAATACCCCTACCGGATTGTCATATACATGTAATCCCGATTCAGTTGATTCAACTGTTATTGCTTCATTTGCATCTGCTATAATCCAGTGAAGACTTGCCGCCGGCAATTGCTCGCTAAACTGAGTTCCTACTAAATTCATTTCACTTAATACTTTTCGTGCCTCTTTTACTGATTCACATTGTCTAAGTATCCATGGTATAAATTCGTATTGTGCTACATTTTTAGTGTCAGATTTTACTTCACTGTACACAGCATTTCCTACGAAATTGAGTCCTGCCATTCCTAATCCTTTTTCATTTATCGCATCATAATATAAAGGATAATCATTTACAACAAATGCCATTCCAATAATTGCATAATTATTTTTTGCCTCAATTCCATGTCTGAATTTCAATTTATAGTTTCTTGGTGTAATCGTAACTTCCTCATTATAAGAAAATTCGTAATCAAGTGTTCTGCCAAAATAAAAATCTTTTGTCTTATATGTTGCTGCTGTACACATATAATTTCCTCCATTTTCTACTTATAATATTTAATTTGTAAAATAGGTAAGTTTAATTTTAGGATGTTCCACTGCTTGGAGCCAGTAATGGTTCAAAAATTATTACACTTCAATATAATATGGACATATGTCTTCATATTTCCCATTTTTCAATCTGAATCCATTAGGTATTATACCCAATTGTTTAAATCCAACACGTTCGTATAAATGTCTTGCATGTACATTTGTTGCCACTACAGCATTAAACTGAAGCACTTTATAGCCATTATCGTAAGCTTTTAAAATGCAGTCTTTTACTAGTTTTTCTCCAATATGCAATCCTCTGCTTTTTGATGATACTGTGTAACTTGCGTTACAGATATGTCCGCATCTTCCTACATTATTTGGATGCAGAATGTATAAGCCTAAAATTTTTTTTCATCATTCAATTCTTCCATTCATAAAAAACCCCTACATATCTGCCAATATGTAGGGTGATTCTGCCATCATTAATTATTATTTTTATGCTCATCCCAATTTGTAAAACCTATATCGATTTTATCATACTTTATTGCTCAGTTCCAGTATTTTTCTCCCTATTGCAACACCTGAACCGAAAACGCTGTTGTCTGTGGTGGAATGCTTGCCGTCTGGAAATTTGCATGATTTATTCTAACTAATTGTCCCGGTCTTAAGTTTCGTAATCTGATTCTGTTTCCTTCTCTGTCTGTTATAACTGTATTATTATTTACGATAAATCTCGTTTGTGAATTAATATCATTTCTATTTCCCGTATAAAAAGAGCTGTTCTCCAAATCTATAGATGCAATTCTGTCTATTGTTACTGAGCTAACCGATTGCTGACTTCTTCCCTGTACAATAATTAAAAATGCATTTGCCTGTGGTGGAATACTTCTTGTCATAGCACCTGAAAAAATTGCATTAATCCACATACCTTCCTGTATGCAACAAGTACATAAATTTTGTCCTCTAAAGTTAATAATTTTTGTATTTCTATTTATATTTAATCTGACCTGCTGCCTATTGTTTCTTCCCATTGATGTATCATTATATGAAACTACAATGTAGCCTCCCGCAGTATTAAAACATACCGATTCTTCAACAAACCCATTATCTATTCTCATTATATTTCCTAATTGAAACATAAGTCCATTTACATTACTATCCACCATAAACCTCATATTATATTTCTGATAATATTTATTATATGTTTAATTAAGATAAAAGTGTTGAAATGAGATTTACTGCACATAACAAAAAATGTAGATATTGGTTACCATTCATACTAAGACCTGAATTACACCATATTGGGCAATGAATACAAAAAAGAGACGCTGAACTAATCTTTTTAGCTCAACGTCCCTTTTTTATTAAGTAAAATTATTTAATTGTAACTTTCTTCTTTGCTGAGTATGGACTGTAAATCTTCTTGCCATTGTTTTCAAAGTAACTTCTTACTCTTACATAATATGTTTTCTTTGCTTTTAATTTCTTAATTTTGATTGATGTCTTCTTTGTTGTCTTAACCTTTGCAGCTTTCATGTTCTTCTTTAATGAATACTGAACTTCATATTTTTTTGCTCCGCTTGATTTCTTAAACTTTACAACCATAGCTTTCTTCTTAGGTGTTACTTTTGTAACTTTAACCTGTGAAGGTGACATAATATCAGCTACAACAGAGAAATCTTTTACTTCGATTGTACCACTCATGTTGTTTTCATCTTCATATTCTCTTAATAATGCACCGAATGCAAATTTAACACCTACTGTAGGATTTTTAACTCCACTCTGGTATTCTGACTTAAGTGATGGAATCATAAATGATGCTGTTACTGTAACCCATCCGTCATCTGCTGTATTCTTGCTATCAAGTGCGATAAATGATGAGAAATCTTTGTTGATGTTAGCATCGCCTGTTGTAAGAACACTTGCGCCACCAATTGTTGCTGTTAAATTTGTTAAATCTAATGCAGCACCATCTTTATCATTATTATCAAATACTTTGAAGTGAACATGTTTAACATAGTTATATTTTCCTGTTCCTTCATTATAAGCTGTACCATCAGCTCTTTCTACTGTCTTTGTAAGTTCATTTGATAATGTACTCTTAATCTTGAATGAAAGATTGTAATATCTTCCTCTTTCAACGTTCATAATCTGAGTTGCTGTAACTCCCCATGGATTAGACTGTGTAACTTTTCCTGTGAATGGATTCCAGTTAGCACTCCATCCTGTACTTACAACATTCATTGTAAATGATGAAGCTGTCTTAGCTGTTAAAGATGCATTTTCACCATAACTCTTGTAAGCATTAGCTGTGTTCATGTAACTCTGACCATCTTTAATTAACTTGTCTTCCCATTCACCATTGTCTTCTCTTGTATGAAGAGAATATGATGTCCATTCATTCTGTGATACGTTAGTTCCCTGTGCAACTGCTGCTGATGTAACTCCTGCTGCACCAATAATCATTGTTGCTGACATAGCTACTGCAGTAATCTGTTTAAATAACTTTCTCATTTTTCTTCTCCTTTTCAATTTGTTACTCTAATCATATATCGAAAACGTTTTTATTTCAATAAAAGAATGCAATTTTGTTGTTAAAATTTTCTTAATTTTATCTGAAAAATGTTATTTGATTGTTAAATTTGAATAAATAACCTATTTACACAATTCTTCTTAATTCGACCTTTCGATTTAACACTCCTTTTTTCCAAATCATCAAATATACTTTAAATTCTATTGAGTCTTTTACCCCAACAAAAGGTTCTTCAGTAATGACGGATGCCTCAATTCCATCTTTACTTAACTCTTCCTTTAACTGTTCTGCTTTCTTTATATATTTTTCTAATTTTTCATTTTCTTTTCCAAAATTTCTCACAGGATAATTTTCCGACGCTTTCACAAATATATTTATCAAATAATCAACCAATTCTTTGTGAGAATTTCTATGTAACATAGAAGCTATAATTTTTGCGACACATTTTTCAGGATGATTTTTATAAAATTTCAGCATCCTTTGCATTTTTCTGTCTCTAGTCAATTCTGCCATATCATACATTACCTGAATTGCTTCATTTGACGGAGTCCATGGATCGTCTTTTGGAACAATATATTTTTGTGGCACTGACGGATAGCAGCAATAATTTAAAGGTGGAAAATCCGACAAATGTGCTAATTTTAATTCTTGATTATTGCAATACTCTTCTCCTAAATATTCCCTTTTGTCCCGCACTATTGCAATCTTATATTCAATATTTCTTAAATATTCGTATCCTTTCACCCAAAAATGTCCGATTTTTCCGTAGTTGTATAAATGATTTTCCATGTACATTTTTTGAAAAAATATTGAAAATACTGATTCATTCTGATGTACTACCATAACATATTCTTTTTCATTTCCGGTTAGTGAAGCTGTAACACTACCTTCAAATTTACTATCATATGTGCCTGTTAGTCTTGCATTGTCAAATACAATAAAGCTTTCCACTGCATCATTCATTATGTATATCAGTCTGATTTTTCCATTCTCAGGTTTATCTGATACAAGTTCAAACTGCCCCGATTCTAGCAGTCTTTCTAAATTATATAAAGTCTCAAGTTCTTCCTGTTCATATTCTGTATTTTCATTTGTAACATCTATGCTTTGATTTTCCATTGTTTTTCTCCAAATTTATTATTAATCTCTTTTTATGATTATCATTCTTACGAATTTTTATAAAATAAAACAAGTTTAATTTAATAATAACTTTTTATATACGATACCTATTCGTAGCACGAACCAATCCATAGGCATCAAAGTTGGAAGTTTTTGCCCCAACATCTTATATATTTATTATACAGTATTGTCTGTACAATTTTTATATCTTTTACGTAATATTTTAATATAAAATTAATGATTTATTATTTATCATAAATGCATAAAGCAACTTAAATATATGTTTTATATTTTCACACCATGTTATAAAATATATATACAATTTATTTTTTCTAATTATACAAATGAAAGGACTTAAGTGATTTTTATGAGAAGAAAAGACCGTGAAATAACAGATTTTAATGAAATAATCGAAATAATCCGCAAGTGTGACTGTTGCAGACTTGCCTTTAATGATAAGGATTTTCCTTATATTGTACCTCTTAATTTTGGATTACATGTTGATGGCGATAAAGTCGAACTATATTTCCATTGTGCTAAGGAAGGAACTAAATTGGATTTAATCAGACAAGATAACAGAGCCACATTTGAAATGGATTGTGGTCACAGATTTATAATGTATGAAGAAAGAATGTCTTGTACTATGGGATATGAAAGTGTCATTGGCCACGGAACCATTGAATTTGTACCGGACGAAGATAAATTTGATGCATTAAAAATTCTTATGGCTCAGTATCACGAAGAAGACTTCAAATTTAATACAGATATGATGAAAGTCACTACTGTCTTTAAACTTGTTGTTTCTGATATGACAGGTAAAAGAAGAAATAATGTTCATTAATTAATGTAAAATATTATAATTGGGTAATATTGTAGGAATGCGTAGCATGGGACAATCATACACATTCTTGGCTGATTAAATATTTCTCTCTGATTGTGGAAATACGTAGCATGGGACAATCCAAAGGTATCAAAGTTGATGGCTTTTTTCCCGACATCATATCAAATAAAAGATTAACTAAAAAAAGAAATCCATATATTAACAGGTACCGTTCTAAAATTGCACTCTTTGTCAGTAATTAGAATCTGATACCATGCTACATTGGATTTCTTTTTTATGTTCTAAATCTCTTTATTACTTTTCTTTTTCCTATATTCTCTAGGACTTACACCCATTATTTTTTTAAAAATTTCCGCAAAATAACTAGAGCCATTAAACCCACATTCATATGCTATTTCCGTCATTTTCATATCAGTTTCCAAAATTAAATCAACACTTTTATTTATCCTATATTCCGTAAGATAATCATTCGGACTTTTATTCATTATTCCTTTAAATATTTTACAGCACTGGCTTCTGCTAACATTTCCCATCTGAGCAATCTCATCAAGACTTATTGCATTTTTGTAATTAGATTGAATATATCCAATCATTTTGTGGAGAGTATCTGTCCACGGTGACACTCCGATTCTTTCTACACCTCTACAATTTAATCTCTTTATTATTGCTGACATTAATTTGTAAGCTCCTGCAACCATATCAAATTCATAAGCATCCACCTTATTTTCCAATCGTGACATCATTGTATTAAATGTATTTGTCAATTCATCATGACCTCTGTCTCCTTTTCTAAATACAAAACTCGAAAACTTAGAGTCGTAAAAAAATGGATTTACGTATTTTTCTGCCAATTGTTTCGGATAAACTAAAACATTTGTAGGGACCAATATTCCATCAAATATACATTCCTCATAATTAATATGCCTGTGTCCATGAATCTGTTGACTGTTAACAAATATAATATCTTCTTCGTTCAATTCTATTACATTATCATTTACTAAATAATTCATTCTACCTGAGACAATTCTAATAAATTCAATATCATCATGCCAATGCATTATCCCACACATGTTAGGATAGTTTGACTGTTGCTCTCTCACTGCATATATTGGTATGCTTTCTATGGTATATGGTATAATTTCCGAATTATCCGTTCTAAGTCTGATGTTTTTAATTTTTTCCATTATTTACTCATCTCCTGTAATAATTAATCATAATCCAATATCTTTTATCGCTTTATGTTTAATAAGCTTTTATTATATTCTTTAATGTCAAATAATCTATGTATTGTATAAATGTACTATTGTTATAATCTTTTTATACTATTGTTATATTTATATTGTTCGATTGTTACATTAATTTTTATATAATTATAACATATTTTTATTTTTTTGCACTATTGTTATAATATATAAATTTGATATTTGTATTATTTTTGCATATTTTTATGTATTATACTTATAGAAACTAAATCTTTCATAAATTATTAAATAAAAAGGAGGCACCTAGATATGAACAAAGATATTGAATATGTATGGGATGAAGAACTTATGGACCTTGTGCCTGTTAAGAAATAACTTAACTTCCGACACAACTATATAAAAAATTTTAAACATCGTTAGAAATTTCATTAACTCACCTAAAGAAGCATCTCCAAATTATGGAAATGCTTCTTTTAACTGTTACATACACTGTTCCTCTTTTATTAATTGTTATTGCATAGGTTTTCAGTTTTTTCATTTTCTTTTTGAACAAAAAATATCCAAAAATAATATATGAATATTCCTATATTTATTACCGCCAAAACCGTAAGCATATGTTCCTGCTTGAATAAATATGATGAATAAGTAAAAAATGTAATTAATTGTAATATAATACATGGAATAATCGTACGCTTATAAAGCAATGCAAGCATAATTGCAAATATCTCATATAAATATCCATATCTCTCATGCATGTGCGGCATAGTAAGTACTGCTATGTATACAAAAATAAATGCCAACTGTAAAATTTGTTCTTTATTAATGTTTGACATTTTTTTCATTAAATAATAAAAAATCATTCCTATTATGCATATTGATATCATTGTAGCAGCAGTTGAATATTTTATATTTAAATCTGCCATCTCTGTAGAGAATATGGCCCATAATCCCGGATAATTAGATGTGAGACTTGAATTATAAGCCTGTGTCTGATTTTTAAAAATTAAAAACACATCCCAAATTTTTCTACCATAAATAATTCCAACACCACTTAAAACAATCATCATAAATGGTACATAAAAAATTTTTATAATAGAAAATTGTTTCTTTATCAGATAAATTATAAAAATAAATGGGAGCAAAAATATAGCCTGCAATTTTAATGAAAGAGCAACCCCATATGCGATAAACATAAAAGAATACTTTTCTTTTATACAAAAATATATTGTCCACGCACAAAAGGTTGCATATATCGAATCGCATTGTGCCCATGCCGATGAATTAAATATAACTATAGATGAACATACAACAAGTACAAAAGTCCAAATCATATACAAACGATTTTCAGTTAATTCTCTAATGACCATAACACATGCTAATGCCAATAAATAATCAAAAATGCACGATATCACCTTATATGTCACTAATGGTTTAAGCGGTAAATATGTAAATAAGGCAATTAGTGTCTGGTACAAAATACAATAATCACCTGTCTGTTTAGAAAGTGCATCTAAGCCTCCGCTATTTTTAATTTCTTCATACCATGGTAGTAAGAAATAATTGGCATCACCTGATACGATTGGAAGCAATCTGTTTCTTATATAAATAGATAATATTGTTATTGCTAACACAAATAAATAATCCGAATATTTAATTAAAATATCTACAATTTTTCGTTCGTTTTTTAACATAATTTTTTCCTCTTTTTTATTCAAAATAGCCGGATAACACATTTCATTGTTTACATATTTTAGCCCAATATCTGTTATTCCTTCTTCATTTTCTATAATTATCGGATGATAATTTTTAGAATAAAAAGCATAATTTAGCAATGAAAAATGTGCATCTAACATTGCCGGAATCATAAGAATACATTTTTCATCAATTTTGTTTCGTCTATCCTATAAATAAAATCATCCCCTAAAATAATATTAATTAATAATATATCATCTTTAGAGGATAATTCAATATTTAACAAAATTTTTTCTGCTTCTTTACTTACTCTGAGCTACTTTTATTCACACTTATCCTTCCAATACCCACCCGTTATTCATCACACGTAATCTTTTCTGCAAAATCTCTTATAAGCAACACTAAATAAAATACTTACAATACAGGTTTGCACCAAAATACTAATCCAATCATAAGCTTTAAACGAAGTAAATAAATGATTTTCCATAAACCATGAACCACAATCATTCCAGCTTGAAGCCAGATTAAATGATATTAACAAATCAAACCATGTGTTTGTAGAAAATTGTAATACATTTAATAATCCCAACATTGTAATGACAACAATAATTATACTTATGTAACTATTGTTAGTTACTAATTGAATGGCACTACTTAAAACACTGATAAGTATTATCAACACTGTTGCGTAGCATATTGTGAATAAAAGATATTTTGCATAACTCATTTTCGCATAAGTAATGAATGGATATTTAAGAATTCCTCTCGATTCCATAGCCATTGCCGATGATAATGAGGTATTCCAAAGTCCTTTATAAGAAATATTTGCGAAATAATATCCTAGAGTTCCTATCATCAAAATACCATTAATAACACTCCCGGCAATCATTGCACTTATCATTTTACTTTTCTGAATTGTTCGTCCCTTTTTGGTCGCATATACTATTCCTGTCGTATTGTTTATCCTTTCATAATCCATTAAAAATAATGTGCATATGCTTATTACAACAGCCATTTCCAGCAATAGTTTTTTAAATATGTTGTAATAAAGCAATTTATGTAATCTATATACCTGACCCGGATAAGTTAATTGTGTACTTTCTCCATCATTTTTTATTTCTTCTACTCTTTTTTCTAATTTTTTATAACAGTTGTCTATAAACAGTTTATACTTTCCACTTGGATTGTAATCATACAAATCCATTTTAGTATTTTTTACAATCTGCATATTAAAATCATCATATATTGAAACAACAGAATTCAGATATTCTTTATCAATTTTGTCGTTTAGAATATACTGATGCGTAAGTTTTATGTCTTTCTTATAATCATGAACCTGCATTTCAATATTCAAAATATTAATGACAAGAAAAAATAACATTAATATCCACACAATAGGATTTTTTATTATTTTTCTTATTTCATATTTTATCAGCAAATTACCACTTCCTTTTTCATCTATTAACAAATTTTTATACTTTAATTTTACTTATTAACAAATAGTTATCTTTTAATCTGCTTATTAACAAATAACTACATCTTTTTTCTTTTCATATTTTGCTAACGCTACTGCAATAATCAAACCAATAATTGTAAAACTTATGCAAATCAATATAGGGCGGTAAACATCGTAAGTTATTTTCATTTTGTTTTCTATTATCAAATATCCATACATTATTTTATTAAAAATAATAGCTATGATAACCGTAAAAGGAATTGCACTTGCAAAACCAACCACATAATTTAGTGATATTTTTGATATTAAAAAATACAGCATTATAAGTGACATAATTGCAAATATGTATAGTAATAAATTTAAGCAAATATATGTACCAAAATTCAAATCATACCATGAATTAACTCTTGCAGTGCAATATATAGGACAATCCAAATATTTTCCAACTCCTCTAATTATCAAATATACATAAAATATAATTATATGTGCTATTCCAACTAAAACGGTAGTAATAACGGTAGCTGTTATTCTGGTGTTAACCAAATTTCTTCCATGTTTTGTAGTATAAAATAATGTATTCACATTTCTTATTCTTTCCCGTATCTGATAAGGTATTATCAATAAAGCAGAACATATTAACATTAGCAAACCAATCAAAGGTAAATCACTTTTTACACATTCAGCTGCATCTTCTGATAAAAGCGACGTGTAATCTCTTGTATATAGTTTTTCCATTCTTTCAAGAAATTTAGGATTCAGCTTATTTACTTCCCCTGTATGTCGTCTTACATTTTCTGTTATATTACTCTCTGCATTTTCCCTACTAAGCCCTGCAAACTGTAACCCTGTTTCCCATTCCTGCCAGTAATCCACCTCCTGAATCAGAAATGTTTCTTCAGCATAGCTTCCAAATGAAATGTCATTTAATTTTTCTTTTACCTTATCATCCAGTCCTTCTTCTGAGCGCATTGATTTGTAATCTTTATAGTTAGTTATACCTGCATTTTTCAATACTTCATCCCCTGCAATATACTTGTCAACTTTTTCAATATATTCTTGTTTTATTTCTTCTAACTTATTTCTTTTACTAACCGGTAATTTTGTTCCGTATTCTTTCATTAATATGGTGCATAGTTTATCTTCTGCCCCCATATTAGATGTAGCAAAATAATTAGTGCTTAAAAACATATTGTAAAATAATGCTGTTAGTACAAAGATTACAAGCACGATTTTTATATTAAATATCTTTTTTAACTCAAATTTAATCATATTTTTCTCCTATTAACCATTATTATGTTAATTGTAATTAACTAAAAATACATCTTCCAAATTTGGTGAAACACTTACCTTATTATCATTATCCGTTCCATCATCTGCCTCGTCAAACACTCTTATTGTCATAAATCCTTTTTCCTGTCTTGCTGACAAAACAATATACTTTTCTTCCATCTTTTCATATTCTTTGTCACTTACCTGCATCTCAAATACCTTTCCTGATAACTCGTTACAAATATTTGCTACGGAATCCATTTTGTAAATATGCTTATCTCTTATAAGAATTACCTGATTTGCAATTGATTCAATATCTGACACAATATGGGTAGATAGTATGACTATTCTATCTTTTGACAATACTGAAATTATATTTCTAAATCTTACCCTTTCTTTTGGGTCCAATCCTGCTGTTGGCTCGTCCAAAATCAATATCTTAGGGTCATTTAACATTGCCTGTGCAATGCCAACTCTCTGAATCATTCCACCTGAAAATTTTCTCATTTTCTTGTCAGCATTTTCTGACAATCCTACCATTTCTAACAAATAATCAATTTTTTCTGCTGTTTCTTTTTTAGGTACTCCCTTTAAAGCTGCCAAATATGAAAGATACTGCTTTGGAGTATTATTTTTGTAATATCCAAAATCCTGTGGCAAATAACCAAGCAATTCCCTATACGCCGCTCCCATTGTTTTTATATTTACTCCATCATATAAAATTTCACCCTCAGTAGGATTAAGCAAAGTTGTTATCATCTTTATAATGGTCGTCTTTCCTGCTCCATTTGGTGCTAACAGTGCATATAATCCATTATCCATGTTTAAACTTATATTTTCTACTGCCGTAAATTTTCCAAAATTTTTCGATACATTATTAAGCGTAAGCATTTTCTTTTTCCACCTTTCTTAAATAAGCTATAAATATTCCAAAACTAATAGCTGCAATTGCAACACAAACAACAGTAGGCACTGTATTTAGCATTGTATTTATAATTAATGAATTATATTTTGATATTCCTGTCGTTCCCACTATCCATGCTATGCATAAAAAAACTATATTGTAATAATTATTAAACCTGTCATACAGCCATAGTGATACTACAGAAAAAATAAATGACGTAGCAAAAGCAATAATGACTATTTTTAACTGATATTTAACATCAGTTATAATTAACAGCATTGCCTCATTGATGACGATTGCTAATATACTCACATACAACATTCTAAGTGTAATAATATAACTTTGTGAGTATTTCAATGTGCGTTTAAGTTCTACTATTGCAGACTGTTCTTCATTCCACATTGATAGTGCAAAAAATGACACATTAATAACAGGAAACATTATTATTATCATGTATTCAGGACTTATATAATCATTTATTGAAAATGAAACATATCCTAAAGATATTGCAAACAAATATATAGCAAGTGACATTAATACAAGTAATTTTGACTGATAGAATATAACATTTATTCCCGGTCCTAAGAATAGATTTTTTAGCCTTGTAATCAATGGCTCTTCCTCTTTTTTAGTCGCATCAAGTATAAAATTTATACTGTTTTGTTTTTCGATTTGTGTAGGGTACTCAATATCAAATTTATATTTATTTTCCATAATTACGCTAACTCCTTTTTCAACATTTTAATCATCGTATAATAACGCGTTTTAACCGTGTTTTCTGAAATACCTAATTCCTTAGAAATTTCTTTAAATGATAACTCCTCAAATATTTTCATTTGGAATATCCTAATCCACTCATTGTTATATCCGGATATAAGTATCATCACATCCTGAATCATTTTTTCATTTGTCATTTTATTAATAATCATTTCTTCCTGATTATCATTCGTCCCGATGTAATCTGTTTCTACCGGACCGGCTTCTAATAATTTTTGTTTATAAAATCTGCTCCGATAAAAATCTGTTATTTTATTTGAGGCCAACCTGTAAAGCCATGTTCTAAAAGAAGCTTTTTTCTCATCATAGCTATGTAATCCATTTAATACTGCTATAAAAATGTCCTGCGTCATGTCCATCGCTAACTCTTTTTCCTGAAGTTGTTTATAAGCATAAACATAAATTTCGTCATAATATCTGCTGACCAGTTCATTTGCTGAGTTTCTGTCATTTTTCTTTTTTATCTCTCTAATAAGCCTATAATCTGAATGCATTCTTTTTCTCCTGTAATTTGTATTACATTATTATATACGAAAATTAATTGAAAATAGTTTTAATATTTATTATATTGGAGGAATTTCTTATTTAATCCCTCTTTTTCTACTTATAATTAACTTTATGATAATTAATATATTAAAATTAAAATCAGACAGATAACCTAGATTAGATATATTTAATAAATGATTTAGATATTTATTATCTAAAAAGATATTACAAACTCAAAATGCCACTTGATTTTATTTCAATCAAGTGGCATTTTATCTGGACACTCCTAATTTTGACATCATGAGTTCCTGTATTACTTACATTTAATGCTTTTTACTTTACTCCATTTTGTGTATTTTTTCTTTCCTTTTGTTATGTTATATGCTCTTACTCTTACAAAATATTTCTTACCGGCTTTAAGTTTTTTAATCTGCATTGAATGCTTATTTGTTTTCACAATTTTTTTATTCTTTGTGAATTTCTTATTCATTGCGTATTGTATCTGATAGCCTTTGGCATTAGACACTTTATTCCATTTAACTGTTATTGTCTTTTTCTTTTTAGATGATAATTTTATGTTAATTTTTGCTTTCGCAATTTTAGTTTTTTCCTTAGTTTGATTCGTTTTATCTGCGTTTTTATTCACAATCTTGCATTGTATTCCATTTGCTTTAGCATACTGTGCTGCATATGAATTTTCAGTTGTATATATTGTAACTGAAATAACCGGTTTTCCACTGCCAATCCAGAAATATCCTGTTTCGAAACAACTTTTTCCTATGCTATTAACGCTTGCAGGAATTGTTATTTTTTTCAAATTTCTGCAACCATAAAATGCTTCATCCCCTATCTTCTGTAAACCTTTGCCAATTTCAACTTCTTCTAAATTATCAAAACTTTTAAATTCATTATCCGGAATGCTTGTTATTCCTGACTTAATTACAATTTTCTTTACTTTGTTCCTTATATTTGTCCATGTGTTGTCAGATGATGAATAACTAAATCCTCTACTTGTTGATGAAACTGGATATCTATAATGAACTTTTGTATCAATATCTATCGCACCTGAACCTGATATTGTTAATGTTCCATTTGAAGACTCAAAATCCCATGTTGCATTTTGTCCTGCTACACGATATATTTTTTTATCCATCTTTCCACTATTAATATCTATAGAATAAAAATCAACCATATTTGAACTTGATGCATAATATATAATCTTTGAGCCATCTACAATCGGATGACAATCTGAAATTGGTGCCGATGCTGTAAATTCCCGGCTAATTTTATTACCATTTCCATCTACAAAAATGTAATGTAAAATAGATGACTCTAATAAATCTTCTGTCCCTGCAGTCTGACTTTTTCCATATTCTTCCCATGAAATCATAAACTTGTTATCATTTATTTTTGTTATTTGAGTTCCAATAAAACAACTTCCATCATCTTTATAGTTAGTCATCCATTTTATCTGTGTATTTTCTTCATCAAATTCATTCTGTGAAGTAACTGTAAGATAAATATTATGTGCAGTATTCGTATTTACAACTTCATATTGACTTTGATCTATAGATGTTCCCAAACACAAAACATTATCTTCTGAAACAGCCAAATCATCTACACTTGCATAACATGATATAGCCCATGCTGATGTATGTTCTCCACCATATTCAAGTAATGGAATAGATTCTGCTCTTAATGAATCGGCATTGTATTTTGTAAGTTTAGTATATCTTGAACCTTCACTTTGTTCTAAAACATACAAATTTGAATTCTTCTCAACTATGTATTGTGCAAAAGAATGCCACAAATCGCTTTTAACTATCTGACCCGTCATTGTATTTTCATCCACGCTAATCATTAAAAATCCCTGATGTCCCTGCTTATACATTGGGTCTACATAGCCCTGATGCCCTGTTACAACAAATAATTTTCCATTGTATTCTGTCATTTCAACACACCCATAGTCAAATGGATACCTTACTTCACCACCAAATAAATTGCTGTTTCCTGTAATTGATGCTGCTCCAATTCTGTTCCAATCTTTATCATATTTTATTACACGAATTACCTCAGCAGTATCTGATTCATCAGTGTTGCTTACTCCTTCAACCAAATAATAGCCATTATTTCCTGCATAAAATCCACCCCACATCGGCAATTCCATATTTATATTTTTTCTGCTCTGTATATTAAAATTCTTGTCATAATATTCTATTCCAATGTTTTCTTCATTATAAAAAACACGCATATATCCATTCGCCAAATTAACCAGCTGTGACTTTTTCCTTAATGATCTGTTCAAATTATCATATGCTGTCGGAATTAGTCCGTTATCTGCTTTAACCTCTTTCTTTGTCACAATTCCATATGAACAACTTAACGATATTGTTAATACTGTTGCTACAAGTTTATTTAAAAAATTTTTCATTTTATTTTGTTTCATTTATAACCTCCTGAATATTTCTATAAGGAACATCCGTAAATAATTCCCTTAATTCATCTGCTACACCTAAAGCTGTTGCTATCTTTGTAAGACTTATTAGCGATATCTGTCCTGTTGCTTCAAATCTTTTTATTGAGCCATAACTAACTCCACTCATATTTGCAAGTTTTTCCTGAGAAATAGAACGTCTTTTTCTTACCTTTCTTAATCTATCTGCAATTTTTTTCCAATAAGAGAAACAAACGGGTAAAGCCAGAGCTGATGCAGTACTGGTTACTCCTGAAAATATATATGGAATAGAAATAAAAAGTGATGCCGATACCTATACACGGTTAGCTAAACAGGTTAAATATTATAATTTATATATTAAAATTAACCCCAAAAGTTTAATTTCATATTTAAAAATTACAATATTTATACAGAAACTTATTTTCAATCACATAATTTCAAAAATCATAATCCGTTCTCTACTATCATTTCCGTCAAATAAATCTCTGCAATCAATCTCATCATAATACATTAATTCGTCTACCGTCATTAAATACGAAATATATTCATCTGATGGATAATAAAAAAACAGTTGTATCGTTCTTATATTTTCATAATAAGAATCTAGTATCTGTGCAATTACTTTTTGCAAGATTTCTACAGAAAATGGGTTAAAGAAATAAATCTTATCCACACTTTCAAGTACTTCAAATTTCTCTGCATTTGCAAGTTCAATTATGACTTTATTAGATGACACTGCAGTTTCTTTATTTGTCATTGCCCTTTCATAAATACGCTCATCGTACTCAATTCCAATTGATTTGCATTTTGTCTGATATGCCATAAAATAATCAACTCTTCCTTTGCCGCATCCATAATCAATCAATGTATTATTTTTACGTATAAGCCCACTGTTGGCAAGACGCTCTAGCACTGAATACGGCGTTGGCTCATAAGGATATCTATATTGGTCTGCTTTTGAATCATCTCTTCCTGTGGTGCGAATCTTAAGAAGTTTGTCCCACCTTATTTCGTTTTTGTCTTGTTTCATAATTTATCGCAAAAATGCATATCTCCTATCTTACACTTTCCATTTTTTGACCTATTAATATCAGTAACTCAATTACTTATTCACCTTATTCATTCCCTTAACAATTCCTACGGCAATTGTTTCTAATGTCTTATTTGAATGATTACTACTCTTATCTCCCACTTCTAAATCTACAGAAGGTATTGTAGAATAGGAAGTTTGAGTCAAATCAATTCCCATTACACCATTCCCATGTATTTTAACTCCGGCATTTTTCATTCCCAATACGAGATTTTTTCCTAATTTGTTATGTTTTTTCCAATTTTTAGAAACCGGATACATATTTTTATATGACTGATTATCTGGAACACCAATATAAAAAGCCCCTTTATTTGATGAAGTCGAATCATAATGAAGTGCAATATGATAATCTGCGCAGTTATTTGCATATACAGTTCTTCCTATATTGTCTATCTGAGCATCTTCGCCTTCCCTAACCATTAAAACATTATATCCTGCTTTTAAAAGTTTCTGCTTAACTATCATTGCCAAATTTAATGTAGCCTTTGCTTCAGGTGTCCCGTCATTTAAAGTAGTTCCACCATTAATTGATGTAGCTCTTATTGCTCCCTGCGAAGTACTTCCGCCGGTTACCTTGGCGCTACCATCAGGATGGCATAAAGTCTTAACACTTTCACCACCTTTAGTTCCATGTCCTGCATTTATGCAAACAGTTTTGTTCTTAACCTTTGATGCACTTGAAAAATATAAAACAGCTGAATCTGTATGTATTTTTGAATAACTTGCAAATTCCCATTTAGAATTCCACGAAATTATTTCAGCACAGCTACTCCAGTCTGAATAATATTTATTTCTACCCTTCTTTGCATATCCTCTGACTCTTACATAGTAATTTTTCTTACTATTTAATTTAGCAAGTTTTGTAGAATTTTTATTTTGACCTTTTATTGTTTTAATTTTTGAGCTTACAAAATTTTGGTCTGTAGAATATTGAATCTGATATCCATTAGCCTTACTATTTTTAGTCCACGAAACTGTAACATTTCCTGACTTTCCTGATAATATATTAATATTGCTTTGCTTAAGGGAATAATTCTTAACTTCCGGCAAAACTTTACTTTTATCTTCTTTTACGGCCTCTGTATTACCTGTAGAAATTTCTTCTGCTTCTACTATAGAATTAAATGCAATATTACCCGGCATTTTAAGTCCGTTATTATTAATTTCTGCAAATACAACTGTTGTTACTATAATCAGTCCTGATGCAATTATTTTTTTTATTGTATTTCTATTCATATACTACCACCTTTCTTACTTACTCTGATAGATATTTATTAAGTGCAAATAAATTTAGCGGGGAATTTTTCTCAAATCAAATTAACCCATTTATTGTTTAACCTCTTATATTTTTTCAGAAAAGGCGAAATCCTAAAGAATCCGGACTTCGCCTTTTTATTATAAATACATTTTTGCAACCGCTACTAATACATCTTTATTTGTCTTATATATTTTCTTATACATGCTATTTTTTACAGGTGCCGGTGTTAATCCTGTTTCTAATGTACAATTTAGTATATTTCTGGCATCAAGATAATCACTGAATGTTCCATAATGAGTCTGCCCACTTATTATGTGAGTATAATGTGTCATGGAATAAAGCATATTGCTAAGCTTTGTGTGATTAAGATGATACATAACTTCACCTGCCTGATGATAACAAATTACTACATCAGGTTTAACTTTCTCTACTACCGATACCTGTGCCTTTGTTTCCGGTTCAGATATAGGTGTTTTACCGGCATACTGCTTATGCCCTGGTGTTTTTGCACCACCTCTGTCGAAACCTTCTGCGTAATTTCTATTTATATCTATACCTCTGGCATTTGCTTTCCATATCTTGAAATCAACTCCGCCTGCTATCTTATAAAGATTTTCACGTAACTTAGCATTTCTTATTTTTTTAGGTCCATACTGACTGATTGTTACTCCGTCCGGATTTACCATTGGCATAATTACTAATTTAACATTATTAAAGATTGTACTATATTTTTTTCCTTTATATTTTTTCGTATCATATCCTCTGCAATAATCTTCAATAACTTTCATCATAAATTTAGTATTCATATACTCTCTTGCATGCACGGATGTTTCTACATAAACCGTTTTCTTTGCTTTAGCATTCCCCAATGTAACATAGTATAAATTTCTTTTATCCAAACTTTTTCCTGCAATATCAACTTTTAATATTGAACCGTATGCTTTCTCTAATTTCTTTAAATCTACTTTCATATCTGAGTATGAATATTTTTTATCTGATGTATTTACTATTTTTTTAGCATTACATTTGTAGGTAATATATTTCGTTTCAACTAATAATTCCTGATTTCCCACTTTAATTAATGAATATCCATTATTACATTCTTTATAAACATAATAACGAACACCTTTTTCAACTTCTGTCACTTCCTCTAATTTCAAATTATATGCAGAAACATTCTTCTTTACGTAGCCACCTTTTTTCACGTTTTTTCCTGTTGTGTCCACATCCGGTTTAGTTGTCGGCTGTACAGTTGTTGTTTCTTCTGCTTTTGTTGTAGTTGTTTCCGGTATTGTAGTTGTTTCCGGTATTGTAGTTGTTTCCGGTATTGTTGTTGTTTCCTGCGGCGTAGTTGTTTCCGGTATTACTGTTGTTTCCTGAGGTGTAGTCGTTTCCGGTAACGTTGTTGCTTCTTGTACTGTCGTTTCCGGTACTGTTATCTCTCCCGAAGTTTTGGCTTTTGCCTCTGTCAAATTAATTCCCATTGCAATTATTGCAATTAACATTAGTGTCTTTAGCGTTTTTTTCATATGTTTTTCCTTTCAATTTTTCGTTCCAGTTTATATATAAATATTATACTACAAAATGCCTGTTTATTTAATTACTAGAATTCTATTTTTGTTGAAAAATACATCTTCTATGGTTTATTATTTAGAAATAATAAAAAAATGGTTGGGCACGGGGTCCCAACCTGATAATAACCTTTCCAAATATACATATGCAAAATGTAGTAACTCATTAGTATTTCTATACTTTAATAAAACTACTCGTCATTTTCCTGTTGTTGCAAATAAAACATTGTTTTCTGATTTTCAATCTCTGCTCTTAATTCTTCCTCTGTTGGTAAGTATAACTTATATTTTGATGCAAACAGCTGTTCATTACCATGAAGAATAGAATACTTTGCAACGTCCTCATCTGTATCAGAACAGAGGACAATTCCAATCGTAGGATTGTCTCCTTCACTACGTTTAAGTTCGTCATACATCCGAATATACATATCCATCTGACCTACATCCTGATGTGTAATTTTCTGCGTTTTCAAATCTATTAGTACAAAACATTTGAGAATATAGTTATAGAAAACAAGATTAATATAATAATCCTGCTTTTCTGTATGAATATGTTGCTGTCTTGCCACAAAAGCATACCCTTTCCCTAATTCCATCAAAAACTTCTGTAAATTAGACAAAATGCTATTTTCTAAATCACTTTCAGTAAAATCTGTATTTGAAGCCATACCTAAAAATTCTGCAATAACCGGATTTTTTATAAATTCTAACTTATCATTCTGATATTCCTTGGTTAGTTCATTCATTTCATTTTCTACAAGATTCTTCTTTTGAGTCTGAAGCATACGGTAATAGTACTGTGAAGAAACATTACGTTGTAGTGTTCTAACACTCCATGCTTGTTGAAGCGCTTCTTTCTCATACCATTCACGTGCCTTTTCATCTTTTACTTGTAATAAAATGCGATAATGTGTCCATGATAATATCGGTTGAGATTTTCCACTCGCTGAGTGGAAAATCTCTGGATAAGTTTTATAAAATGAATAAAAATTGTATATATTTGTTTTTGTAAAACCTTTTCCATACTCTGTTGATAATTCCTTAGATAATTTCTTTATTATCTTTGCTCCATACTCTGCCCGCTTTTCACCATGCAATTCCTCACTGGCGATTCGATAACCCATCATCCAATTTCTCTGCACAAGAGTCATATTAACTGCCTGATGTGCAGCTTTCTGTGAGGATTCAATAATCTATCGCATGTCTTTTAATATATCATCTGTCTCAATAAAATTATCCATAATACTATTTTGACCAGTGTTTATTAGTTTATTCTCCATATGTATTATTCTCCTTTGCCACTTCTTGATACTGATTTTTTTCTGCAATAGTGCCTTAACCATTTTATCTCTATCCTTTTTTTGCTACAAAAGTAACTACACTTGTTTTCAATTCACATATTCCACTATCTCTCGGAATATCATATTGCTGATCCACCACAGTAGATTTTAATACTGTCCATTCACTAAAAGCTTTTTCAAAAATCCTTTGCATTTCTTCTGTAGGTAAGCATACTTCAAATTGTGGAAGTATTTCATTTCCTGTTTTCTTGTCAAACTCTTTTATATTAGAATTTACAACTAAACATACAATGCCATTTTTGCGGATGCCATGTTCTATTTCCCGCAATTTATTAACAAAGATTTCTTTTGAATCTACGTGTTCCAAAGATGATACCGCCATTACTAAATCATAATTTCTTTCTTTAATTTGATAATCATCAATCGATTTAACTATTCCACATATATTTGATGTAACACCATATTCATCGGCATTAGCATAAAGTTTTTCGATAGCTAAATCCAGTATATTCACACAATCTATTTTACACAACCTATCATAATAATGTCGAGCAATACATATGCAATTTCTTCCATTTTTTGTATCTTTTATTTTTACTCCACTGATTTATCACTTTTTTGATCTCCGTTATGAGTTGTTCTTTATTGGTAATATAATAAATATATTTTGATGCAAAATATTACTTGTCAATCCTTCTAAAGCATATTCTGCAACCACTGAATCTTTATCAGTGCAAAGAATAATACCAGTTGGCTTATTAGATTCTTCGTCATTTACTATTTGCTAATAGCCCTAATTTTCAGCCTATATTTCAAAATCTGAAGTTTATGACAAGCTTATAACTGTAACGCACTACAATTTTGTTGTATATAAATCATAATATAAATATTCTTAATTTAATGTTCCTAATTTAATTTTACTATCTAATTCCCATAACGCAGTTTTATTACTATCATACCTAAGTCTTTTTAATGCGGTATTGTAATCAACCCATTCATATTCCGTATGCTCTTGAGACAATTTCAAAATTGTTGTATCTATCCTAACCGCAAATGTATATTCAGGAATAACTAAACAATTTTCACCCCATATTTTTCTTGCTTCTTTAAAACAGTATGTTGGTATGCTATTTTGTGTATCAAGTACAGAATATTTACAATCCATATCTATGTTTGCTTCTTCATATGCCTCTCGTTTTGCAGATATTATTATAGTTTCGTCCTCATCTTCTCCACCACCTGCTATAAATTGCCCCTTCTTCGTATAACCACAATAACAATTTACGCGAAAATAATTCAACAGATAGTGATAAGAATTTTCCTTCTTCTACCACATGCAACAGCTTAAACTGTGACTCCATTAAAGATGTTTTTTCTCTTAAGTCTTTTCTATCAAATTTCGTAATACACGAACTTCCTACCGGATATAAAATATTTCCATTATACATATTTTTAATAGTATATAAATACTTTATATTCTCTTTTCCACATATGCATATTTCAGAGCATTTTCATCTTCCTCGCAATCAATAATTTCCCACTCCATTACAGCATTATCCCAATTATTACTTTCTGATTTATCAATAACTTTACAAATCAAATTCTTTACATATGTGCCTTCCATAGTTTATTATTTTATCTCCTTCTTTTTAAAGTTATTCCTATACTTATCTGTATACCACTTTGGTATATACGTTTCAAAATTGTCGTAGTCATCAAGTGCCATACGGCATCTAACTACCATACTATCTATATCTTCTTGCCCAAATTTCTCTGCCCATTTAATTGAAAATAAAGAAGCCTGTGCTACATACACTGCAAGTGTACTCCAAAAGTCTTCTGGTATTTGGTCATCAAAATATGCATCTATTTGTCCGATACAATACGGAATGCTGTTTTCAATTCCAAAACTTTCAAGTTTATAGAATTCTTCATAAGGGTCACCAACTTCCCAACGATTAAAATCAATTACACCAATTAAACCATTATCTGTGTAAATAAGATTTCCCGGGTGATAATCCCCATGCATATATACAGGTTTCTCTTTCCATATTAGGTCGATATTTTCCTTTACATATTTAATTGCAATTTCATCACCATCAATACGAACGTGTGACTCTTCATAACGTGATAATTGCTGCAACTTCTTCGATTTCTTTGTATCTTTTGGAATATCATTTATATCAACATCTATTGAATGTATTTTCTTTAAAATCTTTCCTGCTTGTCTTCCAAGCTGATATTGTTGTTCTTCTGTCAAATCAGATAATACTTCTTCTAAATCTTTGCCTTCAATCCAAGTAAGCAACATATACACGTTTTTTCCATTGTTACAAATTCCAAAATCAATTGGTTGAGACATTAAAAATCCAAGTTTTGAGTATTTTTCTACAATCTCATATTCTTTTTTCTTTGTTTCATATTGTTCCATATCTGATATTCTAAGCAATATCATCTTTCCTTCTTTTGTTTTAATAAAGTATTTACTATCGCTTGACCATCCCTTTGAAACCTTATCAACAGATTGCCAATCACTACTATTCTTTATATCTTCAAACATCTGTGTACCTCTATATTTCATAATTATCCAACTCTACAACTTGGGATTCGTTTACTTGATTTACGGACAATTTTTTCATCCAATTTCTCTATCAATTCACACAAAATAGCTAAGTATTCTAATGGTAATTTATACTGTTCATTAAAAACTTTCAAAAGTTCAATAATGTTATTCCTGTAACAAGCTTTATTAATAAAGATGTTACAATTAATAAATGTAGCCACCTCGTTTGCTATGCTTACACCTATATCCTGTTTGCCCGATAAGAACTTAATCAAACTACGATGAAACAAACGAGAGATTTGATAGTGCATATCATCTCTTAAAGCAAACTCTTTACATAATTTTTCATTTCTACTGTAATCGTATAACTTAATATCATCAGTATGGAAGAATTCACTGTCTGAAATATCTATTTTTTCGATTATTTCCAAATCAACAGTTACTCCATCTTCATATATAACGATAAGTATGCCTAATGGTTTATGGGTAAATAATATATACACAGGTTTTCCATAACCATAAATCAGTTCATTCAATTTTTCCGTGTTACAAAAGGTACTTATATCTACATCAAAGAACAATGTAGCAGTTCTATGCAAAAAAAGAACCACTTAACCAAATGTGACTTTTATTTTCTTCCGCAAATCGCATAACATATTCAATATACTGTTGCTGATTGTTCTTCATATGATAGCTTTTACCTCCTCACTAATTTCAACCTATATTTCAAAATCTGCAATAACACCATTTTTTACGCATCCAACAATATTCAAAGCTTCTCTCTTTGCTCTTTCTCTTCCCTTTGGTGTATTCATCCAAGTATCACGATTTGTATTATTATCATCCGCAGGACCGGGAACTATATCTATATGTATTGGAAATAAGTACCTTGCAATTGCTAAGCTGCGTCTCATATGATATGTACTTGTTACTAACAATACTTTTTTTACTCTATTCAACCAAAATGCACGTTGCAATTCTACTAATGCACAAAGAATATTTTCCACTGTACTTTGTGATTTATTCTCCAAAATAATATTTTCCTTTGGCACACCTAATTCCAAAACCCTTTTATACATATGCTCAGCTTCAGTACTTTCTTCATCCGGAAATTTTTTTAAAGCACCGCCACATAATATTATTTTGTTTGCTCTGCCTGAATTATAGGCTTTCACTGCTACTGGAACTCTATATTTTGATGCCTTTGTACTTCCTAAAACAATAATACAATCAATATTTTCTCCTGTATCCACTATGCCTTCAAATAATAATTTATCTATTATTTCATTACTTAAATCTTCTTCTGTAATTTTTGATACCCACATTTCTTTTACCCTTTCATTTTTCTAAGCAAATATTTCTTATTATATTAATCCTACTACTTTGAAATAATTATGTTCTATAATGCAACAAACATTCCATATTCCTTTGGTACATTTAATATTCCATTTGTCATATTTTGCATTAGTACGTCTTTTATTATATGCTTTGGTACATCATTCAAAGTTGTCATACTCGACAGGGAGTAAATATAATCTATCATATCATCTACATTAGTAACTGCTAACGAATCTATATATTCTAATTTATCAACTTTAGAAAATGTTTTACTTAATATCTCATATCCATTTTGAAGTGTGAAGTTCTTATTTATATTGTTTTGAACACCATATTCAGAAAGAATTTTTGAAAGATATTCTATAATTCCATGTTCTCCATATGTTGCACAGTAAAAATGTCCACCTTTCTTTAATACACGTCGCACCTCATTCAAACCTTTATCAATATCTGGCACATGGTATAATATCATGTTTGCTATAACAACATCAAATGTCTCATTTTCGTAAGGGATTTCTTGAATATCTATAACCTTATATTCGGTATTTTCATAGTTTCCTATGTTGCTTTTTGTTGTTGCTACCATTCCTTCTGAAAAATCAGAAAGTATTAGTTTTGAGCAAGCTTTAATCAAAGACTGGCTATTCTTCCACATATCTCCTGTTCCACAACCTAGTTCTAAAACTTTCATTTTCTCATCAATTCTATAATTAGACATTATCCAGTTTCCAAAACCCATTTTGTTTGTTGAATATTTATCGTGAATAGATATTCTTGTATTTAAATTGTTTGCATTAGCATACTGCTGTTTTACAACTGATGTATTATTTATTTTATTCATGTTAAACCTCACTAACTTTTTATTCTTCTACTCATTTTATTAGCTCTCAAACTGGATTTTGTCACCTTCTACATATTGTATTTCCCAAGACAATAATTATCACAACATCAGCTAAAATAATACCCAATGCAATATACACAAAAAATACCGGTAAAATATTTTCAAACACTCCCATAATTAATAGAAGAATTGCTATGACAGACATTCCAATTTCCATTGTTCTGCATAGCTTTTTTTCATTATATTTTGCCTTTTCTTCTTTTGAAGCTGTATTATATCCGGAAATTAACCAACTTCCATGTCCAGAAATCAAAACTATGGAAAATACAGCAAATATTATAAATCCAACATATACTACCCAGTCTGGTCCAGTTGATAAGTCTGCCAGTTTCATTTGTATAACACCTCCCACCAAATTCCGAGTTGTTAAAGTCCACAAGTCGAAAATTCTGCATTACTCATCATCCTTAATCATATATAACAAATTATTATATTCTGACTGCACAAGTAATTGCTTAAAACCAGAAAGTACTTCTTCTTTTGTATAATTGTTGTTAATCAAAAACTCACTATCTTTCTCACTAAGGTATTGATAGAAAAGAGCTGCCGCCATAACATCATCATTATTTGTATAATCAATGTTATCTAAAAGTATATTCTCCGCTTCGTTAATTTGCCCTGAATCAATCATATCAAGAAAATCTTTCAAATTTTTTCCTGATACTTCATATTTATTTTCTTTTTCAAGTTCAACAGAAACATACTTTTTCCCAAACATTAAAGAAAATAATACTCTTACCATTTCTTTTATCATTCGCATAATATAGTCTTTTTCGTCTGTGAAATACATTTTTCACCTCCATAACTTCCGATTGAGATTTCACCTGTTTTAAGAGATTTAATAACTGTTATATTTTGTTATTAAATTCTCCGCAAACCCTTGAAAGCACTGGATTTGTCGCAGGTGAGCTTTCCCTTATTTTTTCCCTTGTGTTATATCGTCCCATCAGTGTTTATGAACTCTGATAAGGGCAAATACAAGGGCAAGAAAAATCTATAAAACAGTATAACACAAACGGATTCCCTTAACTGATCCTGAAGTAAATGTTACCTATCACCTGATTAGTTCCGCTAAGAGTACTATTTTACAATCTGTTTCGCCCACTTTTGAATTTCGTTATCAGAAGTAATCTGTTTTTCTTCATTAAAGCGTACATTGAGTCCCGCATGAACCGTTTTTTTTAGACATAAACCAATAAAATATAACACAAAATGCTAAAGCAAACACAACACCAAAAACATTTTGAATCACTCTAAGACTAACCGCTCCTTGTAGTCCATAAGTCTCTGCAGCAATGGCTAAAGCACCAAATGTGTTAAATACTGCCTGCCAGCCATATTGTGCTGAAAATCCTACACCGATTCCACCAAGAATTCCTATATATGCATAGATTGACGAAGGAAGCAGAAAATATAATACTGTAAAACATATAACACCTGCAATATTTCCGACAATCCTTTTACGGACTCTGTAGTGCATATCTTCCATAAACGGCAAAATCGTGGACATGGCCGCAATACCAGCCCACATTGCACGTGGCATATTACAAAGTTCTGCAATGCAAAGGACTATCGGTACGCATAAAATCTGACATATCTGCCATTTTGTTCTGGAAGAAATGATATCAAATTCTTGTATCAGATCTTTCAGATTTCTTTTATAGGTTCTGTTTTTATGATTTCGATAAAATACGAAGCAGGTAAGTGCTGCACCTAAAGCCATTCCGACTAATCGCATCTGATAGCTTTTTCCCGTAACATCATAACCATATAGCAGTAGATACCCAAGAACCAATGTAGATTGATTAAACATGAATGGATTATGACATCCGAACAGAATCAACACAGCCAGTGCCGCAATATTTAACAGCATTCCCAACACCGGTGAAAACTGATTTGCTAAATGCGGACATACAGTCATAATTACAAAGAACAAAGCCAAAAGCATCGTAGATTGTCCGATGTGGATCCCCAGATCCGCATTTCTAAACACCATGAGACATAATAAGACTACTACACCTACAATGCTGTTCTCCTTTCCAAATAGGATGCTGAAAATACTAACAAAGAAAAAACAAAATGCCATTGTAACAGCTATCTTCACCAGATATACCCACATATGATATAATTTTTCTTTTAGTGTTTCACTCTTTTTCAACAGGTTTTTAGAACCTGCCTGATTTAACTGCAACTCCTGATAAAATGTCATATAAATCCTCCCATCTTCTAATTTATCTTAAAACTATATAATCTCATCTTTCTGCTTTGGCAGCTCTATAACAAATCTGCATCCACCATATTCACGGTTTTCTGCTTTGATTGTTCCTCCGGCACTATCTACAATCCGTTTTACAAGTGCAAGACCTAGGCCATTTCCTTCTGCTTTATGAGATCCATCTACCTGATAGAACTTGTCAAATATTCTGGATTTTACATCATCCTCTATTCCTGGTCCTTCATCTTCCAGAATGAACTTAACAGAATCCTGTTCTTGTTTCAGAAACATCGTAATTGTCCCCTTTGAAGGGCTGAACTTAATCGCATTATCCAAAAGATTTATCCAGATATGCATAAAAAGTCCTTCATTCCCAGTATATTTAACTTCCTCCAATTCTACCTGAAAACCAATTTCTTTTTCTGTCCATTTTGTTTCCAATGAAAGAAATGCCTGGCGGATCTGTTCATCCAGACGATATTCTGTTTTTTTCATTGGTATATTCTGATTCTCTAACTTGGATAACAGCAAAATATTACCAACCAATCCGGAAAGTCTTTGGGTGTTAAATAAGATTTTTTCTACATATTCCTCTTGATCCGGAGACAGTTCTTCTCCCTGAAGCAGCATTGTATATCCTTCAATGGCATTAATCGGGGTCTTAAACTCATGAGAAACATCAGATACAAAATCCATCTGCAGCACCTCTGTTGCACGAAGTTCTTTTGTCATAACGTTAAAACTTTGATAAGATTCTCCAACTTCTGCTATACGGCTGTTCGTTTCCAAATGCTGTTCAAAATCTCCCTGAGAAACTTCCTTCATTGCTTTACTAAGTCTGGTAATTGGTTCCAGTAACTTTGCATTGATAAAGGAAGTGATCAGCCCGGCAATCAATGTATTGAAAATCAAAAGCCAGCCAAGCACAGGTATGCTGCCCGGCAGATTAAAAAAATGATTCAAAAAAGCAAATAATAAAGCAGATATGACTGTTGAAAATACAAGTGCCAGCCAGATTGCACCAGTCAGACAGGATCGGATCCGCAATCCTTTTTCTTTCTTTTGTTCCATTATTTTTTCACCACCTTGTATCCAATTCCACGCATTGTTACGATTTCAAAATCAGGGTTATCTTTAAAACGCTCTCTAATTCTTCCTATATGTACCTCTATCGTATGTGGGTCTGCCTCCGTCTCGTATCCCCATACTTCATCCATCAACTGTTGTTTTGTAAATGTTCTGCCTGGCGAAGCTGCAAGCTTATATAAAAGCAGGAATTCTTTTTTAGGCAAAACAAGACTTTCCTTATCAGTTGTAACCGTCATTGCATCATAATCAAACTCTGTTGAACCGATCACAATTTTGTGTTCATTCAGTATCTGTGCACGGCGAAGCAGTGCTCCGACTCTTAAAACCATTTCATTCACATTTACCGGTTTTACCATATAATCGTCACTTCCCGAAAGAAATCCCTGGCGCATATCATCAAAGGAACCTTTCGCAGTGATCATAAGCACTGGTATCTGATATCCTGCTGAGCGAAGTTCTGACACCAGTTCATAGCCATCCATAACCGGCATCATAATATCAGAAATGATCAGATCAATATATTCCTTATCCAATACTTCTAATGCCTGTGCTCCATCCGATGCACTTTTGACCTGATATCCATTCTTCTCAAGCACTTTTTGGAATAGCTGGCTTAATTCTTTATCATCTTCTACAATCAATATTTGAAACACGTTTTCCTTCCTCCTTATTAAAACAGATACCTTGCCCATCCAAGCAGATGCTGTACCAAAAATATTTTTCTCTGACGTTTCTTTGTTAATTCGATTGGCTCTACATGATATGGATCACGATAGGTTCCATCTTCCAATACCTGGCGGGACACTCTTTCATATTCCATCATGCCCTCTTCCAACTGTTTATTAATATCTTTACTGCGAATTACAAGCATCAGTTCCGTATCCAGATATGCACTTCTCATGTCCATATTAAAGGAACCGATTACAGACAGATCATCGTCAATCAAAATACTTTTTCCGTGGTATGAATAACCGCCTTCATATTCCCAGATATTAATTCCTGTACTTAAGATTCTATTTCTGTTTTTCGCATAATCGGCAGCCCCAAATGGATTTCCATTATTCGCAACTGAATTTGTCATGATAGAAAAATCTGAAACGTTCTCTGCAATCTCCTCCCATGTATTATACATCATATCATTACAGATAATATATGGCGTGTGGATCTTCACACGATTTTTTGCATTTTTCATCAATTCTCCCAACTGATACCACACTACTGGTTCTTTGGAACCTGTGTGAATAGGATTTGACACTAATGCAATCTTTTCTGTCTCAAAAGTTTCGTCCGTATAATCGGTATCGCAGATTCTTTCCTTATTCTCTTCAAAATATTTCTGATAGCCGTTCTGCAGCTCTAAAACTGCGTTCTTTACAGATTTTCTATTTGCCAGTTTTTTATTGTTATGAAAATAACCACTGTCTTCCTGATCCCATATAGTTTCAAAATAATCTAACAACTGGTTAACTGAATTTTCTTTCTCAGGTTCATTGCAAACAACCAACACGTCTCTGTCATAGTTCTTATGTCCCGGAAAATCCCCCAGGAAATAATTATATGTATTTCTTCCGCCAAGAATATATGTCTTACCATCTGCAATCAAATATTTATCATGCATTCTACCCATCATTTTCCATGGTTTCAACGGGTTGGCTTTATTATACAGTTTAATTTCAACATTCTCATGGGAAGATAATCCATAGAAATACGGATTCCCTTCCATATCAATCCAGCTCTCCATTCCATCTACTAACAGACGAATATGCACACCTCTGTCTGCCGCATCATGCAGTGCTCCTAAGATTAATTTTCCACTTTCATCGGATTTAAATGCAAAAGTAGAAAGAATAATTTCCTCTTTTGCATTCTGGATCAAACGCACTCTTTGTAAAAGCGCTTCTGGATTCTTTTCTATGATTACTGCCCGTTCTGTATTTTCACTGCATTCGTTCCATGACCCATTTTTTGTTTCTTTTTTGGTTGTATTGGACACTTCCGGCTGCTTTTTATATGCAACGCAGATTCCGAGCAATTCATAAAAAGCCACACATAAAAAAATTGCCAGTATAACAAGAAGGATTTTACATATTTTATACTTTTTCATTGTACATCACCTAATTCCTTTTTATTTTATACTTATACAATACAAAGTCAATCTCAATTTAACCTCAACAAGGTTTGTTTTTTCATCAATGCAAAATCTTCTTTGTACAACAGACTGTTAGATATAGCAAAAACGGCCTTTCAAAAACAGTTAACTTCTAAATCAACTGTTTTTTGAAAGGTCGTTTCATCAGATTCTTATAGCAATCCAGCAAATAATCTCATAAATAATTGTCCCAGTCGCAAATATGCACTTCGTCCGGTTTGATATTGGTCTGTCACATCACGACATTCTCCCATCGTTCTTATCAGATCATTTTTTATTTCCACAACTGCCTGACAATCTGCCATAAAACAGCCGTTTTCAAAATGGTGATATAAACTTCGATAATCCAGATTAATTGTTCCACAAGTTGCCATACAGTCATCTGCCACACTCATTTTTGCATGACAGAAACCAGGAGTCCACTCATAAACACGAACACCATGTTTAACCAATCCATGATAAAAAGAACGAGTTATATTATAAATGAATTTTTTATCAGGGATACCAGGTGTGATAATTCTTACGTCTACCCCTCGCTTAGCAGCCAGACATAACGCATGCGTCATTTCATCTGTTATGATTAGATATGGAGTCATAAACCAACAATATTTTTCAGCTTTATTTATCATACTGATATAAACTTCTTCTCCTACTTGCTCATTATCCATAGGGCTGTCTGCATAAGGTTGAACAAACCCAGTTTGCTGTGCCGCATAATCATAGTGGAAAAGGTATTTACTAAAATCAGAATCATTAGCATCCTTATCACTTACTGCATTCCACATTTCCAAAAATGTCACCGTAAGCGACTGAACAGCATCTCCTTCTAAACGAATACCTGTATCTTTCCACTGTCCATACGGGTGTGTGTAATTAAAATATTCGTTTGCTAGATTATATCCACCTGTAAATCCGACTTTTCCATCAATAACTGTTATTTTTCTATGATCACGATTGTTCAAAAACAGATTTAAACCTGGCACAAACGGATTGAATACACGGCAATGAATTCCTATTGCCTCCATCTTTTTCACAAAATCTGTGTTAATAAAGCCTATAGAACCCATATCATCGTAGAATACTCTAACTTTCACACCTGCTTTTACTCGCTCTTCCAGAACATCTTGAATCTTATGCCATGCTTCAGCGTCTTCTATCGCATGATATTCCATAAAGATAAACTTCTGTGCTTTCTCCAAATCCTTAAGCTGTGCCTCTAATCCTTTCACTGCTTCATCAAAATATACAATATCCGTATTCTGATAGATTGGATACTGCGAATTTCTTTGTATGTAACTTGCTATATTTCCTGCTTTCGGAATTGTTTCTTTTATTCTGCTCAAACACTCCTGACTGTCCGGAAGCATTGGTAACAATTTGCTATCAATTTCTGCATATCGCGCACGCATTTTATGTGTGCCACCATTCAAACCAATCAACAAATACAGGCCTACACCCATAATTGGGAAAATTAGAATTAAGATGACCCAAGGCATTTTCATAGAGGATGTCTTATTTGATGCGTACAATCCCAAAACCAAGATCCCACTCAAAATCCTTGTAAATAAATTTATGATTTCTGCATATTCATTCAAGCGTGTTACGATAGTAATAATAAAAATCACTTCCAGAAGAATGCAGATTATGGAAAAACACAGCCGTTTTACCCCATTTTTTGTTTTTGCTTTGCCCTCTAAAGTATCTTGTTTCATATATATTCCACCTTCCTACTTGCTCAGTTTTCTCCCTAAATTTCGTGTAACATACCAATTTTGTCTTTTATTCTCTGCATTTCATTATCTGCTTCAATGATAGCTCTTGCAGAATGAAGTAATTCTTCACTTATCTCATCATAGCCAGGCATTTCTTCAATTCCTTTTTTATAGCGAAGTTGATGTTCCAATGTTGCCCAGAAATCCATACCATTGGTTCGAATCTGTAATTCTACACGCATAGGTGTTTTACCCTTAGCAAAAAATACTGGTATTTCAACAATCATATGATAGCTTCGATAACCATTCGATTTTGGATTTTTTATATAATCTTTTATTTCAATAACTTTAATATCATCCTGTTATCCTCCTAAATAGATTGAAATATGTCAATGAGTTTTTTTCTTGAACAATAGTAGAGCACAATTCTTTTATTTTGTTCCAACTTCATACATGATCATAACATGTAAACTTTAAACTATTTTCCCAGATTATTTCTCCATCAGTTTTTCAAACCAGGTATCCATAGCTAGGATGAATTGACTTACGTCTGGCAATTCTTGCAGCATTTCGTTTAGGGTTTTGTGCTTCACATATTTCTGCGCATACACCCAACAGGCAACGCTACTGGCTTCTGATACAATGTCAGCTATGGTTTTGCGCATAAGCTCTTCAAATTAAGCAATTTCTTTTTTCGGAACAACATCATACAGTGTTGGTGCCTAATGACTTATTTTTACTCCATTTTCATTTGCATCTTTAAACAGATTCTTAACTTTTTCTCTTGAATCCTCCGGTACTTTAATGTACTCCCACATAAATGCTACCACATCGGCTGGCCTTATTTATATCATTTCACTCTTTTTTGAAATAGAACAACACCACAGCAACAACTCAAATCGACTTAAAATTCCAGACTATTCGCATTCAGCAAGAAATACTTCATTCCCATGATGACAAAACCTTCATCATTTCTCCAAGGCTTTTTGCTGCCATTTACAATGACGATCTTCTTGAAAGAGTCCGGGATATTACGCAGAGAATTGAACTCCTGCGTCTGTTTTTCTTCCGAAGTCATGTCATATGCAACCTGGATATAGTATCTCTGGTTTCCTTGATTCACCACAAAGTCAACCTCCAACTGCTTGCGAACACGTTTGCCCTCTTTATCCTTATCGAAGATATCCACGACACCCACATCAACATTGTAGCCACGGATCAACAGCTCGTTATAAACAATGTTCTCCATGATATGAGTAGGCTCCTGCTGTCTGAAATTCAGACGTGCATTTCTCAGTCCCAGATCCGTAAAGTAGTATTTCAGATTTGCACCGATATACTTTCTGCCCTTAATATCGTATCGGCTTGCCTTGGAAATCAAAAAGGCATCTGTCAAATAGTCGATATGCTTGGAGATGGTTTTATTAGCATAAGTCATCTGGCGCTCACTGGCAAAGGTATTGGCAATCTTTGAAGGGTTGGTCGGTGCGCCGATTGCAGATGCAAGCACATCAACCAGATTCCCAATCTCATCCACGTTCTGAATCTTATTTCTTTCAATAACATCCTTCAGATAGACATTTGCAAAGATGTTCTTCAGATAGTCCGCTTTCTGTCGTTCGCTCTGGAAACTTACGATCTGCGGCAATCCTCCGTAGATCATGTAGTCATCCCATGCATCATCATAATCGCCGTCATAGACAGAATAAAACTCTGCAAAGGAGAGAGGGTAGATTCTAATCTCATCACCTCTGCCACGGAATTCGGTCACAATGTCGCTGGACAGGAACTTGGAATTACTTCCGGTGACATACACATCAATATTGCTCATGCGGAGCAGGCTGTTCAGCACTTCCTCAAATTGTGACATAAACTGCACTTCATCAAGAAGCAGATAGTATTTGCCATCGTCTTTCATGGCATCTTTGATGTACTTGAAACACACCTTAGGATCTCTTAGTTCCTCATTTTCAATACCGTCCAATGCAATCTCAATAATATGATCAACATCAACGCCGTTCTCCAGTAAGTATCTCTTAAAGATGGTAAACAGCAAAAAGGATTTGCCACATCTACGAATGCCGGTAATCACCTTTATCATTCCATTATCTTTTCGCAGGGTCAGCTGCTGTAGGTAAGCGTCTCTTTTAATCTCCATCGTTACGCTCCCCCTTTCCGTGCATCTGCACACTTTTTAGTAATGAGATTCTATCACAGAACGACGTGAATTTCAATATGTATTCCCATTTTATGTGCATCTACACACTTTTATGTAATGTTGATAAATATATTTTCGGATTTTTTTGATTGCAGTGTCTATAATCGACTACTCCAATCGTTATTATAGGTAAACAACAAAAAGAAGATGGTTTGATTCAACCATTGAGCGAGTTCCTCTCGTCAGAAATGGTGAGTCTGTCAGAAAAACATACTGTGCCTTCTGGCGAAAGGATAATTCAGGATACTACATTGAAGATTTTGCTGAAATGTTAAAAACAATATTTTAATGTAATTCCTTTTCATCCATAAAACGGACAGCCTTGTTTTTGATGGCCGTCCGTCTTTTCTTAATAATATCCCCGTTCTTCCATCCAGTCTTTCACATAGCATCGAATTCCAATATAAATCACATGCACCAGTACAGGAACTGTTAGGACACTATGATGTCAGTACCACAATGAATATTTACGCTCACCCAACAAGAAAAGCAAAACGGGATTCCGCATAAGGGCAAAAATAAGGGAAAATACATATCATTTCACTATCTAAGAGGCTGTAAGCCTTGAAAAATAAGGAAAGTTCAGGAAATCTCTCCACAACTTCCGATTTGTTAAATTCTTTCTATATTCCATCTTCTTGCTCTTCGGACAAGAAGCATTCCTCGCTCAAAGAGCTCGGTCAATTCTTATTTATAAATATCCTCTGTTTTTTGCTTCTTCAATTAATTGAGGTTGAATTAAAGGATAAGTCCAATTTTCAACTAAGTTATCCGTAATTAAAATTTTCTCTATTTCACTATGTATTTCTTGAAAAGAAAATACCTCTGCAAAGAAAAGCATGCCAAATGTTTCATCGTTTATATTTTCCATCACATTTGTTTGTCCTTTAACCGAATACGCACAGATTGGTTTGATGGTAAAATCTGTCGCACCCGTTTCCTCCATCAATTCCCGCTTAGCAGTAGCTAAAATATCTTCGCCACTTTCCCTATGCCCGCCTGGTACTTCATAAGTATCTCTTTCTTTATGTTTGCAAAATATCCATTTACCATTTGTTTTAGAGATGATAACTGCAAATTTTAGAAATTTATCATCTATACTATCATAAAATTTTACTTCTACCATTTATAAACTCCTCTAACTTCAATTCTCCTACCGTAGTAATTTGCTATTATCTACAAATTCTTCATCATATAGCGTTCCCGATACTCCACATAGCCATGTTTGGGATAAAATATTTTTGATTCCTCAAAGCCTTCTCCTCCCAAATGAATTCTTACCACTTTCTTTCCTTGATTTGCTATATAATTTTCTGCCATTTCTAACAAAGCACTTCCAATACCTTGTCTTTTCAAATTATATTTTACAAACAAACGATGCAGCCAAACCTCATCGGTGTCTCTTATAGAATTATATCCAATACTTCCACTAACTCTGTCTTGTTCATCAATAGCCAACCAAAACATATCTCCTACATCCAAGTAGTTCTTCTTAATATTCAATAAATCCTCATTTAATCCCGGAACTCGTCCTAAAGCATTTTTGGCTTCTAATATCATAAAAATCATATCATCACTATATTAATCTTCGTATTTAACTATTTTTATAAAATATTCCTTTAATTTTGTTATTGTCTATTATCGTAATTCCTCAATAAAAAGCTGCATTCTTCTTGTCACCAATTCATTAGATTTCATATTTTTCAAAGTATCTTTATCTACCCATTTATAATCCTGTGTTTCTCCCTGTTGAAGAGTAATGTTATACTTGTCCCAATCCGTAATCACAATATAATCAACATATATTGAATGATTATTATGTTGAACAACTCTTCCTAGCTCCACTAAATTTGTTTCACATATTCCTGTTTCTTCTCGCAATTCTCTTATTGCGCAATCAATCGGAAGTTCTCCTTGCAGTGCTGAACCTCCTGCTGTAGCTTCCCAATATTCACCATAGTGCTTATTTTTGTCTCTTTGCATTAACAAATATGTACCATCTGTATGTTTAACAATAACCTCACACACTAAATGGTACATTCCATCTGGTATAGCTTCACCTCTTACTAATGTTTTATATTTAATTTTATTTAAATTTGTGTCATATGCATCCCAAAGTTCCATAATCTCCTCTTTCATATAATCTTTTAGTCTATGGGGTACCGTAGCCAACTATATTCTCAACATAACTTGGTATCAGAATATATTTCTATATATAATTTTCTTTTGTTTATTTACATTTTTTTAATGAATTTGTATATCTTTAATTCCTTTTTAACATTCCTATAAAATGCTATTTTTTGATGTTATACCAGGTCAAGAAAATCTTATGTTTTATTGTAAATTCTTCAGGATATTTTTCTTCAAGCATTTTTCGATGTTCCCTATCAAACAACGCAATCTGTTCCTCATTCATCGATGCCATAACACCACGACTAGCCATCATACGTCCATGCCATGTTTCTCTGGTAAACGGTAACTCTACAATCATAGTTTCCATTTGTGGTTCATCAAAATAATGCGTTGTTAAATCCTTTACTGAAGCTGATGCACCATTCCATGAGCCATTAATCTTTTTTACCAAACTATTAGAATCTTGTGTGATCGTTTCTTCTTTCATATAACCCATATACACCTTCAAAAATATGCCATCAGGTTTTAACATTGACCGAATCTTTGGAACAATTACTTTTGGATCAAAATACCAAAAACACTGAAAAGCAGTAATAACATCAAAACTATTATCCGGATAATTAATATCCTCTGCAGATGATACAATGTATCTGATATTATCCATTCCTTTAGATAACTCTTTTGCTTCCGCAATTTGGTTTTCTGAGATATCTGTTGCAATAATATCAGCTCCATACTTTGCCATACCACGTGGAACTACACCTGTACCTGTTCCTAAATCAAGCCACTGGCTTCCCTCTGTTCCAATACCAATTTTATGTAATCTATCAAATAGCTCCTCTGGATAAATGTCTCTATGTTTTGCATAGAATTTAGAAGTTTTTCCAAAATCAAACTTCTGTCCTTCATCAATTATATTTTTCAGCATAATACATCCTCCTCATAATTTTCCCTTACATTATATTGCGTATATTAACTAAACCAAATCTTATCTTTTCTACAAACTCGATATTTACTCTTGCACATTACGAGTTACATAATGTTTCATTTAACACTTGAGTCATTGACATTTTATCACGCCATATTCACGTTATTATATCCCATTCAAAATCATTTTCTATATTCTACCATATCTATAGCTTAATTGATATTTCATTATTGTAGCAATTATAATATTTCAACTGATTTTTTTATATTAAACCGCCCTGCATGCACATCTACAAAGAATAAGATATAGCCCCATAGAAAATTTTAACATAAACAAGGTAGGAATGCTGTCCTCCACTGTATGATTTTAAAAAAGCAATAGAATATACTAAGCTGGTAGGCGAGATATTAAGATATAGAGGTTTTAGGATTCTTCCTAACAAGAATGTATTTGTATATACAAATGCGTATCTTGCAAAAGACCTACTTCCATTTTCTTAATCTACTTTTGATAACCTGGATTTAATAATTTTTCTTATTTTTTCCTTTAACAGATACGAGATACGCTATGCATATCTCGTATCTGATTAGCAGTCGGCAAATGTTCATTCATGCAAGCCTGATGACCACTTGCCTCGTCGCTATAACAAAAAGGGAACCATACTTTAAAAGTATGATTCCCTGATTATTTTTATCAAACCGTAATCGTTACGTTGATGTCTTCCCATTTACCCGCTTTTTTCATGTTTTTATCGAACTTTTTGTACTCTTTCAAGTAGTCCTTAGAAACTGTGAAATTGCCGATGTTTAGGGGCTTTTGACACCATAAACGATTATTTCCCACTTTCTGCAATAGCTGCCTGAGCCGTTACATATCATAGGCTTACTACAGCCACTCCTCTTTCTGCTTTATCTTTTTATGCTACCTTTGAATAATCTAGCACTGCAATTTCCTGCATCCTCTCCAAACAACGTGCAGACCATCGAATAGCGTTTTTTCATATGTTTTTCCTTTCAATTTTTCCATATATCATATCCCTGTGTCATTGCAGACTCATATATGGGATGAAGTCTGCCATAAAGCACATTGAAAAATCTTTCTTTTTCAATTTTCTGTATGTATAATTCTTCCAAAGGCCAAATTGAATTAAGATTGTGTTGTTTACATTTTTCAAATTTTTCTCTTGCCTTTTCGTTTGTCTGAATTGTTTCATTTAAAATATACTGATTATCACAAAACTTCTTATAATAAGCGTCCCAGTCCGGCAATTTATTGTTCTTGGAAGAATTCAGATTTTCGTCCATTGGAATCAAATTCCACAATTCATCATTGGCAACATATGACCATGGTATAAAATGATCTATCGCATATTTGTTCTCTATATGTCGCTTTGAATATATATCTTTAAACCCAACACCATTAATATCTATTACGCAGTCCCAAAGCTTTCTAACATTTTCAAGTTTTCTTTCCTTGTCTTTTTCCGATTCAAGTTTATAAATAAGTCCCGGAACTCCCGGATTTCTATCCTGCAAATATTTAATTTTTTTCATCTTAATCCAGCCACGGATTGTAACCATATTATCGATGAGAAAATTGTTCCACAACTTATTTATAATAACCTTTTTAGTTAATCCTCTACCATTCTCTATCGTGTACAGTAAACATCTTTTCTTATTAATCATTTCAAAATAACTAATAAGTTTTCCAGTCTTGCTCCATAATGGATTATTCCCACCTAACTCTTTCACAAACGAAGAAAGCAATCTATACGGTACATTCTTCGCCAAGTCCTGCATCTCAGAATTAACACATTTACTGTTGCACTTTATTTTTTCAATGATAATATCCCTTGATTCATCATTTTTCACATCCACATTTTCGCTAATTTTATTTACTGCTCTTTCCAAAAGATTAGAACTTGTACCATCTACTGATTTTGGACCTAGTCTCAAGTGATATTCCTTTACCGCATACCATGCATCCGCTATCATGCCCGCAAAAACTTCCAAAAATGTAAACTCATTTTCTCCTCTTGCAACCAACTGCATTATGGAATCAAGCCAAAAGAATTTATAGCATTGTGTTGGATTTTCCAACATTCCTGCGAAACTTTTTATATTTAAATTACAATCATAGAAATATAATTCATCCATAGACATTCTCTAACTTTCTCTGTTAACATTATTGTGAAAATTCTCTAACGATATCCCTGCTCTTTCTTGATTTGCCTTTCAAGTTCTTTTGCAAGTTGTTCTTTCTCTATTTTTTCAATTGGTATTGTAATAATTACAGCGTAAATAATCCCTATTATCAACGGCCCAATCAAAAAGATATTACAGATAACAAAACTTAAAGTCTGTTCAACATGATTTATTGAAATAATTGTTGGCAAAATTACAAAACTTAACAATACAGAAGTAAATATATGTGTCCTCCTCCAAACTTCAGGATAATCCATTGTTTGCTGAATTCTAATTCCAAAAAATCCATTTTCACTGGTAAATGGCATAACTACTGCTGCTACAATCATTATAATCAAATACACAATGCAACCATAAGACGGCTTGTATAAAAATATGTTTTTTGTAACATTTCCATTTATCCAAAACGCACCCATACATCCTGCTAATATTACAAACGATAATATGTAAAATAATTTTGACTTTATTCGTTTGTATAATATATGCGATGCAATCATTATCGCCACTGGCACAAATATAAAAACATACATCAGAAATGGCAAATTAAATTTCATTTCTTTTGCAAATATCAAACTACTGATAACATGTGAAGTTGTAAATGAAACTAAATATTTTTCTTGTGTAGTCATTTTTCATACCTCCTTTTTATAACTTAATTGAACAACCCCATTAATAACATCTTCATCATAAATTTTTGGGCGTTCTTTTATTACTACTAAAATTGCTGCTTCAACAATGTTTTCTCTTGCATATAATCTACGTCCATCCGCTCTATGTTTAAACATATTCTTCAATTTTGACTCAAGCGATTTATTAAATACCATTGTTTGAATTTTTTCAAACTCAGAAGGTGAAATACTCATAGACATTGTTACATCTATAAATTCTTCATCAATTTCAACATAATTTAATAACTTAAATATGTCATATAAATGTCTGGAGTTTCTTTGTGCTTTTCCATGCAAATAATAATCGCATACGGCAAATATTTTATCCGCAAGTGTTCTATTTATACATTGAACACTCATTTCAAACGGTATTAAATTATATTTCTTTATTAACTCAGGTTCTTCATTTTTTAGCGTATCATATATGTAATTACTTATTTGTCTTCTTTCCGTTGGAAAAGAATAAGACATCAACGCTGTTTCTAACTTAACGAAAGGAGACAGTCCGGAAAAGTTACTATTATCACTAACAGAATTATAATAAAAATCATAATGATTATAGTTTTTATCACTTTCAATATCTTTCCAATTTTTTATTTCTATTTCTAAATCTTCAGCTATAGGTTTCAGTATGTTATACTTCAATTTTTTTCTTCTACTCTCCCCCAAATGTTCTTTAAACGTAATATCTATATCCTCAGAAAATCGATCAATAACACCATATGCTTTAGATAAAGAAGTTCCTCCTTTGAATATTATCTCTATCTCTTTTTGAGATAATAAATATAAAATCATTGTTACATAATAATCTTTTTCTACTATATCTGTTGTAACATTCTTACGCTCTGAAACAATTGATATAATGTCTCTAAATAGTTCTTTATTTTCTTTGTGCAAATACATTGTCCAACCCCAATTCGTAATAATTTTTAAAAACATTAATAGGAAACTCTCTTATATATCTGTTCACACTTTCTTTTCGTATATCATGAATATCAATATATTCCTCAATCTTTACTCTTGCTTCATCATATGATCCGTCCATATAAACTTCTATATTTTTTAACAATTCAAGTAATTGCAAAACATATACATTCTCCCTATTTATAACTATAGATGACTTCCTTATCAAAAACTTTCTACCACCAATTTCAATCTCCCTTGGAGATGAATTCGAATTATTACTGACAATTTCTATTTTTCTAGGTACCTGCATTGATATACCTAACTGATTTGCAAAAGAATTTCCACTATAATACCCAAATATTTCTTCACCCTTTGTAACAAAGCGATATCGAGCCACCATATCTGCACTAGGTCCAACTGTTGCTTTAAGCATCGTCTTCTTTGGAATATAATAAATTCCTTTATCGTACTTTTTTATCAGTCCTTTATTACATAATGACTTCATTTGCTGATTTACAGCAGAACGGGAGACTCCTTCTATAAAAATATCTGAAAAAAATATAGGTTCTCCTTCTTTATAATTACTTATTATATAATCATATAGCATAATTTTCGTTTCCTTAATATTTTAGATTATCTCTTTCTATTTTGTTAAGTATAATAATATAATTTATTTTTTCCTATGTCAATCATATTTAATATTCTTTTTCATTAATATTTCCTGTTTTTTATACTTTTTAATAGTCTGTTAATAATAAAAAACAGAACTAACCTTCCGATTAATCCTGTTTTATTAACACATTCATCTAAGTCCTACATTTTAAAACTGCACACTTCTTTTTATTTTATTGCAATTGTCTTTACAAAATTCATACAGTTTTAACGAATCTCTCATGGCTCGCTCATCTTTTTCTCCTATGAAATACGCTACAAACAGTAACTCTATGCATTCCATAACTAACGGTATACTTTCCCTCTCAATGGTTGAAATTGGAATTACAGATGCATATCCTTTTACCAAGTTTTTTAAATATTGAAACCACTGCTTTTCATCGACTTTGTTTTCTTCATCTTCTAATAATAAACCAAGCATAAAATAACATAAATCAAATATTCTGATGTTCTTTTGACTCAAATCAAAATCTACGTATCCTGAAAATTCATTGTTATAAAACAAAAAATTTCCTAAATGTACATCTCTATGTATAAGCCCATAGGATAAATCTTTATCTACCAATCTAAGTTCTTTTATAATATCTTCAAACTCGTTTTTATCGATAATTTTTTTGTCATACTCATATATGTTTTTTCTAATCCAGCTTTCCATTTCTCCTAACAAACTATTATTCCAACATTTGATTTTTCCTTCACATTCATCAAATGCCAGATGCAATCTTGCAATAATCTCGCCCATTTTGAAAAACCATTGTTCATTGCATTTATTAACATTAACTATATTGCATCCTTTTAGTTTAGTTGTAAGAAGCCAATAATTTTCTTTATCTTTTAAATATTTTTCATTATTTGGAGTGGCTATTATTTTAGGCACTGGAATTTGCTCACTATACAAAATGCTCAAAACTTCTACATTTCTCTTTAATTCCTCAAAATTCACATATTTTTTTAAAACAAATTCATCACCAATGTTCCAAGCTGTGCTGTAAATTTGTTTTATATCACATTCAATACCATATTTCGTCATTACCTGTTGTACGTTCACTTGTTTCTGCTCCATTTTCTTTTTTTCATTTAATACTATTCTTCTAACACTTTTTTCTGATAAGCAATACATTTTTGCAATTTCAGAATACTTCATACCTATAAGGTAATGCTCATATATTTTTGAGTTTCTTATGTCTATTTCCTGTCTGTATTCTGTTATAACTTTATCGTTATTTTCTTTCTTCTTCGGTATGTAAATATATTGTCCATCTACATATTTCATAATTTCTCTTAGTATCTCATCCGGGAAAATATCTTTCGCATTTTTATATTTCATATTCGCACCTCACAATGCTATGATAACATATTATTGTTTGTTTTTTTGCTCATCTCTTTTCATAGTAAATTTTAAGAATGTACGATAGTGCAAATTATAAAATAAGAATGTAGTTTTTCCGACATTTTTATACGTCATCATTCCTACATTCTTATTTTATGATTTACATCTGCACATCATTTTTCTCGTTTATAAATATTTAAGAAAATTATGTTGTTATATTATTTATATTTTTCTCTTAACTCTTTTATTTTTATTTTATATTTCTTTTGAAGTTTTGCCATTTGAACCGTGCATTCTCCATCTAATTGTCCATCTCTTCTTGGATATTCAGTTTCAAGAATCTTTTTTGCTTCTTTCCACATTTCAAACTTTAATTTTTTAAACTCTTCTTCTAATTTTATATTTTTTTCGTTCATATCTTTCATTATTCTTTTTCTAAAATATTTTAACTTTACTATTTTTTCCTATAAATTCTCAACTAATTAATTATCATATCCGGGCTTGTTCCTATGAGATGTATTATGTATAACATATGTTCTTCGAATTCCTTTCCCAAAATAGAATCTACCATTTCCTTGTCAGCCATTTCTTCATCAGTAATCAATTCTCTCCATTTTCTTCCCCATGCCAAAAATGCTTCTGGAGTTTTACATTCTAAAAATTCATCTCTATATTTTTCTAATTTTTCTTCAATTGTCATTTGTTTTGTTGATTCCCCTTCATTTTTATTTGCAGGCTACAACTAGCTATATTATACCATCTGAATTTTCAATTTTTTTCACAAACTGATCCCTTACATACCATTATACTATTCATCTTCCTAAAATTCCAAACAAAAACTCCACTGAGATTTGCCTTATATGCAATGTTCCTAGCGGAGTTTTATCTTTTTATTTAAAGTAATAAGCTACTACAATAGAACCTTCCTATTAAGGTCCTTCCTGAACGTCAATGGCATATGAACCACCTACAAACTCGCCGCCCTTAATTGTTACATTTGAAGTAATGCTGTTTCTATAATAGATTGATTGTAAGTGCTGCAAAAGATGCTGCTGATGTACTTGTTATTTTTGCGTTATCAACAATTCCGTTAGAAGCACTTAACTGCATTGTTCCTGAAACAACATTCTTCATATTAACTTTTTGTGCATATAAACGCACAACTGTTGATGTATCTTCTATTTCCACATTTTCCATTGTTATAGAAGAATCTGCCAATCCTCTACCATCAATGTAAAGTTTGTCTGTTTTTGTGTCTTTAATAATAGCTGATTTTAAACGTTTTCCTATTCTATGTATGTAATATACTTCTGAATTGTAAACTTCAATTTCACTCTGGTTAGTCTTATTTTCATAAAAATCTACATTGTTACTCTTAATGCCGTCTAATACTAATTTATTATTAAAATCAAAATAAGGTGTTTCACCTGTGCTATTTAAAGCACCTGTTTTTTCTTTACTACTATCGATAATCTTAAGGTCACCATTTACAGTAACGTCATAACCATTTAAATCTAATATATGGCCGTTTAAATCAATTGTCCCACCTGCAATAGTTGTCTTTCTTGCTGGTTTGTTATTACTACCTAAAGTTATCTTTTCTTACTTTTGTTAGTTTAGTATAACTATCTTCTTGTTTAATAGTATCTGTATCGATACTTCCATCTTTTCTATCAATGTCTGCCTCATAAGCAATACCTTGCTCATATAATTGCAAAACTATATTTCTATCATTTTCAATATTTTATCCTGCACTTTATTTAAACTTTTTACATCTACTAATTTCACACTTATTTTCATTTACCCCTTCCCACCACATATGTATAAAATTTTCCAAATTTAGTTTTTACAACCTTAACCTCATCTTTAACCATCGGCGCTGGATATTTCTTTGTCGGTATAATCCATATATCTTTCATACTTTTTCTTTCCTTTGGAAAATATACATTATATACAGCAGCAGAATACTTTCCTGTCTTTTTATAAGTTTTCTTTGATATTCGTCCATATTTTATCCCTATTGGAGGGAATAAAAAATACAAGACATATCCACCCCAGATGCAGGAAATGTATAATATTGAAAATATTACAATTAGAATATATGATTTTTCTTTATACAACCCATATGTATATAAAAGAAATACTAATATGGAAATTAAAAATATAATTAATCTAATTTTTAATGACTCTTTTCCTAGTTCTCTGTATTCTTTTTTGTCTTCTTCTGTTAATTCATCAAATACTAAATTTTTATTTTTATTCATTATTTCTGATAAGTACCTGCTGTAATAATAATTTTAAATCACTTTTTGATAAAAACGGATACACGCCATCTAAATCAAGCACTTTTCTTTTCCTCCTCTCGTATCGAAAGTCGATAGTTTATATTTTGTTTAAATAGTTAATCCTAAAATTGCATTACCATATAAAAATTGTTTTAACTCTCTGTTTTCTCCGGTATTGTAATACTCAAATAATAGTGAATTAAACTGTTCCATATATTTATCAGTAATAGTCATAATCCCTGCACCTGAAGAAACCAAAATCTTATTTGCAAGCAATAAACTGGTACGTTTATTTCCATCCCAGAAGAACTGTCCTCTTGCTCCCCATGTAAATGCTTCTAATGCTTTATCTGTAGCAGAAGCATTTGCATCATTCAAAATATTTTTCAATTCTTCTATTGTTTTCTCTTTCTCTGGAACCGGAGGCTCATAATCCGTTCCTGAAATACCAACTGTTCCTGTCCGTAGTTTTCCCCATTCCAAAGCTTCATTTCTCGCAATATATCCATTCAACTTACACCAATAATCAAATGTAACTTCTTCATTTACCGTATTTAAAAGAAATTTCCATGCATCACGCATGTTCAAAATTGCCTGAATATCGTCAAGTTGTACATTTGGAACATTCACACCATTTAAAATTGTCTGTGTTTGCGGAAAAGTTACTGCTCTGTTTTCCATTTTCATTCCACAATATATGTTTTCATCCATTCTTTTCTTTGCAAAAATTAGACTCTGTTCAGGAGATAGATGAAATTTATCTTTAAATTTTGACATTGTAATACGCACCTTTTCCTCTTTTCCATACACATTATAACACAGATTTATATAGTACTGTCAGCAATTGCTATCCGAATTGCTGGATATCATACTTATTTTATCCCCAATGCTTCCTTTAAAAATCCTACTATTCTCTTTTCATACTCGCCATATATTATATTTTCCTTACTTTCAGAATCACTGCCATCAACAAAATATCTTCCTGTCTCTTTACTAATTGACAAAGAATCAAGTGGCCAGCCCTCAAATCTTTTAGTTGATGCTTTATCTATCATATAAAAAGCCCCTACATTTTTTGCTGACTCTCTATCCATAAATGATGAAATCCTACCATTGTTATAAACAGCTATACCGTCCAGGTAATAGGCAGATACCTTTCCTCCAAGCTCTCCTATAAGATTTGAATAATACTCAATCATTTCTTCATCTGATAATCTGTTCATTCCCATTGGAGTCCTAACATTTAATCCCGGTTGTCTCTCATCTTCTAAACTTAGTTCCTCAAAATACAATCCCGAATCATTACAAATCACCAAGTCAAAATATTTGCCATAATATCCTGCTTTGCATATTGCATTTTCTTCCGGCGTTTTTCCTGTCTCATCCGGTTCATCTTCTATCTCTAAATCTTTTAATGTTATAAATTCTATATCACAATTTTCTAACAGTTTAGAAAACCTCTTTACCTTTGACGGATTAGTTGTTCCCAGTAATACTTTCATCGTTCTCTCCTTTCAATTCTTTTCATACTTTATTTCAAAATAGTCTAAATATGCCTTATATCTATCTTGCGCTGTTAGACATGTATCCATTAAATAACCTTTTTCATCCTTCCCTAAAGCAGAATGTAGCACAGCTTAATTTTATGTTAAAAAACTCCTGCACACCATTTCTGGTATACAGGAGTTCATTATTTTAAGTAATTATATTCTTTTCACTTGTCAGTGTATTACTTGTTAGCGATAGCTGCCTGAGCTGCTGCTAATCTTGCGATAGGTACACGGAATGGTGAACATGATACATAATCAAGACCAATCTTATGGCAGAATTCTACTGAAGATGGATCTCCACCGTGTTCTCCACAGATACCTACGTGAAGGTTAGGGTTAACTGGCTTACCAAGTTTGATAGCCATTTCCATTAACTTACCAACACCAACCTGATCTAACTTAGCAAATGGATCGTTTTCGAAGATCTTAGCATCATAGTAAGCATCTAAGAACTTACCAGCATCATCTCTTGAGAATCCGTATGTCATCTGTGTTAAATCGTTTGTACCGAAGCAGAAGAAGTCTGCCTGCTTAGCGATTTCATCAGCTGTAAGAGCTGCTCTTGGGATTTCGATCATTGTACCTACCTGATATTCAAGTTCAACACCTGCTGCTGCGATTTCAGCATCAGCTGTAGCTACTACGATATCCTTAACATATTTTAATTCTTTAGCATCACATGATAATGGAATCATGATTTCCGGCTTAACTGTCCAATCACTATGTTTCTTCTGAACATTAATTGCTGCACGGATAACAGCCTTAGTCTGCATCTTAGCAATTTCAGGATATGTTACAGCAAGACGAAGTCCTCTGTGTCCCATCATAGGGTTGAATTCGTGAAGTGAAGAAATGATTGTCTTGATTTCTTCTACTGTCTTACCCTGTGCATCTGCAAGTTTCTTAATATCTTCTTCTTCAGTTGGAACGAACTCATGAAGAGGTGGATCTAAGAATCTGATTGTAACTGGGTTACCTTCAAGTGCTTCGTAAAGTGCTTCGAAGTCTCCCTGCTGATATGGAAGAATCTTTTCAAGAGCTGCTTCTCTTTCTTCTACTGTATCAGAACAGATCATTTCTCTGAATGCTGCAATTCTGTCTTCTTCGAAGAACATATGCTCTGTACGGCAAAGACCGATACCTTCTGCACCAAGTTCTCTAGCTTTCTTAGCATCAGCTGGTGTATCAGCATTTGTTCTAACCTTAAGTGTTCTATATTTATCAGCCCATCCCATGATACGTCCAAATGTACCAGCGATCTTAGCATCAACTGTAGGAATAATTCCATCATAGATGTTACCTGTTGAACCATCGATTGAGATGAAATCTCCTTCATGATATTCTTTTCCAGCTAAAGTGAATTTCTTGTTTTCTTCGTCCATAGCGATGTCGCCACAACCAGATACACAGCATGTACCCATACCACGAGCAACTACGGCAGCGTGTGATGTCATACCACCACGAACTGTTAAGATACCCTGTGATGCCTTCATACCTGTGATATCTTCTGGAGATGTTTCAAGACGTACAAGTACAACCTTTTCTCCTCTTGCATTCCATTCAACAGCATCATCAGCTGTGAATACAACCTTACCACAAGCAGCTCCCGGAGAAGCTCCAAGTCCCTTACCAGCTGGTGTAGCAGCCTTAAGAGCAGCAGCATCAAACTGTGGGTGAAGTAATGTATCTAAGTTTCTAGGATCGATCATAGCTACAGCTTCTTCTTCTGTTCTCATGCCTTCATCAACAAGGTCACAAGCAATCTGTAAAGCAGCTTGAGCTGTTCTCTTACCATTTCTTGTCTGTAACATGTAAAGTTTTCTGTTTTCAACAGTAAATTCCATATCCTGCATGTCTCTGTAATGGTTTTCAAGTGTTTCACAAACCTTTACAAATTCTTCAAATGCTTCTGGGAATTCCTGTTCCATCTGAGCGATTGGCATTGGTGTTCTAACACCGGCAACAACGTCTTCACCCTGAGCATTCTTTAAGAATTCACCCATAAGCTTCTTTTCACCTGTTGCTGGATCTCTTGTAAATGCAACACCTGTACCACAATCATCACCCATGTTACCAAATGCCATTGACTGTACGTTAACAGCTGTTCCCCATGAATAAGGGATATCGTTGTCACGACGGTAAACGTTAGCACGTGGGTTATCCCATGATCTAAATACGGCTTTGATAGCTCCCATTAACTGTTCCTTAGGATCATCTGGGAAGTCTTCTCCGATTTTTTCTTTATATTCAGCCTTGAACTGTGCTGCTAATTCCTTTAAGTCATCAGCTGTAAGTTCAACGTCCTGCTTAACACCTCTGTCAGCTTTCATCTTGTCGATAAGTTCTTCAAAATACTTCTTACCAACTTCCATAACTACGTCAGAATACATCTGGATGAATCTTCTGTAGCAGTCCCATGCCCAACGGGCATTTCCTGACTTTTCAGCAATTGCGTTAACTACTGTTTCGTTAAGACCAAGGTTAAGAATTGTATCCATCATACCTGGCATAGAAGCTCTAGCTCCTGAACGAACAGAAACAAGTAATGGATTTTCCTTATCACCGAATTTCTTTCCTGTGATTTCTTCCATCTTTACGATATACTCGTTAATCTGTCCCTGAATTTCTTCGTTAATTTCTCTACCGTCCTCATAGTACTGAGTACAAGCTTCTGTTGTAATAGTGAATCCCTGAGGTACTGGAAGTCCTAAACCTGTCATTTCTGCAAGGTTAGCACCTTTTCCACCAAGAAGTTCACGCATGTTTGCGTTACCTTCGCTAAAAAGGTATACCCATTTGTTTGCCATTAATTTTTCCTCCTAAAACTTTAGTATTTATTTTATGAGTTGTGGAGAATGGCTCTCTTTAACCAACTCATATTTTCTAATATCGGTATTTTTGCGCACAAAAATTGGGCAAAAATCCCTATAAAACATTATAACATAAGGCATTTGATAGTCAAGTTCATTTGCCATATGTTACCACAAAAAATCACTAAAACTCATCAAATCTTACTAAACTTCATACGACACACATTATTTTGTTGATCCATTAATATTCAAAATTGGTTTAATAAATTTTTCGGTTTCTGAATAGTCATTATTTCGCAATATATTGACAATACATTCTGCCAAAGCTATTCCTGATGCATATACAGGTTGTTCTACCGTTGTGATATGAGGTGTTACTAATTTTTCATATCCTAATCCATCAAATCCTGTAACGCCAAGTTCATTAGGAACATTTATTTCCATCTTAACGGCACATCTCATTACTCCAAGTGCTAAAGCATCACTGGCACAAACTATCGCATCAACATCTGCATTTTTCAAAATTCTTGAAGCTGCCAAATATCCATCGTCTTCATTATTACACACTCTCATTATTCCCGATTGTGGTATATCCATATGGTAATCTCTCATACAATCCATATATCCATTTAATCTGTCCTGCGTGTATTTTTCTTCACTTCTTATTCCAATATTTGCAATTTTCTTATAACCGCGTTTAAGAAGATGTTCTGTGGCAATATATCCACCTTTATAATTGTCTATGTCAATCCAATTATTCTTGTAACTGCTATTTCCAAATACAATTACAGGCTTATCCTTAAACCACTTCATCACTTCATCTTCTTCACGCTCAGTCATACCCATGGCTATTACGCCATCACATTTAACTTTTTTGTAATCATGTCTACATATCTGCATTGAATAACCTTCAAGTCCTAACTTTTCTCCGATTCCTGAAATTGCTCTTAGTGTAAAAGGATGCAGAGGGTCAATTCCATTTGCAATATATACACATATAATGTTTGTTTTGTTTGTCTGCAAAAGTCTGGCAACCTGATTAGGTTCATATCCCATTTCGTCTACTGCCTTTTTTACTTTCTCATAAGTTGATGGTTTTAATTTTTCCGGTTCGTTGAGAAAACGTGAAACGGTCATTGTCGATACACCTGTAGCTTTTGCAATGTCTTTAATTGTTATTGCCATTGTTCTCTCCTAATTGTTTTCTAATTAATTCGTTCATTTGATAATGTTATCGATAACACTATTTTATCACATTATCTAATTTATTGTAGATATAAATTTATTGAATCGACTTAATAGTTAACCCTGACAATAGCTTTTCTTTTACTTCATTAACTGTTATGGATTCATCATTATAAAAACAGGTAATCTCCAATACTAATTCCTGATATCTTGCCTGCCCCAAGCCTATCTTCATATTATTTTCCTGCGCAATGTTTCGCAAATTTGAAATCATATCAGACGTTTCCTGATCTGTAAGGTCTGATGTATCAATTACAGCTTCATATTTTACTGAATATCTAAATGTTTCCTGTTCGGTCGTTTCCTCTATAGTTGTCTGCTCAGTTGTCGTTGTTACATTTGTTTCCGTTGTCTTTTCTTCCTTTTGTTTCTTACCGCATCCGACAAATGCCAATGTAACACATAATGCACAAAGTATTACAGCTATTCTCTTTCTCATTAGTTGCACTCCTTTCTGTTTTCTTTCGTTCCATTATTTTGTTTTTATTTAACTATAATATTATCATTTTTCAAATTTATTTTCATTACAATTTATTCAAATTGTCAATGGTTCGAATGCAATTTGTCGTTTGCTCTTTTTATATACTCAATATTACATTTTTCACTTTTTTTCATATACTATATTAAGGGAATATGTACATATAAACTTTGATGTTTCTCTTACAGATTTGGAGGATTGTTAATGAACGTTTCTGATTTACAATATAAAGATATTTCCAGGGATTTAATAAATTCAATGCTTTTTGAAAATATAGAATATTCAGACACCAATTCGGATATGGGAATCGTTATGGGTAGCTATAGTGCTGTTAAATATCGTGTGCCAAGGGCTGTGGCTTTGTATAATAAAGGACTTGTTAAAAATTTTATTTTTTCCGGAGGCAAAATGCTTACTGACTCTGGAATTTATCAGGAGGCTGATCTCATGAAAATATATGCTGTAAAAGCAGGAATACCTTCTTTAAATATTTACACAGCATATAATTCCACTTCAACAATTGATAGTTTAGAAAATGCTTATAGAATTATTAAAAGTCAGGAAAATTATCCATCTCTCAAGATTGCTTTAATTACCACCACATTCCACATGAAAAGATGCCTTTTATTAGTTGACAAAATGTTTTCTAAAGATATAAATATCATTCCATGCCCAGTTAATGACTCTTTCACAACTAAAGAAAACTGGTATAAAACTCCTGCCGGATACGAAAGAGCAATCGGTGAAATTTTTGGAATAATAGATTATGCAAATAAGGGCTACATTAATAATTTTAACATAACATTGTAATTTATTATGATGCCAGGGTCAAAAGGTCTCTCACACACATGAGCTTGCTCATAAGTGGGTGAAAGACCTTGGGACCCGCCTCAATATGAGCATAAAAGCGGGATAATTCCCGCGATATGCGAATATTGGGTAGGATTGTGGTAGTGCGCAGCACGGAACAATCCGTAGGCATCATATTTTATCTTATTTTTTGTTTTTTGTTACTTTTTATTATGTTTTAGCTTATTACGCTTTTATACTTATTATGTTTTATTGTTTCTTCTACTTCATAGTCTGTTATTCGTAATATAAAACTAATGTTTTTGTTGACCATTTCCCATAGATTTTTTTCTTTTTATCTACTTTATAAGGTCTTACCATTACAGTACCTGCTGTCCATGTTCCATCTTCTTCTATTCCATTCGTGATGCCCATTTTATTTACATCATTTTTTGAAACTGCTTTAGTAAACATATTCTTTTTGGTCGTAAATGTTTTTTTGTATTTTGCACTTTTGAACTTAACTTCATATCCTGTAGCTCCATTTACTTTTGCAAATCTTATTGTGTATTTCTTTTTGCGTAACTTTGCAAATTCAATTGATGTACCAGCCTTTTTCAGACCTTTTGAATATGTAATACTTGAATTTCTAGAAAATACTTTCTCTCCCATTTTTGGTTTTGTATCAAAAGCAAATTTCTTTAATGTTGAGTTTGCAAACGCTTTGTCTCCAATATATGCTAATTTTTTATTTGAAACAAATGATGCAAGGTCATATGTTCTATAAAAAGCCTGTTCACCTATATTTTTAACATTTTCACCTAATTTTACACTTTTAACTAATTTTTTTCTAAAAGCCCCTGCATCAATTTCTTCTACTGTATCAGCAATAACAACTTTGTCATTTGTTCCTATGTAATAATTCAATTTTGTTTTGTCTGCTGACAATATACATCCTTTATCAAAAGTAGATTTTGTATTGTCCTGTGCAATTATCACTTTATATATTGGTGAATTTTTAAATATCATACCAAGTTTTGTTGCTGTCCCATGCAAAATTACACTGTTAATATCGTCCGTATTACTTTCAACGATTCCATTTTCAAAACCATCAATATCTCCCATAAATTCAATGTTTTTAATAGTTGCAAATGCATTTTGCTCGATAGTCTTTACATTTGCAGGTATTATTGCTGTTTCTTCGCCCCAAACAAATCCGAATGCTTTTCTTTTTATTGTTTGGACATCTTTTCCAATCTTTATAGATTCTACACTTAAGGTTGAAAACGCATTTTCGCCAACACATGTGATTCCATCTTCGATTGTTATGCTTTTTACAGAATCATAATTGCCAAGTATTTCCATATCATCCCACATTGCACCTGTTCCTGAAACTACAATTGTTTTCGCGTCTTTGTCATATGTATACGTTGCATTGTCACCACATTTTCCGGTTAACACATTTTTAGATGCCTCAACGTTCTTCGTTGTTTCCTGATTTTGTGTTGCCTGTTGATTTTGTGTTGTTTCTGCTGCATACACATTAACACTTTTGGTTGCAACAGGTCCCATAACTGCTGTTGCCATAGCTAAGGCTACTGCCCCTGATAATAATACTTTTGATTTCATAATAGATACCCTCCTTAAAAATCTTTGTTTTCTTTGTTGTCTTATACTTATTAAACGAAGAGGTCATATTTTTTATTGCATTTATTTTTTAATTATAAGTTAAGTTTTCACTTTTTAGCAAAGAATAAAAAATAACAGAGCTAAAATCCAATATGAATTTCAACTCTGTTATTATTTAAAATCATATTTTATATCCATTAAGGATAATTGTTTTTAAATATGTCTTACATACTTTTGCATGTTATATGCTGACAATTCCAATTAAAATGCCATCTTTTCTTCAAAGTATGCTTTTAAATCTTCAATCTTGATTCTTTCCTGTTTCATAGTGTCACGGTCACGAACTGTAACTGCTCCATCTTCTTCTGAATCAAAATCATAAGTAACACACCAAGGTGTTCCGATTTCATCCTGACGACGATATCTCTTACCGATTGCTCCTCTGTCATCATATTCACAGTTATATAATTTGCTAAGTTCTGCAAATACCTTTTCTGCACCTTCATTTAACTTCTTTGATAATGGAAGTACACCGATCTTAACAGGTGCGATAGCCGGATGGAAATGCATAACTGTTCTCATATCCGGTTTTTCTTCTGTTCCGATATTTTCTTCATCATATGCTGCACAAAGGAATGCAAGTGTTACTCTGTCAGCACCAAGTGATGGTTCAATAACATATGGAACATATCTTTCTTTCTTTTCATCATCAAAATATGATAAATCCTGCTTTGATAATTCCTGATGCTGAGTTAAATCGTAATCAGTTCTATCAGCGATTCCCCAAAGTTCGCCCCATCCAAACGGGAATAAGAATTCAATATCTGTTGTTCCCTTTGAGTAGAAACATAATTCTTCAGGTGAATGATCTCTTAATCTAATTTCATCTTCTTTAATTCCAAGACTTAATAACCAGTCACGGCAGAATCCTCTCCAATACTGGAACCATTCTAAGTCTGTTCCCGGTTCGCAGAAGAATTCAAGTTCCATCTGTTCAAATTCTCTTGTTCTGAATGTGAAGTTACCAGGTGTAATTTCATTTCTAAATGATTTACCAACCTGACCGATACCAAATGGAATCTTCTTTCTTGAAGTTCTCTGTACATTCTTAAAGTTTACAAAAATACCCTGTGCAGTTTCAGGTCTTAAATATACTGTATTTTTAGCATCTTCAGTTACACCCTGGAATGTCTTAAACATAAGATTAAATTCACGAATTTCTGTAAAATTGTGCTTACCACATGTTGGACATGCAATGTTCTTTTCTTCTATGTAGTTAGCCATTTCTTCATGTGACCATGCATCAACAGAACCTTCTATTGTAATTCCATTTTCTTCCATATAATCTTCAATAAGTTTATCTGCTCTAAATCTTTCATGACATTCTTTACAATCCATAAGAGGGTCTGAGAATCCACCAAGATGTCCTGATGCAACCCAAGTCTGAGGGTTCATTAAAATAGCACAGTCAACACCTACATTATATGGGTTTTCCTGAATAAATTTCTTCCACCATGCTTTTTTAACATTATTCTTTAATTCTACACCAAGGTTACCATAATCCCATGTATTCGCAAGTCCACCATAAATTTCTGAACCCGGATATACAAATCCTCTGCTTTTTGCAACTGCAACGATTTTTTCCATTGTCTTTTCCATGATACTTCTCCACCTTTTATTTTTTATGATGCCACGTTAGGAAATACTAAGCAATCCATAGGGCATCTTTTTATTATCATTATTATTTTAATGTATATACAATATAGCTTATTCCGTCATCAGTTTTCGCTGTTTCTACCACGCCATCACTGATTTTACAGTTTTCGCTCACATACTTTACTGTTCCTTCAATCTGGACTTTCATCTGTTCATTAACAATCAAAATATTATCATCTAAATCACTAATCTTGTCTTCTGACACTGATTTTTTCTTATTGTCAGGGGCATAAAATTTCCCCTTAATTTCACAATCTTCATTGTCACTTATGTCACCTATATAGAAAGTTCCTTTATCAGGATTGTTATATTTTAAAATATATGTTCCAAAGTCTGTAGTTGATGCAAATTCCATAATCATAGTCGCAACATCTTTCTTTACATCCATTGACTTTAAAGAAAGTGCATCTTTTCCTGATGCATCACTATCTGAATTAAACTCATCGACTTCATTTTCAACAGTACTCTTAAGTTCCTTCTTGTCATAATAATCTTTATCGAATGACTCTGCTACTCCGTACTGTACTTTACCATCTTTTGAAATATGAATTGCTGTCTGGCCTTTTTCTAAAGCAATATCTCCAACTTTATTGTCACACCCGACAAATGTAAGAGCTATTGTCATAACCATAAGCAATGATATAATTTTTTTCTTAAGCATATCCGCTCCTCCTCGCAATACCTAATTTTACATTGTATACTCATTATTTTCAATAACTAATTTCCAGAAATTCCAGAGTTTTGAATTGTTTTTCTATGTGTTCTTTCAAATAACTTTCTATAATTCCATTTATTTCCTGCCACACCTCATCTTTTACATTAAATGTATATAATTTGTTAAGTGGCGATGAAATTATGTATTGAAGCGCATACACTGCCGATTGCGATACTAATTTATCTTTTGACAAATTTCCATGACATTTAGAACAAATCATGCCATTCTTTCTCAAATCAAAATAATCCAGTTCACTATTATTGCCACAATTTACACAGGTAAACACATTTGGATATTCCCCGTTTATCACAAGCGATTTAAGTTCATATATATTTTTTACCAATTTGTCAGGAATAGAATCATTTTGCAGTGCTTTAAGCGAAAGATAGATTAATTTTAACGTCTCTGTTCCATCTATATTTTCCCTTCCATAGTAGTCCGCCATTTCAAGAAAATACATTCCCATATACATTTTATTAATGTTGGTCATTTCACCGCCAAAATATTCTGTCACTTTTACATTTGTTATAGTGTATGAATTTCTTCCACGATACATGGTAAATTCGCCAAAGCTCATAGGCTGCGTTCCCGAAAGGAACTGGCTTGTAGGTCGTCTTGCCCCTCTTGCAAAAGCCGTTATCTTTCCAAATTGTTTTGTAAGAAGCACAACTCTTTTATCATATTCACCCATCGGCATTGCTGATATTACAATTCCCATAGCTGTTACTGTTTCAACCATAATCGTGCCTCTCCTTTCTTAACTCAAATCACTAAATATTTAATAAATGCTAAAAGCCGCATAGACACGGCTTTAATAGCAGAAATTTCTTACATTAAAAAAATTTCTTATATTTTTAAAAATTGTATTTTACTGCTGCTTTTCATTATATCCGTAATTCTTCAATAACAAATCGCTGTCTCTCCATTCTTTTCTAACTTTTACCCATAACTGAAGATTAACTTTCATTTCAAGCATTTGTTCTATTTCATATCTTGCATTGCTTCCAATCTTTTTAAGCATACTACCCTGTTTTCCGATAATTATGCCTTTATGAGAATCTCTTTCGCATATAATTGTTGCTTCTATATCAGTAATTTTGCCGTTTTTTCTTTCTTTCATTTTTTCAATTGTAACAGCTATTCCATGCGGAATTTCTTCATTTAGAGCATGCAATGCCTTTTCTCTTATAATTTCAGCCACAATCTGACGCATTGGCTGGTCAGTTACTGTGTCTTCATCATAATACTGAGGTCCCTGTGGCAGATATTTAAAAATAGATTCTACTATTTCATCAGCATTTTTATCTCTCAATGCTGATGCAGGAATTATTTCTGCAAAATCAAGAATTTTTCTGTACGCATCAATAAATACCAAAATTTCTTCTTTTTTAACAGTATCTATTTTATTAATTACAAGAATTACAGGTACATTTATGTCTTTAAGCTGTTCGGCAATATGCTGTTCACCTGCCCCAATAAATGTACTAGGTTCAACAAGCCACAAAATAACATCTACTTCTTTTAATGTTTTTTCAGCCACATTTACCATATATTCACCTAATTTATTTTTTGCCTTATGAATACCCGGTGTATCAAGAAATATAATTTGTCCTTGATCACATGTATATACTGTCTGAATCTTATTTCTCGTTGTCTGCGGCTTATTTGATGTAATAGCAATTTTCTGTCCTATTATTTTGTTCATTAATGTAGATTTTCCAACATTCGGTCTTCCTATTAATGCAACAAATCCTGATTTGTACTCTTTATTTTCCATTTGTTCTCCATTTCCAAACTTTTGTTTTATACTTTATTTACATTCTATCATCTGATTTGCATTTATTTTTCATTTATATTTTCATTTATTTTTCATTTATATTTGCATTTATCTTTTAATTTTTATTTTCAAATAAATTGTAGATATTTTTAAACATATCTTTGTTTTCTTCTATTCTTCCTTCGTTTCCAATAACGCAAACATAATATTCTTTAAGTGCATCTGCAACAAGGCTTCCACAGTTTCTGATTGCATTTGTTGTAGTACTTAACACCTGACTTCTTTCTTTTTTAAGATTTTCAAAAGTATTATGGTTAAAATACAATGTTAACAATCTTCCACCTTCGCTACACGGTGTGCGTGGCTGGTCGTATTCACTTATAGTTCCGATAATAAATTTGCGCATATCTCTGTCACCGGCATTAAAATTATTGATGTAATCCACAACATTTTCATAGATTTCATTTGTTTCTTTTAATTTAGGGTCTCTGTAAGATGTAAACATTGCAACACCCTGTTTTGTAAAGAAGTTGCTACAGCCATACGCGCCACCTTTTACTCTTACGTTATTCCACAAATATTCATAAACTAAAATAGTTTTAAGTACTGATAAAGTTCCTGTATATGGATATTTGTCTGTATCAAATTGTCCTGCTCTTACTACATATTGCACCTGACTTGATGTTTTAAATCCTTCATTTAATACATTCTTTGCAAATTTTTCCACTTTATCGCTACTCAATATACTACTGTCAGGTTCTTTGTCATATAATGAATCTGTCATATCTTCCACTAATCCCGGTAAACTGTCATATTCATCATCCTTGCATACATAACTGATAACAAGATTTTCTTTTCTAAAAACATACTCTGTAAGCAATTTTAATTTTGCTGCTACTTCCTCTTTTACATTTTCAAAATTGTTGGCTATATCTTCAATAAATTTGTAAAATGTAATTCCAGCATAATTTTCCCTTCTATACATCGTCTCTGAGAAATATGAGCCTGCTCTAAGTGCTGCAGCAGAATCTCCACTTTCCATAAGTGTATTCTGAAGTCTTGCTTTTATTTCATCGATAATTTCTTTTAATCTCTTATAGTCATCAAATTTTGTAGTAAGCATAACTTCTTTTGCAATTTCAAATGCCTTATCCATTCTGCTTATCATCGACTTAAAATTAACTTCAACTCGATGTTCGAACTTATTCTTTTCAATTGCATCCGGATATAATGTTGCATCAACATATATTCCACCAATATTTTTATTTATTTCATTTGCAAGCTGAGTGTAATTATAGTTTTCCGTATTCATATATCCGGCAGTATTTTTCAGTAAACCAATGTATGGTAAAAGTTCCGTAGGTATATTTTTACAGTCAAATGACAATATTGCATAACCTATTCCGTTAGTAAAACAGTCATAATAAACCGTAGGTATTCCATTAATTTCTCTTATCTGAGACTTTATAGGTCTTGGTTCAGGGTCAATATCACTTATTTCCAACATCGGTATTTTCTTTAGGTCTTCTTCCGGCGATGGTTCTTCCTGATACTTCTTTAATGCCTTTGTATCTGCAACTAACTTATTAATTTCACTATTTGAAAGAGTTGCCTTTTTTGCAGCTAACTTATCAGCTAATTCTTTTTCAGTTTCTGCTACAAGACCCTTCTTAGGCTTAAGCACTACTGTTGATTCAATTTTGCTGTTTAGAACATACTTTTCAATTAAATTTTCAAAGTAATCTGTTTCAACCATTTTCTTTAAAAATGCATATGTTTCATTGCATTCTACATATATAAATGGCTGATTTTCATCGTAAATCCAGCTTTCATACATCTGAAGGCCAATCATTAATCCTCTTGGCCAACGTCCAAAATCACTTTCACGATATTTAAATTCCAAATTATTAATTGTAGCAATAAGGCTTTCTTTTTCGATACCATTTTGTACTATTTCTTCTAATCCACTTTTTATTATCGACTTGAATTTATCCTTATCTTCATAATTTGCATATTTAGCTACTATAGACCAATATGGTTGTAAAATTCCTGACTCATATGTGCTTTCTACGTTCTTTCCTATGCCTGCATCTATAATCTTTTGTTTTAAAACTGCACCCGGCATTGTCATAAGTACATAATCAAGTACCTGGAACGCCAACACTTCTTCTTTATTAAGTGTTGTGTCTAAAACTACATTCCATGACAAAATAGTATTGTCTTCTTCTGATTCACCATCTGATATAGGGTAGTAACTTTCAACCTCTGCCGGTTTATCAAATGGTTTCTGCATTTTTATTTCAGAATCTATTTCTAATGTATCATATTTGCTCAAATATTCCTTATCTATAAAACGGAGTTTTTCTTCCATATCCATATCTCCGTACAAATATATAAAGCTATTTGACGGATGATAATATTTTCTATGAAAATCCAAATATTCTTCATAAGTTAAATCAGGTATTGATACCGGATCCCCACCTGACTCAAAGCCGTATGTTGTATCCGGAAAAAGTGAATGTAATACCTGTCTGTCAAGAACTCCTGCTACTGATGAAAATGCTCCCTTCATTTCGTTATAAACTACACCATTTATTTTCAACTCATCTTCCGGTGATTCTAACTCGTAATGCCATCCTTCCTGCTTAAAAATCTCCTGATGATTATATATTTGTGGATTAAATACTGCATCCAAATAAACATCCATTATATTTTGAAAATCTTTTTCATTACAACTTGCAAGCGGATACACAGTCTTGTCCGGATATGTCATTGCATTTAAAAATGTATTAAGTGACCCCTTTACGAGTTCAATAAATGGGTCTTTTACCGGAAATTTATCTGAACCGCAAAGGACTGTGTGTTCTATTATATGTGGTACTCCTGTATCGTCATTTACCGGTGTTCTAAAACCAATATTAAAAACTTTATTATTATCATCATTTGATAATAACGCAATTCTTGCTCCTGTCTTTTTGTGCTTTAATAGATAAGCCTGTGAATTTAAGTCCTCCATATAATATTGTTTTATAATTTCATATTCTTTAATATCTTTTACTGCCATTAACTTTTCCTTTCCACAATATTCTTCTTTTTTAAGATGTTCGGTCAAAAATGTCTTATATTTTATCACTCACCATTCACTCTAACGTAAATGTGCCATCATTTTATACTATTCACCGTGTTATCTTAATATATTATCAACTTCAACTAAAAATCTATTCAACTGATATACTCGTTCTATATTCTAACACATTTAATTTTTTTCTTCATTAACAATAATTTTTTTATCTAATTTTATATAGCAATAATTTTTTTATCTGATTTTAATTCTTATTTTATTTTCGGGCTTCATTTGATATTTTATTCATATTTGTTATACTTATAGAAGCATTAGGAGGAATATTATGAGCGTTAAAGATGAAGTTTTACATATGCTTGAAGCAAATAAAGGAAGGTATTTTTCAGGAGCTACTCTTGCAAAAGAATTAAACGTTAGCAGAAATTCTATTTGGAAGGCAATCAAATCTTTAGAAAATGAAGGCTATAAGATTTCAGCTACTACAAATAAAGGTTATTGTCTTGAACAATCAAATGATATTTTAAGTAAGCACAGTATTGGTGAATTCTTAAAATATCCTTTAGATATCCACGTGTATGACACAATTTCTTCAACTAATACTGTTTTAAAAGAAATGGCTGAAGATGGAGCAACAGAAGGGACTGTTCTTGTAGCCAGTGAGCAGACTTTAGGTCGTGGTCGTATGGGAAGAAAATTTGTTTCACCTGCCGATACAGGAATTTATTTTAGTATACTACTTCGTCCTGATATTCCTGCCAGTGATTCACTTTTTTTAACTACAAGCGCAGCAGTTGCAGTTGCTAAGGCAATTGAAGATGTTTCCGATAAAAAGGCAAAAATAAAATGGGTCAACGATGTTTTTGTAGATAACAAAAAAGTATGTGGAATATTAACTGAAGCTACTTTTAATATGGAAACAGGCAAACTTAACTATGCAATTGTCGGAATTGGTATTAATGTTTGTTTTCCTGAAGGTGGATTTCCTGAAGAAATCAACAAAGTCGCTACGGCTATATTTGACAAAGAAAGCGATTCCATTAACAAGCGTAGCAAATTATTAGCTCATGTCTTAAATTACTTTATGGACTTTTACAATTCATTTGAATCAAAGAGTTACCTTAAAGAATATATTGACCGCTCTATATTATTAGGAAAAAATATTACTGTTATTGACAAAGATGGTAACAAGCCTGCAAAGGCAATTTCAATTGACGATGAATGTCATCTTCTTGTCAGATTTGAAGACGGAACTGAAAAACTTCTTTCTTCCGGAGAAGTTAGTATAAAATTGGATTAATTTCACACATATTAAAAATATCTGGTTCATAATATATATGTTTATTTTAGATTTGTTAATTATACACTAACAGCCAAACTTTTTGGAAGCCTGGCTGTTAGTGTATAGTATACAATATATATGCAATACCAAAGTCATAAAATCTGGTACAGATTCTTTTTGTAATTTTCATCTCTGTATTTATCTTGGTATCACTTCAATTAATAAATTTTTTATTTATTTTCTCCTATAAAGAACAAACCAACTGTTCCTGGTCCTGCATGAGTTCCAATCGTAGGACTTAGCATTCCTATGATTACTTTTTCTACCCCACATTCTTCTTTTATTTTATCAGCTACTTTATTGGCATCTTCTATACAATCACCATGTACAATAAAGGCTACTTTATTTTCATAACCTGCGCCTTCTTTTTTCATAGAATCAACCAGACTCTGTAATGCTTTCTTTCTTCCACGAACATTCTGGAATGGTTTTAATTCTCCTTCATTTGTTACATGAAGTACAGGTTTTACATGTATTAAAGTTCCTACAACTGCAGTTGTTTTTGATACTCTTCCACCTCTATGTAAATGGAATAAATCATCTACAGTAAAGTAATGGCACATATGATTTAAATTTTCTTCAATCCATGCTTTTACTTCTTCTAAACTTTTTCCTTCTTTTTTTAGAGTCGCTGCTTTATAAACTAAAAGCCCCTGACCTAAAGATGCAGCCTTTGAATCAATAACAATGATATTGCTATCAGGAAATTCTTCTTTTAAGTCCTCTGCTGCAATTCGTGCTGAATTATAACTAACACTTAATGCAGATGAAAATGCAATGTGCAATATGTCTTTTCCCTGATTCAAAATACTTCTAAACATCTCTGTTGCATATTCCGGATTGCATCCCATCGTTGTAGGCATCGCACCTTTTCTCATAAGTTCAAAGAATTCATGCGGTTCAATGTTTTTTTCATCTCCGTATATCACTCCGTCTATACTATAATATAAAGGGAGGCAAGGAATATCATATTCCTGTAAAATTTCTTTTGGCAAATCACTTGCTGAATCTGTTACAATAACATAATCTCTCATATTATCTACATTCCTTTCAACCTAACAAAATGTCATTTATTTTCGTTATTATCATATCATTGTAACATTTCTATTTCTACAACTCTGAAAAAGAAAATGTTTATTATCTCTTTTATTGCAACTTATTTTATCCATAAATTGCAGCTTTTCTTATAGTAATCTTTTTTTCTTTTCCCACTACATTTGTATATTTTTCTGTAACTATTATATCCAACATTCCTTCTTTGTAATCAACAGACATGACTTCTATTTCATAATCTGATGTGCCACTGACATTATATGCAATATTATTCATACAAAAATTTATCATATCGTCATTACTGTTAATTTCTTTATTCTTACCACAACTTGCTTTTACTGTCTGCTTTACAGCCGCTGCGACTGCTCTGTTTAGTTCTGTTTCTCTTGAACTATTTTCTTCTAACGCCATAATAGTCATACTTACAATCATAACTGATACAATTAATCCAATCACTATTGAAATTTGCTTCATCTGTTTTCCTCATAATTTTATAGTAGTAGTTTTTATACCCTCTCCAAGGTTCCTGTAATTATTTAGCCATCATCTGTTTTTCTTAATTTCATTCACCATTTCTTTTGACATTTTATACTTTTTCATTCCCTGTCCTTCTTTTTTATTAAGTCTTTCTTCTAGCCTGTTCCGCATAGAAAGATTCCATTTAGAATTTTTATTTAATGTATCAATATAATCTTTTGAAATAAATCTGACTGCAGGATTGTAGTCATTATTATTTACAATATATACGCCAAACTTTTTTTCTTCATAAGAGCTGTTATTTCCGGCATTCGAACAAACCGTCACTATAAATGCTGCAACAGACTCTGTGTTCATAAACTTCTCAGTTAATACAATATCTGAATTATTTACATCTTCATATTCTTTATTCTTTCCTCTTTCATAATAATTTTTACCTGATACATCAATTATGTTTTTTATGTATATAGGATATTTTTTATTTGAATATGTATCATCAGTAACTTTTACTTTCTTAACTAACTCATTCATATCCAGTTTTATATTTTGATTAACTACGTAATATCTGTCAGTAGCATTTATAAATAAATTTATAACTTTTTCTTTTTCCCATTGGGCATAAAGTACCCTGTCTCCATTTGCATATAATATTCCACCGGGTTTTAAAGTTGCTCCATTGCCGTCACTTTGGAAATTCCAATGTTTATTTTCTACTGTATGATATCCATTTCTTCTGACTGTAACACCACTTATTATTATGTCTTCCTGCCAAAATTTAATCTGATTATCAGGCATTCCTAAAACCCGTTCAGAAGTATTTTTATTAAATATAACATCATATTTTTCACTTATTATTATTTCATTATCCACATAAGTTTTTACAAATTTGGTTGGTCTCAAAAGCTTATTTTCACCAATATTTCGTACCGAAAACTTTTTTACACAATTTTGGTTATTTAATTCTGCAACTGCATCACCTACATAATATAATTCACTCTGTGCATCTGTACTATATTCAACCTGTGCAATTATTGTTCCCGGGTCAGTTAATGTTGTCCTTATAACTGCAACATATCCGCTAGGTTTTAGCAATCTGTCTATTATTGATATGTATGTCTGTCTGGTAAGATATACTTCATTACTTTCATCTACACTTGCTATGCTAAACATTTGAAACTTTCCTCTTACATACACACCCATTCCGTTTTTAGCACAATTATTTTGATATATGTTATTGTCCGTCAGTAAAAAGTTAGCTTTTTCACCTATATATACACCCCCGCCATTATTGTATGCATAATTATTATTTATGTAACTTCCCATCCACATATGAACCGTAGCTGTATTGCCAATATAAAGGCCTCCTCCGTTTCGTGAAGAATTGTTATTTATTGAGGTATTTCTCATCAAAACAGAAGAATCCGTGCATATTCCACCACCTTTATCAGTAGCTCCATTTTCACCTATTATGCTATTATAAAGTTTTATGGCTCCGCCATTTATATCCTCAACATTCTTCCCTATGGATAATCCTCCCGCATTATCAACGCTTGAGTTGCTAAATATATTTACTGCTTCGATAGTTATTTTTGAATCATCACCGCAGGCTACTCCTCCTCCTAAATTTCCTGATGTGTTTCCTATAATCCTTGCATTATATATAACCGTACATCCACCATGTCCTTCACCTATACCGCCATTGCATCTTACTCCACCACCACTTCCTCTTGCTTCATTTCCACTAATTGTCGGTGCAGTACTGCCTGACCCAAGAATAAGACCTGCCTGATATCCTGAAAATACGCCTCCGGCACTGGCTCCGGCATCATTGCCATATATCCATCCATCATTTATATTTACAATTGTTCCTAATCCTGTTCCAAATATGCCTCCACCTTCCTCACCTGATTTGTTATTATGTATTATTCCGGCAGTCATTAATAAATGCGAAGAACCACCTATGTAAATTCCTCCGCCTTCTTCTAATGCTTCATTTTCAAAAATTTCACCATCATATATCCTTAATTCTGAATAACTTCCAACATATACTCCACCACCCTGACTTAGAGTAAAACATTTATATATTTGTGCTCCGGGCCATATATTGCACACTCCGCCTTTAATGGTAATTCCTCCGCCTTTTACTCCATCACAGTCATGAATAATTCCATATACATTCAATGTTCCTGTGCTTCTAACCGCTCCTGCTTCCGTCTCGCCATTATAATTAGTAACATTTTTTACTACACATGCATTTCCAATCGTTCCTGTTGAACTGTCATCAACTTTTATAAACCCTTTTGTTGCAAAAGAAATTTGATTCTTTTTCCCATCAAGATATAACTTATATCCACCCATTCCATCGCCAAAATGAACTTCCGCTCCATCTGAGATTTTAAAACAATATTTATCTGATTTATTTACATCATCGCCTATGTCTTTACTTCTACTAATAGTTCTTTCACCACCTGATGAATAAAGCATATATCTTCCTTGAGTTACTTTTATTCCATCTTTAATTTTTATATTACCAACTATGGCAATATATACTACGCTTGTTTTTTTGTTATTGCTAAATATATTTTTTAATTTACTTTCTGTTTGCACAAGATACGGATTACTTCTACTTCCATTTTCTGTAGTCGCGCCATAAACATTGTTTTGCAAAAGAACCATACAGCAAAAAGCAAGCACAACGCATACTTTCAAAATATTTTTTTCTATTACTACACTCCATTTTCCAATCATCTTGCATACCCCTCTATCACAACTTTTTTACTCTTGTTTTCTCCAAACATTTGATAAATTGGAAACGTTATATTATATTCCATACTAACATAACAACTTAGTTCATTTTCTGATAATGAATTATCTTCTGTAACCAACATATATCCTTTTTCACCGGCTTCTTCTTTACATTGTTTGATAACTTGTGCATCGCAATTACTATCCTCTATACGATTAACTGCTACATTATAAAAATCCCTCGCTTTTACATTTTGATTTTCCGTGCTTATATACGACGAAAAAACTATACAGGCTATTGTTACTACTATAACTATAGAAAACATTTCTATTGCCAGTTTCATCTTTTCCCTCCTCTAATTTAACATTGACTTTTTATTTCCAGGCCAATCTGTATTACCATTGCTTATTCCACTACAACATTCATATTCCTAATACTTTTAATGCCACTTTCACCTCTTACAATACATTTAATGTTATATACACCTCTGTGAAACACATCTACATCTCCATATATTTTCAATTTATCTGTTATATCTTTTCCATCATAATCCCTTGCACTAATTTGATTTGTCACATCAAAACTTTTATCTAAATATGTAACATATATAACATCGTCACCTACAATAATAGGGCATTTCTTTTTGTATTCTTCCGAAAACTCTCTGTTAGTATTACTTCCTTCACAGTTGTATGTAGGCATTATTTTTTTAATACTTGTGTTTGTTATAATGCTAATAAGTGCAACAATAATTACACCAATTACCGCATATTGAATAGTTTGTCCATGTTCGCTTAAAAATACTTCCATGCGTTATCCTCCTACCAGTTTTGTAAAAAAATCTACATTCATTCCCGCTGCAGTATACATAATTGCAATAGACAAAATTATTAATATTACCGAAATAATTCCACTTATAATTATCTCGCCATGTTCTTCTAATAAATTCTCCATTCTCTACCTTCCTTTTATCCCAAATTACTCTATTCTTCCATTTGTTCTTTTTATAATATAAGGTTCGACTTTTACTATTTTTATAAATCAAAAACTTATTTTCATATTATTTTTACTCTCATAAAACTATGTAACCTGCTGTAACACATGGTAAAATCCCGCAACAATGAATAAAAATAATATTCCATAAATCAAAGTCTGACCTAATTCAGATAATAATAATTTCATTTTCATCCTCCATTCATTACATTTCCCAATGCGGACGTAAATACTAAAATCATAAGCACCATATCAATAATTATCTTTACAACTCCTACCATCATTGGTCCTGCTGACAAAGTCCCTGCTAATCCAATTCTGTCTTTATTTTTCATTTCTTCCGCCTGCTTTAACATCTTATTATTTCTATCTATAATTGCATTTGTCTGCTTATAAGTTTCTTCTTTACTTAACTCATTTATGCAATAAAACATTTTTAATGATGACTGTATTTCAGGCATATCGAGTTCTTGAAGAAAATTATCATAAGGTTCTATCCCTATTGGATATTCTTCAAAATCAATTAATAAATGTCGTATTGGTCTTTTTAAAATATATGGCGCATCATCATATGAATTTTCTATTGAAGACTGTACTGTCTGCTGTTGCAAATTCAACGCTACCTGCCTTAACCAATCAGGAAATACTTTCGATATTTCCCGTCTCATTCTCTTTTTGACTTTATTAATTGACAACTTGTCCATAAATTTTATTTTTTCATTCTGGCTTTTCATAATTAAGTCATAATACTTATCTACCATTTCAGGATTAAGAAAACTCTCCTCTTTCAACCAGTCAATATTTAGTTTCTTATAAACAAAAATATAAATGACAAGCATTATCAAAATAATAATCATCGAACTTATCTGATATACTATATTTCCTGTAAATGAATATTCTTTTGGTATAAGATAAGCCATAAATCCACATGTTAACAGTGTAGCTCCAATTGATATAAGAACGTTTCTTCTTATCCTATCTATATCTCTTCTAAAAAGTTCCGTTCTATCACTCCACTCTTTTATATCGCTAAGAATAATATTTATATATTCTTCAAATTCTCCACCTTGTTTTTCTATTTTTATAATAAATTCATGAAGTGAAATAAGTCTTTTACAATAATATTCTTCTTCGAGAATTTTAAGTGCCTGCTCATAAATATCTTCATTCATTTTAGAATCAATATTTACAATAACTTCTTCAATTATTTCCTTCATCTCACCATCACTTATTTTTTGTGCATCTATAAGAGATGGTCTGATTTTTCCACTTTTCTTAAACGAATAGCACATCTGCTCCATATAGCTTATTAAGTCTTCAAATTTTTTCTTATAATAGCTTTTCTTTTTTTCTTCTTTATATAGCATAGGCATAAGTAACGTTGTTATTACACCTATAGCAATCACTATTGGAAGTTCTAACTTATACGCAAATGCTATTCCTACAACTATAGCTATAATACATATGTATTTTCTAAAATATTTTACTTTTTTCATTTATCTCCTAATTTTCACTTTTCTTAAAAGGATCTGTAATACCTGCCATTCTGAATTTTCTCATCAATTCAGGTGGAAGTTTTCTACATAATATTCTTCCATCTTCATATATCATTGTCTTTTCATTTCTATCCTCATATCTTGACAAACAAATAATTTGTGTTATTTTTCTCGAAATTTTCTCTCCCTGTTTTACTACCGACTGCAATTGTATTCCAATATCAATAAACGAATAAACATCATTTTCATAAACTGACTGTCCCATGTTTCTTAAGCGATCGGGTATTTTACCTGCATCATCCAAGTGAATTGTCGTTATACAATGTACTCCTGCCGAAATATTTTCCAAAAGATACTTAACTTCCTCTCCTCTTGCCTCCGCAAGCAAAACCCATGTTGGTAATTGTCGTTTACTTGCCTTTAGTGCATCAGCATATCCAAAATTATCACTTACCTTAATTTCCACACAATCTTTCTGCGGATTAATTGACGAATATCTTAATTCAAGATTATCCTCAATTGTATACACCCTTTCATAGTCCGGAATATAACTTGTTAAATATTTTACATATTCTGTTTTACCCACTCCCGGTAACCCTCCAACAATCACAGTGCAGTGTGCCTTGATGGCGTTTTCCATAAAAATATCCAATACTTCCGGACAATAATCACTTTCTAAAATACTTTCCCTGCTTATTCTTCTTACGGCAGGAGTTTTTCTAATACTTATACTGATTCCTGTATTTGTAACTGAATCATGCAAAATTGAAATTCTTAAATTTTCTGTTTCCGCTTCTAATAATGGATTGTTTTGGTTAAATTGAACATTCATTAAATTACTTATTTTTGTATAAAACTGTTGTATAAACAATTCATCTAACGTAAATCCCTCAATCTTATACCTTCCCTTATTTAAATCATTCACCCATAATTCACGACTATAATTGATGTCCGTAATGTTATCGTCATAAATAAATGGTAATAACTTTCCAAATGCCCTATCCGGCAATGACAATTTTCTCAACTGTATTCCCCTTTCGCCTATAATTAACTAATCTTTCCTGCTACACTGTTAAAAGTTACAGAACCTGCATAACTGTTTACAATTCCCTTAATCGCATCTGATATAATCGGTCCCACAACATAAGCAACACCCACTAACAGCAAAATGCATACTGCAATGAAAATTGTTTTACCATGTTCCTGTAAAAAAATGTCCATAATTTACCTCCTATACTTTATTCCAAATAATCACATATTATACGCTTCGGGTAAGAACTACACAGCTATGTTTCTTCCTAAGTGCGATGATAAAAGCCTTATAACTACTAATTATTATTTATTCAACACTCTTTTCATCGTTCAATTTTTGATACATATTGTGTGCCATGTTATTATACATATATTATGTTATTTGTTCGGTACTCAGAATAATATCACATTTTAGTTATGTAGTCAATTATATTTTATATATTTTTCAAATTTTCTATATAAACATTATTTTAAATTATTACTTTTTATAATCGGCATATTAAATCTATTATCTGGTTTCTTTTTAAAGCATGATTTGTACAATATTTTCTTTTTTTAATTAGCATTAAGAAATCAGCCATAAAAATCGAAAAAGCCGTCTAAGTGATTTCTCACTTAAACGGCTTACTTTAAACCCCAATATTTTATAGCTCCCCAGCTACATTTAATACCTTTATTTTGTTTTTGGTAATGTATCTATTGCCTTATCCATTGCGCTTCCCCAAGCGTATCCATTAGATGCATCCCAGTTAATTGACCATGTCATTACACCTCTTAATGAAGGATATGTCTTAGGCGGCATAAAGCTTCCACCACTTGCCATTCCTTTTGTTAAACAATTAAGAGCTGATGTTAATGTATTTGTAGATACAAGACCACTTCCTGCAGCCGGTGCTGATGATGGAACACCAATTCCGACCTGATCTGGTCTTAATCCGTTTTCAATAAGCAATGTTGCAAGTGATGTAAGGAAATCAACTGAACCACAGCTATAAACTCCTCCACCGTATCCAACCATGCTACCTGAATTGTAATACTGCATATTAACTACTGTTAAAATATCTTTAATATCTAATGCTAACTTAAAGTAATTAGATGTTGGACTCTGCATATAATATGTTTCAGGTGCCATTGTAATAATAAATTCGTCGCCGAAATGGTTATGAACCTTTCTAAGTGCTCCTGCAATATATTCCGTTCCTGCTACTGCTCCACCTTCAAGGTCAATGTCTACACCTTCAAATCCAAACTGTTCAATTACTTTAATTAAACTGTTTGCAAAATTATCTGCTGCTGCCTGACTTGTAATATAAATTGTACCTTCAGCACCACCAATAGAAAGAATTACATGCTGATTTCTTTCCTTTAATGTCTTAATATCCTGAATGAACTGTGCATCTGTATATCCACCAACTGCCTTGCTTAAGTCTCCATTTACACTAAAAGTTACTTCTCCAGGTGTTGATGTTGAATCTGCAAATGAAACACAAATTAAATCATAGTATGATGGTACTTCACTTAACTTTAAGTTTGCAGCTCCATTTGTAAAGTTATGCCAATATCCTGTAACAATATGTTCAGGTAAACTCTTGTTAACTGTATAGTTATTATCCTGAGTTGTTTCTTCTTCTTTTGATGTTGTTACTTCCTGAGCTTTTGTTGTTACTTCAGGTGTCTTTGTTGTTTCCACAGGCTTTGTTGTTGCCGCCGGTTTTGTTGTTGTTCCGTCTGTCAATCTCCAAACGCCCCACTGGCCACATGTTTCAGGGTTATCACCATTTGTCCACCACTGAGCTTCATAAACATTTCCGTTATAAGACACTTTATCACCTTTTACATAAACTTTTCCATTTACCCATTCAGGATAGCCTGAAGCAGCCTTAGTTGTTTCTTCACTTTTAGCTGTTGTTGCTTCTGTCTCAGGTGCTTTTGTTGTCTCTACTGTCTTTGTTGTTGTCTCTGTCTGACCTTTTACATCTACTACAGTTTCTGTCTTTTCTGACTCTTTTCCATTATAAGTTGTTGTTACCGCAACTGTATGTCTTCCAGCTGTATAACCTGTATATGTGTATGAGCCACATGCTACTGCATTTGATACTAATTTTCCATCAATGTAAACATTATATAAATCAATTGTGCCTCTGCCCCATACAACTGTAATTGAGTTATTTGCTGTTGAAGTTACTACTAATCCAAATGGTTTATCTAAAACTATTTCCTGTTTAGTTGTTGTCTCAACTGTCTTTGTTGTTGTCTCTGGCGCCTTTGTTGTTGGCTGTGTTACTGTTGCATCACCAACATATTTCCAAACACCCCACTGGCCACATGTTTCCGGATTATCTCCAAGTGTCCACCATTTTGCCTGATATACTTTTCCATTATATATAACTCTGTTTCCACCTGTGTAAATTGTATCTTTATTCCACTGTGGATATTCTGAATCAATTGTTGTTTCTGGTGTTTTAGTTGTTGTTTCTGGTGCCTTTGTTGTTTCTGGTGCCTTTGTTGTTTCTGGTGCCTTTGTTGTTATCTCTGCCACCTTTGTTGTTTCTGGTGCCTTTGTTGTTATCTCTGGTGTCTTTGTTGTTTCTTCTCCTGAAAGACTATCAAGGAATCTACCATTACTCTGTGCAAATAAGTTCTTATTCTGTGATGAATCCCAGTTAATTGACCATGTCATAATTCCTCTTAATCCAGGATGTGCATTGTTTAATTCTGTAAATGCACTCTGTAATGTTTCATTTGAAACCTGTCCGCTTCCTGCAGCACTTGCTGATGAAGGCACACCTATTACTACCTGATCAGGTCTAAGTGGTGCAAAATACTTTTCTGCTGTCTGTGACTTTGTATAATAGTTATTTACATAGAAACCGTTTAATAACATGTTGCACATTGCAACAATTCCTTCTTTTGTTCCCATGTTGTATGACTGATTATCTGTTGCAATCATTGGTGATGAATTGTAAAGCTGTACATGTACATATGTTGTTTCATTTCTAAGTGCATTTATCATTGGAAGATATACACCTGCTCTTGCATCACAGTACTGATTTATTCCACCATAGAACTGATATCCTAACTGTACGTAGAATGTTTCAGGTGCCCATGAGAGAATGAAGTCATCTCCATAACTGTTTACAATTGTTCTTATTGCATTAATCATGTTAACAATCTTTGGTGATGTTGGATTGTTAATGTCTGTATCTTTTCCACTTTCAAACTGAACTGATGACTGTTCAAGGTCAATGTCTATTCCATCAAATCCGTATTCATCTACAATTGATTTGATATCGCTTACAAACTGGTTAACTGCACTCTGTGATGTCAATGAGAAATATCCCTCATATCCACCTATTGAAAGTACAATCTTTTTACCCTGTGCCTGTAATGCTTTCACATCATTTTTGAAATCTGCCTTTGTATAGTCTGCTGTAAGTCCTGAAATATTGAATTTCATTTTTCCATCTGTGCTTCCTGCACTTACAGGTTCTGCAAATGATATATTTATTACATCCCAGTTCTTATCTACATCTCTTAACTTAATGAAAGGATTTCCTGAATTATCCCATGTATGGTAATAACCTATTAATAATCTTGAATTCAATCCCTGTATTGGTTTATGAGATGAAGTTGTTTCCGGTACCTTTGTTGTTGTCTCTGCTACTTTAGTTGTTGTCTCAGGTGCCTTTGTTGTTTCCGGTTTCTTAGTTGTTGTTTCCGAAGC